>DATLYA010000187.1:0-2445 GCA_035575235.1 Candidatus Methylomirabilota bacterium
ATGGCGCTGGCGTCATTTGCCGTCTTGTTCGTCGGCTATTTGCTGGTCGATATCCTTGAGCGCTTGGAGTGGTTCGCCCGGTATCACGCCGATATGCTCAAAGCGTTACGATTTTACAGCATGCGCGCCCCTTTGCTTGCCTCACGTATTGTGCCTATGGCCTTACTCCTGGCGGCGACGTTGACAGTGAGCGCGTTGTCCGTCTATCGGGAACTTATCGGGATGCGCGCCTGCGGCGTCTCGGGCTCGCGCGCGCTGATTCCTATTCTTCTTATCGCCAGTCTTCTTACGCCTCTCTATTTCGTACTGAATGAGGTCCTGGTGCCGAAGACGAATGCGCTCGCCGAACGAATAAAAAACCGGGAGATCAAGAATCGCTCGCAGGCCTCCGGCTCGTTGCAGGAAATGCTCTGGTTCCAGGCTGGAGCGCGGGTGTATCAGGCGGAGCAGCTTAACCCGCACAGGGGTGAAGTGAAAGCCTTATCTATCTATACGCTTGGTGCCAATGGCTTGCCAGTAGAACGTATTGACGCAGCCGCCGCGCGGCATCTGGGCGACGGGCTCTGGGAGTTAAGCGAGCCGAGCCGTATCGCCATCTCAGAAGAAGGATTCCGCGAAATGCCCGCAGAAACACGCATGCAGCTTGGCGAAGCGCCGACTGAAACGGTGGACGCCTTGCAGCTTGGCGTCCGAGAGCTGGCTCAGCAAATTCATGAAGCGGAAGCGCAGGGGTATGACGCTTCGGTCTATAGAGTAGACTTTCACGCAAAACTGGCTGCGCCTGTTGCGTGTATCGTGCTGCCTGCAGTAGCGCTGTTCTTTGCCGTCAGCGGTCCGCCGTTTCCAGGTCCAGCCCTGACATTGCTGGTGAGCGCCATAATTGGCATTGGTCATGTATTAATGACCGGCCTCTGCGCCTCGCTTGGCTATGGCGGTTTCTTGACGCCAGGTCTCGCTGGCTGGTCACCGGCTCTTGGGTGGATTGGGCTTGCTGGATTCTTTGCCCGACGGAATCCTAACTAGCCGTAAGGCAGTTCATAATCAGGTAGTTCGCGGTCGGATAGGCTCATAAGGTTGATGGGATGTTCAGACTATCCGACTGTCAGACTGAAGAACTGAGAGACTGCAAGACCGTTTTCTTAGATTTTCCTCTTCGAAAAGTACCAATCGGTCTGGCTCACCTCACCGCGCTTGCCCATTTCCAGTCGTTCACGTAGAGCAGTTTCGTTGACTGGCGGAGGGACGATTACTTCTTCTCCCGGCTTCCAATTGACTGGCGTGGCGATGCCGTGTTTATCAGCCGCTTGGGCGGCATCGATGGCGCGTAAGATCTCCTGTGAGTTGCGTCCCATGCTGAGCGGATAGTAGATGAGAAAGCGCACTTTCTGGTTGGGATCAATCAGAAAAACCGCGCGCACGGTCGCCGTGTCGCTGGCGCCTGGATGGATCAAACCGTAGAGAGCAGCGACAGACATATTGCGGTCAGCAATTACGGGGAAGGGGATCTGCTGTCCGAAGTTCTTCTCGATGTTCTGCTCCCAGCCAAGATGTGAGTAGATGCTGTCGACAGACAGTCCGATGAGCTGCACATTGCGTTTTTCGAACTCCGGGTAGAGTCGGGAGAACTCAACAAATTCTGTGGTGCAGACTGGGGTGAAGTCGGCGGGATGGGAAAAGAGCAACACCCATTTGCCTGCTTTGGTGTATTGCGACAGAGTGATCTCCCCGTGCGTGCTGATAGCGGTGAAATCGGGAGCGACATCATTAATACGGGGAATAGGTTGTCGTTCCTGCATTTCCATGATAGGCGCCTCCTTCCGTAACGAGTCGAGATGTAAAATTCATGTTACACTGGAAAAGCCGCCTTCTATATAACCATTCACGCCGGGAAGAGAAAGAGGGTGTGTCATCACGGCGGCTTGGTGGTCTAATTTATGCAGACCATTGGCCGATTGCTTGATACTACTAGAAGATGAGTGTGGATTGTAGAGGGAACGAACAATCATGAACAGTGCGATACCGGATCTTCCTCCTCGTATTCATCGGTTGGGCGACCTTGCCTATAACCTGTGGTGGAGTTGGCATACCGAGGCGCGGAACCTCTTTGCTGCGATTGATCAAACGCTCTGGACCCTCACCGCGCATAATCCTGTGAAACTGCTGCAAGAAGTGAATCCTGAGCGGCTGCACATGTTGGCGCAAGATCCGTCATTTCTGCGCCGGTATGACGCCGCTGTGATGGCGTTTGACGCAGAGATGAGAACGCGGGACACCTGGACGGCGCGCACCTTTCCACGGCTTGCAGAGGCAACTGTCGCTTATTTTTCCGCTGAGTTTGGCATTCATAGCTCGTTGCCAATCTACGGCGGAGGATTAGGAATTCTGGCTGGAGATCATTGTAAAGAAGCCAGTGATCTAGGGCTGCCCCTGGTCGGTATCGGCTTT
>DATLYA010000188.1:0-16508 GCA_035575235.1 Candidatus Methylomirabilota bacterium
CCGCCGCGCCTTCTTCCAGATCAAGCTTCAGTAAGCGTCCTATCTGCCGGGCTGTTTCCCACAACCGTTGGTTGCGCGACGTGCGTTCCAGCGGCTGACGGCGAATGCGCCCTTCAATTTCTAGTGTAATGCCCGGTGTGACCGGCTGCAGGCCATGAATCGCCTCTTCGATGCGCTGTGCATCCTCTTGGGTCTGGACGCGCACATCGACCAGCGCGCGGCTTTCCGGCGCCACGACGTTCGGTCGCACCCCGCCATCGATCATGCCGACATTGACGGTGATTCCTTTGAGCGGGTCATTCAAGGCAAACAGTTTCTGAATCACGTACGATAACTCTAAAATGGCGCTGGCCCCGCTATCGGGGTTTAATCCTGCATGAGCGGCTTTGCCTTTGACGACAACGGTGAAGCTGCCCACGCCCTTGCGTTGCGTTTTGAGTTTGCCGTCTGCGCCCAAAGACGGTTCGCACACGAACGCCCGGTCGGCGCCGCGCGCCAGCCGACGGATATGCGGCGTGGATTCACGGCTGCCGATTTCTTCATCAGAGTTGATAAAGACAACCGGCGTAACAACAGGCTCCAACCGCAATTCACGAAGCGCTTGCAGGGCATAGAGCATCTGTACGAGTCCGGCTTTCATGTCATACACGCCAGGACCGCGCATCACGCCTTCGTCCATTTCCAGCGGCATTTCCGCCAGCGTGCCGAGCGGCCACACGGTGTCACAATGCCCCAGCACCAGTTGAAACGGCCGCCGTTTCTCACGTCGACATGGCCGGGCATACAAGTGCCCCCCGCTCTGGACGCCAGCAATGAGCCGGGTGGCGTATTGCAATCCGCCGAGAAACTCCGCCAGCGGACCTAACACTGCTTGTTGCGCTGCTGGAACAGTCGAGGGCGATTCCGCGCGCACAAGCTGCTGCAGCAGCTCCAGCATCGCTGGCAATTGGGAGCGAAGGTAGTGAAGAAGTTCCCGTGCAAGGCTCTCGGACATCATGACGCGCCTCTCCTCCCGCCGACCGTTTGGTGTGGAAGCCCAAAAGAATGCATCATTTTATCACGAACTGTCGGAAGGAAAGGCGTTCAGTCAGCGCGCCATCAGCATGACTACGCCGCCGAGGAGATAAAGGTAAGAAGTGTCACCGCGCCGCGCTCACCGCCGCCGTCTTCGGTCGTGGTAGACACCGACAACGACTCCTAGAATCCGCGGCGAAGGCGTTTGCTGTGTCAGCGGGATAGGCGCATAGGCGGCGTTCGCTGCCTCAAGAAAGAGGCTCTTGCCGTCTTTGCGCAGGCGTTTGACCGTCACTTCTTCACCTAAGAGGGCGACCACAATCTCGCCTGGATCGGCAGTCTGCTGCTGGCGAACGATGACGAAGTCTCCATCGTAAATCCCTTCGTCGATCATACTATCGCCCTGCACTCGCAAGGCAAAATGAGTTCCTTTGCCCAAGAGCGCTGGTCCGAGACTGAGCATCCCTTCCGTTGCGGCAATCCGGGCGGCTTCGGGAATGGATACCCCCCTTTCTTCGACTGCCGCCACGACACGCACGCGTCACGCTGTCGGCGAGGGAGCCATACAGGAATTTTGCAAGAGGTCGTAAACATTTGCAACCCGCTGTCAGGAGATCCAGTCAGTCTCCTCGTGTATCCGTGGCTCTTCACAACCGATAGCGGTTTGCCCTCGCGTGTTCCTTTCCCACGAAGAGGCGAAGGGCGTCTTCATCGTGGGCGTGAGCGCGGTCGCCAGGGCTGCCCCTCCATAGACCGCGTACGCCTGTACACTACAATAGTTCGAGAGTGTTGCCCTCGGCATCTTGGCAATGAACGATATCGTTCAAAGGGGAGTGGCGCTTTTGGAGTCAGCCGCTTGTCTTGTGTGTCCTTTTGCTCCATTGCGCCAACCGTCTCTCCTGAGAATTTCTCTATCAATTCCTTTCTTGTCCTTCTGGCGCCATTCTCGCTGACAAGCGGGAAGACGTTCAAAGCGCCAGGGCGTGTGGATAGCGGTGTCTGCCACACGCTCAACTTGGGAGACGTCATATGGGAGAACGATCCGCGAAGTGCACCTGCGGATAGCAGTGTCTGCCACACGCTCAACTTGGGAGACTGCCTGTCGCCTGGACGAGCAGTCTTCTGTGCAAGAGCGCAGTAGAGGGCCTGGTTTTTGAGCGTCTCACGCGCGGGAAATCGAGACGATTGTCACTGTTAACGCGGCGCGTCTCTACGACCTCGTCTCATAAGCGAAAAGCCCCGCTAAGAGACAGACACGGTCGCTTGCTTCTTTGCGCAGTGGAGCCTGTGTGACGACAATCCACCCCTGGTGCGAGCGATGCCAGGAACGATGGAGGAGAAACCGCAACGCGTGCTAACCCTGAAATCTATCAACAATGAAAGAGAAATTTGACTCGCAGGCATTGCCGCTCATTCTGTCTCGCAACAGGCAACGTGCTGAAAAGAGAAAGGCGAAAAAGTGTTGGCGCACCAGTGAGTCAAGCGGCAGCGCCAACCCTTCAGCGCTGCCATGCGTACGCGAGCCGGGGCGAGTGATTTGCCGACTTGGTGGCCAACGCTTGAGGATGGGCGGCGGGTCCAGCGTACGGACGGCTCTCGCTGGATCACGGTGAAGGGACAGGTGAGTTGCGAAGATGGGATATGCACGAACGCCATGCCGGGACGGGTGCTGCGCCGTGGTTGAGCCAGCGAGAGCAGATGACAAACCCTCAGCCCACGCATGGAGGAGTCGGGCAAGCCCGGCTCATGGGTGTAGAAGCAGCGCCCGTTTCCTCGCCGTCCTCCTGATACACTGACCGCTGACAGCAACGTTTTCCTATGGAGTGAAATATGGCCGGTGAAGATGGGCAGTAGCGGCATGTGTCGCTTGAGGGCAGAAGCAGGGAATGCTCCGGGACACCCTCCTGCGCGCTGTGTTGCATGAAGGAGTGGCCGCCTATCAAGCATATCGTCGCAACGCCGACCTCGCCCACGAATTGTCGTTTCTGGTGGATCGGTTGAACGACGATGCGCCGCCGATCACGTGAGGGTGCTGAAGGAAGCGTCTCTCGTAAGGAGGCGGTGACCAGAAAAGAACCTCGCCATACCGGAAAGGACGCAAGCGAGAGGCAAATAAGAAAAAGGAGTTTGGCGATGAATGCGTACTATTCCTGTGATTCTCACGTGGTAGAGCCGCCGGAGGTGTTTGCGGGCCTCGACCGCCGCTTTGGGGCCCGCGCTCCTCAGATCCTCCAGAATCCTGCAGGCAAGCGAGGAACATATATCGCTTTTGGCAAGCTCATGTTTTCGGTGGGGCGGCTGGGCATCGCTGGGCATCGCCTGGACAATCCAGAAACCCACGAACTAATCGCCCGCGGCTATGCCGGCTTGAACCCCGGTGTGTACGACCCGGCGGCGCGGCTCAAAGAGCAAGAGCTTGACGGAATCGTCGGCGAGGTTGTGTATCCGGGGGCCAACATGCTGGCGTTTTCCTATCCCGAACGAGACGTGGTCCAGGCCCTCTTTTGCCGCTACAACGACTGGCTCCGGGACTACTGCAGTTATGCTCCGGAGCGTCTGGTCGGCATTGCCTGTCTCCCGCTTCCCGATGTTGAGGCGGCGATCCAAGAGTTGGAGCGAACAGCCCACATGGGGTTCCGCGGGTTTGCGATTCCTTGCTCTGCGCCGCCCAACAAGCCGTATAGCCACCCGGACTATGAGCCTTTTTGGCGAGCGGCGGAAGAGAGCGGGCGTCCTCTTGCCATGCATGTGTTCTGCGGCAGTACGCCAGATATGGGACTCCCCGCTCATTGGGGGTCGCCGACCGGCGGCATCGTGGGGTACACGATGGTCCATGGGGCCATCGTGGCCACCATAGCGCAACTCATTTGCTCCGGCGTCGCCGAACGACACCCGCGGCTCAAGTTCGTGTGCTGTGAATTTGAGACCGGCTGGTTGGCCCATGTGCTCCGACGCCTTGACCACGCCACCTATCGAGCGCGCGAAGAAGCTTCTCCGGATCTCACCATGCCGCCGAGCGCTTATTTCCGGCGCCAATTCTACGCCACCTTTGAAGACGACCAGTTAGGCGTCATGACTCGTTACGCGATTGGCGTGGATAACCTCATCTGGGGCAACGACTACCCCCATCACGATTCCATCTGGCCCCATTCCCGAGATGTTCTTGACCGCATTTTCCAGGGAGTTCCAGCCGACGAGAAACAGAAAATGACAAGCGGCAATGTCTGCCGGCTGTATGGCGTCACCTTGCCCCTCGAGCTGGCGCCGACAAGTCCCTCGGCGACATCAGAGAAATCCACGAAATAACAATCCGCCTTCGTCGAGAGACAACGGAGCCTCAAGCAAGACGCTGAGGGGGCGGACCTCGGGGAGAGGGGAAGCCTCCTCGCGCCGACAAGGGCGCTCTGGGGGCGTATTGTCGCCAGGATGGCGCGCGTCGAGCGGCGCGCGTCCGAGGAGAACACCCAACGCCAGACCCTGCATGTCCCGTTTTGGCGCCGAATGCGCCACGCGAGCTGTCTCCTTTAGTGACATTGAGTCCGCCGGCGGCGTGGATTGCGGCGGGTATCCTGACGGCGGCGATTGGCAGTGAACTTGCTCTTTTCAAAACGTGAGACGCACGAGGACGCAACCCGAGTATCTCATCAGTATCTCATCTGGTTAGGGACCAGGGAATCATGCCCAAGGAATTGACGCTCCGCAACCTGGAGCTGTTTGCGACGAAAGTGATGCCGGAGTTTCGATAAATCCAAGAGAAAGGAAACGTCTATGACAACGACGCGGAAAAACCTGCAGTTTGGCATGTTGCACTTGTTTGAAAACCCGGTGCACAAGACCGAATATCAGATTGTCAAAGAGCAGCTTGATCTCATGCAAGCGGCGGAAGACCTGGGGTTCGATTCGATTTGGCCGGCAGAGCATCACTTTACCGAGTACGGCTATTGCGCCTCGACGGCGCTCATGCTTGCCCCAATCGCGCGGGTGACAAAACGGATTCGCCTGGGCACTGGCGTGGTGGTCTTGCCCTTTCATAATCCGCTGCGTGTCGCTGAAGAGTTTGCCTTACTCGATCTCATGAGCGATGGACGCGTGGACTTTGGCGTAGGGCGCGGCTATCAGCCGATCGAATATAAGGGCTTTCAGATTGATCAGTCTCAATCGCGTTCGATCTTCAGAGAATCTCTGGAAATTATTCTTCAGGCCTGGACCACAGGGAAAGTGACCTTCCACGGCAAACATTTTCACTATGACGAGCAGCCGGTGCGCCCCCAGCCTCTGCAGAAGCCCTATCCGCCTGTCTGGGTGGCGGGCATTAGCGAGGACACCTTCCCGCTGGTGGGCAAAATGGGATGTAATTTGTTATGCGCCCCGGTCTTTGGTTTCCAGGGAAAGAGCGCCGATGACTTATTGGTGAAGTATCGCGCGGCGCTGAGGGAGAACGGCCATGATCCGGCCGCCAAGGAGCTGGCGGCGCTCAGCATGATTTATGTGGCGGAGACGCGGGAGCAGGCGGTGGCCGACTTTGCCGAGCCCGTGCTGTGGTACTACCGCACGATCAGCAAGTACATCGCCCCCCCACAAGGACAGGAAGCGGTGCCATCGTATGAGGTGTACGCCAAGACGCGCGATCTTGCCGCCACCATTAGCTGGGAACAGCTGCTACAGGCGGGAGCGGTGATCTGCGGGAATCCAGATGACTGTATCGCCCAGATCGAGCAGCTCCGCGATCGCTACGGCGCCACGCAGCTGCTGTGCTGGACCCGTCTCGGCGGCTTCGACAATAAGAAAGTACTGCGGTGCATGGAGCTCATGCAGAAGCACGTCATCCCACATTTCAAGAAAGAAGAAAAACAGGCGAAAGCAGCGTAGCCGTGCGCTGGGGGAAGCGCTGGGGGCGAGAGGAGGCGACGCCGCGATCCAGCGCTGTGCTCCCTGCCGTTCCCTGGGTGGGAAAAGAAGAAACAGTAGTCAAGCGGTGGTGAAGAAATGAGGAGCCGAGGGAAGGCTGCGCCATTGGGCGTGCTTGCCCTCTCCCGTCGCAGGAGAGGGCAAGGCGCACCCCTGGCCGAGGGGGGCGCTGCACCCTGGTGACTGGGGGAGTGGAGGGAGAGGCTTGTCTATGCGGCCAGCGCTCTGTCGACCGGGACCTCCTTCAGGCGCGGCAAGACTTTCTGCGCAAAGAGTTGGTAGTTGTGGAGCGCCAGATCATGCGGCATGCCGCCGTAGCTGAACACCCCTAACTGCGCCGCACCCTGGATCATCGTCTGGTAGTCCATAATTTTTTCGTACACTTGCTGAGGCGTGCCGTAGATCTGCAGATCGGCCAGGAAATTGGTAAACGCTTCAGTCCCGTGCTTCGCGATATTCTGTGAGAGCGCGCCGTAATATTCGTACCCTTTGATGGCGGCTAAATTAACATTATCAAATTCATAGTGCTTGAGCGCCGAGCGTGCATACCCCCGAACGTAGGTGCGGTGCATTTCCTGCGCCACGCCTTCATCTTCATGACAGGCGATGAAACTGACCAGAACGGGTTTAGGAGCCTCGGCTTTATTAAGCTCCTGGTAGAGCTCGCGATACATCGCCAGCTCGGCTTTGGTGACATCCCAGGGCTTTTGGGCAATGATGAGAATGCCCAGCCCGAGCTGCGCCATGATGCGCGCGGATTCCGGCGAGACCGCCGCTGCATACGCCCGCCCCCGGAACGATTTGAAGGGTGCGGGGCGAATGGCGGCGCGCGGCTGTTTGTAATATTTGCCGTCATATTCAATGAAGCCGCTCTCCAAAGCTTTGAGCACGGCCTCCGTGTACTCGATAAAGCGTTCCCGCGATTCATTCATGTTGAGGCGAAAGGCGTCAAACTCGACGCGTCCAAGTCCGCGCCCAAAGCCGAGAATGGCTCGTCCATTCGAGGCGTGGTCGAGGACGGAAATTTCCTCGGCTAGTCGAATCGGCTCATGCCAGGGAACAATGTAGGCCATGGCCCCAAGTTGCACGCGCCACGTGCGTCCCGCCAGGTAGGTGAGCAGTTGGGCGACGTTCGGCGTCATGGTGTATTCGGTAAAGTGATGCTCTGGAATCCAGATCGAATCGAACCCAAGCGACTCCGCGCGATCAGCCATGCCAAGGGCGTGCTGATACACCTCGCGGTCGGTGTACTGATCGCTGAGATTCTGTATGAGCATAGCGAAGCCTACGTGCATATCGTCCTCCTTAGTCCTTCAATAACTATTGTTCAGAGAGCAACACCGGCGCCAGCGAAATCTCCAGATTGCTGGCGAGCGCGGACGCCGACGCTGAGTTCGGCATGTGTCCTTTGACGTCAGACGTTTTTTCAAGTGTCTCTTTTGGCGACAAGGCGGCGGTCCCGGGGGGCGGAAATAAGCAGGCGTTCGCCCGCCGATCCTGGCGCCGTTCTCGCTAGTGCACTGCAACACGAGCGAGAGCGAAGGAGGAGGCAATGCAATTCGGATTATTCTACGAAATGGAAACACCGCGCCCCTGGCATGAGCGCAGCGAGTATAACGTTTATTGGGAGGCGCTGGCGCAGATCGAGCTGGCCGACCGGGTAGGCTTCGACTACGTATGGGAAGTCGAACATCATTTTCTGGAAGAATACTCGCATAGCCCGGCTCCGGAGGTCTTTTTCGGCGCGGTGACGCAACGGACGAAGAATATTCGCATTGCGCACGGCGTGCGTTTGTTGCCCTTCAATTTCAATCATCCTGTGAAAGTCGCCGAACAAGCCGCCGTGCTCGACATCATGAGCAATGGACGCGCGGAGATTGGCACGGGACGCTCAACCACCGCGCAGGAGCTTGACGGGTTCGGCATTGATTATGAGCGGACCCGCGAGGAAATGCGCGAAGCGCTGGCGATTATTGTCAAAGCGTGGACCGAGGAGCTTCTGGAGTACAGCGGCAAATTAATGAACATTCCCCCGCGGCGGGTCGTGCCCAAGCCGATACAAAAACCGCATCCGCCCATGTGGATGGCGTGCGTCGCGCCTGACAGTTACGAAATGGCGGGCGACCGTGGGCTTGGCGCTTTGAGCTTCAGCCTGAATTGGGACCATGTGCAACAAAGCATGGAGGCGTATCGCAAAACCTGTGCGCGGCGGAGCGATCAGGTGGTGAAGGTCCCGAACGAGCGGTTTGCCGGGCTTGTCATCTGTCATGTCGCCGAGACGAAAGAGGAAGAAGCCATTGGCATTGAAGGCGCCCGCTGGTTCATGCACACCCTGGGCAAACTCTTCGAGCCGTTGATAGTCAAGAATCAGCTCTACTCGTACGATTATTTGCGCCGGATGTTCGCTATGAACCAGGATCCGAAAGACGCGACCGACGCGCAGATCAAGGCGCATCATATGGTGGCGGTGGGCGCGCCGGATGAAGTCATCCGCAAACTGGAAACGTTTTAGCGCGCCGGCATGGATCAGGCGATTTTGTTCAAACAGGCAGGCCGCATTCCACACGCCAATATCATGCGCTCGATCTATCGCACCGGGAAATATATTTTGCCCCACTTCAACCCTCATCGCTCTGTGGCGATGGATGAACTGCGCGTCGCGGCGTTGTAGCGCAGCGCCGCTGTGCTCTTTTCAGGTGGCGCAGGGCGCGCTAAAACCACAACTGCGTGCGTTGGCTCTATTTGTTCTCGGTGTGGCTCCATATCGTGGCCGCCGCCGTATGGCTCGGCGGCATGGCGTTCCTTGCCGCGGTGTTAGCGCCCATTCTGCGCCAGCCGGCGCATCGCGCCGAGGCGGCGGCGTTGATTGCGCAAACCGGACGGCAATTTCGCTGGATTGGCTGGTTGTGTCTGCTGCTCTTGCTCGCCACCGGCGTTGTCAACCTGGCCTCACGCGGCTTGCAGTGGACGGATGTCTGGAATGGCCAGCTGTGGGCTGGCGGTTTTGGCCATACGCTTGCCGCCAAGCTTTTTCTTGTCGCCGTCTCGCTGGGGCTCAGTCTCCTACATGATTTTCTCGTCGGCCCGCAAGCTACCGCGGTCGCTCGCACGGCCCCAGGCTCGCCTGCGGCTGTGCGGCTGCGGCGGCGCGCCGCCTGGCTGGGGCGCGTGAATTTGCTTTTAGCCCTGCTCATTGTGGCGCTCGCCGTGGTCCTGGTGCGGGGCTAAACGGAAGCGCGCCACCCCTCCGTTCGCTCCGCCGCCAGCGCGTTCTGGGATGGCTCTGGCGGCGGTTGGTTCTCCCGCGCCTGTTCACAGTTTGTTCTCCCTGTATGCCCTGCGGCGTCCGTCCTTGTAGATCGCCTTGGCATGATTTTCGTTAAGCCGCCCCGCCGCGGCTGTGAGGAGCGGCCACAGAGGAGAGTGTGCAGATGACAAACGACACCCGGTCCATGGGGCTTCTCGCCTATTACCGTGAAGCGGAGATCCGTAGCGCCGATTTACTGCAGCGCCTGCTGCGCCAGGTGGACGAGACGGCGCTCCTGACCTTTTTGACTCGCCAGCTGGCGGAGGAAGCGCGTCATATTCAGCTATGGACGGAGATCCTCCTGGAGCGTGGCGGTTCAGTTGCGCCAAAGAAAAGAAACTATCGTCGCCTCCTGCAGCAGCATGCCGGCGCGCCTGCATCGACGTGCGAGCTGCTGGCGCTATTGCGCATGGTGGAGGAGAGCGTCCAACGGCGCTACCGTGAGCACGCCGCCCGCGGCGGGACGGAGCCGCGTCTTGTCCAGACGCTTGAGCAAATTGCGACTGATGAAGAATGGCACCTCGCTGGCGTTGCAACGTGGTTGACGGCGCTGACGCAGAAAGAAGGGAGAACGCGTCTAGCGGCGCTTCTCGAGCACTACCGCAACGCGGAGGCGCAGGCCTATGCCGAACTGCTGATGGAAGAGGCCCCTTCCCAGCTGGCTGATCTCCAGGCCGTCATCATTCTACGGTGAACCGTATTGACAATGTAATGCAACTGACGCGCTTGCGACGAAGAGTCGCGCCGTTTCCAATTGCAACAATATTTTTGGAGCCTGTCTCCTTTGGAGGCAAGAAAACTCATGCTTGCTGTTTTTTTTCTCTCTTCTCTCCGGCATGGGATTTGCCAGACCTTAGAGAAGTGGGTGCTGCCCGTTTGATGATGCGGCGCTCTGAGAGAAGGTTTCCTCCTTTGTCCTTCTCTGACACGAAGAGGGCGGCCAAGCCCCGACCGCCCTCTTGCGCCTGACGCGCTGAAACTGAAGCGCGCAGGAGAAGGCGGAGAAAGAACCACTTGATAGAAGTTCACTGTGAAGAAGAGGAGGCGTGTGTGCTGAAGAAGAGTATGGTCATTGTCGTGGCGGTGTTGGTCAGCCTGGGTGGCGGCGCCTGTGCGGTCTGTGCCGGGGGAGGTGGAAAAACCATCGCTGTCTCTGCCGAGGAGATGCGTGCAATCACCGAGCGGCTGCAGCAGCTTGAGGAGAATCTGAAGGCGAAGGATGAGCGGATTAGAAAGTTAGAAGAACGGTTGGGCGCGCCAGCGCAGCCAGCCCCGGAAGTCATGAAAGCGGTGGAGCAACAGGAAGCGCGGGTCAACGCGCTCCAGGAAGAAATGCGCGCGCCCTTTGGCGGTGAGTTTTCACTGATGCCAGGCGGGCAGAGCGGACCGTTCCGTACGGGCAATGACTTTTTTATCGCGGGCGCGCTCGACCTGCCGTTGTGGCGAAAAGACCCGCTTCTCGGGCAAAAGCTCTTTGGTGAAATTATGGTTGGCTACGGGCGGGGAACGGATGACGGCGTGTTTGTGACTCCGCTGACGCTAATGGCTCCAGCCATGGGGTTGCCGGCAGGAGCGCGTATCGTCAGCAACAAAGTGGAGTTGAAATTCCTCCAGGTCTTTCTTGGCGCGAAATACAAATTGGTCGATTACGGTCTGGAACAGCTGGAGAAAATTGTGCAGCCGTATCTCGTCACCGGGCTGGGCATGAATGTGCTGCTCGGGAGGACGAGCCGCGCCGGCATTGATACAAACGGCGATGGGAAACCGGACGTCACACTAAGTTCTGTGGGATTTCCGGGCGGGTTGATTGGCGGCGTCACGCCGGAAGCGCCTGAACTCTATCGCCGTGGTTTTCCTACCGGACAGGGTAATATCAAAATCGCCTATAGCATCGGCGGTGGGATGGACGTCAATCTGACGGAGCGGATCTTCGTGGGAGTGGACGCCCGCTACAATTTCCTCGATGGCGGCGGCGATTACGGCGCCTACACCGGAAAAGTCGGCGTTCGCTGGTAAAAACAGTCCATCTACAAAGGAGGGTCGAGCATGAAAATTGGTTATTTCACCGAGCGGCCGTATCGGTGGGTTCCTGAGGAGGAGATTTTTAGGAATCACGCTTTTTTTTGCAGTGTCGAACAAATTTTTCGATCGCGAGAAAGCGGCCGACGACTACAACTACTTTCTCGATGAAGCCTGTTACGCTGAGGAGCTGGGTTTTGACGCTGTCGCACTGAACGAACACCATGGCGCGCCGTTTTGCATGGGCGGCGTGATGAACGTGGAGGCGGCGATCCTTGCGCGCATCACGAAAAAAGTGAAAATCGTCCTGGTTGGCAACCCGCTGCCGGTCATCAAGCATCCGTTGCGCATGGCGGAAGAGCTGGCTGAAATTGACTTGATTTCACGCGGTCGGCTCGTCGCCGGTTGGGTGCGCGGGGCTGGCAGCGAGCAGTTTTCCAACAACGCCAACCCCGCCTACAATCGTGAATACTTTCACGAAGCCCACGACTTCATTATTCAGGCGTGGACGCGGCCGGGGCCCTGGCGTTATGAAGGCAAGCATTTTCACTATCGACACGTCAACCCCTGGGCTTTGCCGTATCAAAAACCCTATCCGCAGATGTGGATTCCTGGCCTGCTGAGTCCGGAGACGGTGCAGTGGTGCGCAGAACATCGCTATCCCTATGCAGGCCTGGGCACGGCGATTGGACCGACCTGTGGGACATCTATGCCGGCGCCGCCGCAAAACATGGCTATCAGGCGGAACCGGAAAATTTCGGCTGTTTGAGCCCGACGTTCGTGGCGGAAACCGATGAAAAAGCGCAGGAACTTGGCAAAGGGGTTATCTACGGCGGCGGCCAAACCGCTTTCTCTCGTCCGGAGCATACGCTGCCTCCCGGCTATAATTCGAAGAGCGCGATTCGCCTGTTGGCCAAGCGACCGGGCGGAAGCTGGTTGGGCGTCAGTCAGGGCAAGCTCAAGATGGCGCAAGAGGATCCGCAGGCCCAAGAAGCCGAGTGGCAAGAGATCAGGCGAAAACTCGGCAACAGCTATCACAAGGCCCAGAAAGGATTGCAGCTCATTATCGGATCGCCAAAGACGGTGATCCCCAAAATCAAGACGATGTTGCAAGTCTTACGGCCCGGCATCTTTATCTTCTTCCACATTCAAGGCCCGGTCAGCAATCAGGATCGTCTGACCAGCATGCGCCTGATGGGAGAAGAAGTGGCGCCCGCCATCCGTGAATACGCCAAAGAGATCGACCTGCCTGACCCGTATGGGCGCACGCCCGGCTCAGTGAGCGCCTATGCGGGGGCCCATCGTTTGCCGGTGGTGGACCGACAGCCGCTGGCGGCGCTGGGACTTGTCTAAATTCGACCTCAACACATTTGGCGCCCTCCATCGTCCGCCTGGCGCCGGAAGGGGCCGAGGGCAACCCGGCCGGGTCGCCCCGCCCTTGCGGCTCGCTGGCGCGTCAATCCGTTAGACAGAACGCGCGTTAAACAGCGCTTCCCTTTCGACGGTATTTCTGCGATAAGCAAAGAGAAATTGCCGTCTCAGGAGGGGTCATGGCGCGCAGAAAGAATAAAGAATTTGACTTGCGGGGAGTAAATCACCTCGCGCTGGTTTGTCGAGACATGGCGCGGACGGTTGATTTTTACTCTAATACGTTGGGCATGCCGTTGATCAAGACCATCGAGCTGCCCAACGGCATGGGACAACATTTTTTCTTTGATATTGGCAACGGCGACGCCCTGGCGTTCTTTTGGTTTCCTGACGCCCCGGAAGCGGCGCCGGGGATTGCTTCGCCGAAAAACAATGTCGGGCAAGGCTCGTTAGTCACCGCGCACGGCTCGATGAACCATGTGGCGTTCGATGTGCCTGCTGAACGGATCGAGGAGTATCGTGACCGCTTAAAGGCCAAAGGCGTGGAGGTCACCGAGGTCATCAACCATGACGACACGCCGCAGCAGGTGAGCCGAGTGGTGAATGACAAGACTTTTGTCCGCTCCATTTATTTCTTCGATCCGGACGGCATTCTCCTGGAATTCGCCGGCTGGACTCGTGAGTTTGGGGAAGGCGACGTGCGTCACCAGCCGGCTGCCGAAGCGGATAAGGAGCGATACCTCGCCGTCGCGCGAGCGGCGCAGCAACGGTAACGCCTGCATAGGTCTCTCACTGCATTTTGAGATTCCTTTCTGGCTGAGGGCATCAGGGGAAGGAATCTCATCACTGAAAGGGCGCGCTCAAGAAGAGCTGTTCTCATGTTGTCCTTATGCATGCGCTGCTGTTTTTTTCTTGCCCTTCCGTTTCACTGGCGTTAGGAGAGAAACATAACTGATACCGTCACGGTTATCTGTTGTCGTGGGCAGTTTTTGCGCGCGCCAGCCGGGGTGCCCTTCGGCCATGAAGCAGACGTTGGTATAACCTGCCTGAGACAACAGCGTCACTGCCAGTCCGGCTCGTTCTCCGCCGTCACATCCGATAATGAGCGGCGTATCTTTGGCGTACAGCGACTCGATTACTTCAAGAAAACTCTTGTTCGGATAGGTCTCCTTCGTTGTTGGGTGGTGGAAAACGATCGGAACATTGACAATCTTCTTCAGGCGGGGGTGGCCGGAGGCAAACTCCGCGACGGTCCGCACGTCGATGTAGACGGCGGCGGGGTTGGTGGTGAACAACTCTTGGACTTCTTGAGGGGTGAGGGTTTGCGCTGGCATAGTCAGGCTCCTCTTCTATGAGTACGTGTTTCGTATTGCGTGATGCGTGTTAGGGGATGCGTGTTAGGGGACTTCTACGCGATGTGATCACGCACCACGTAGCACGTCTTAGTCTCACGCCGCGCCAAACTCGCGCACGAACGGCGGGATAATCCGGCATCGCTCTCGTCCTGGCGCTGGAGGTTGGCCGTTCAATGCATACAGCACGCCGTCATTATCGAGAATGCTTTGGCTTACTTCTTCAATATGGTGGTGCAGAATGTTGCCTTCTGGAGAAAGCGCGAAGATGCAATCTAAGACCTTTTTGGCCGGAATATGCCCGAATGATGGGTGGGACAGGACTTCCCGTTGCGGCATGGGGTTCTCTCCTTATGGGATCATTTTCAATCTCGCGGTTCCCTTTCATACGGCCTTTTTTCTTGACAAGCAATCGCAAAGCAGATTAGCTTGAGGGATGAAAAGGGAGGGTCTGTACGATGCCGGAACCCCAAAAAGAATTAGTCACCGGGCAACGTTGGTTTAAGCTTGGAGAGGATATTCCCAACGTCCCCAAAAAGCTCTTCGCCCTGCAGAACCTGTGTACGGACTGTAAAGTGTGCGAAGTGGCCTGCTCGCTGATTCATTCCCCTGAGGGGGAGTTAAATCCCGCGTGGGCGCGGCTCAAAATCGAGCATGCGCCGCAAGTGGGCAATCGGATGAGTAAAGACGGATTTGGGTTTGACGTCGCTATTTGTCACCACTGCGCGAATCCGCCGCCCTGCGCCCAGGTCTGTCCAACCGACGCCTTTTATTATGATCCCGTCACACTGGCTGCGGTTATTGATCAAACTAAGTGCATTCAGTGCATGGAATGCGTACCCGCGTGCCCTTTTGACACCGTGTATGTAGCGCCGACCGGCGAGGTGTTGAAATGCGACCTGTGCGGTGGCGACCCCGCCTGTGTCAAAGCCTGCGCCACGCGTCCAGATAAACTCAATGTCGGTAAACAGTATCCGCGTTTCCCTGTGCTGTTTTATGAAACCAAAGCGGCGTATAGCGTTATTCTGCGTACGCCTGCCGAGGAGCGCAAAGAAATGGGGCTCGGAGATGCGATGATGGTAGGGAAGGTGAGCACGGCGGCATAAAAGCGGTAATGAGTGCTGAGTACCGAGTACCAAGATGGAAGGGCTTTTGACTTAGAACTCAGGACTCAGCCCTCGGAACTCGGAGCTAAAGGAGGAGACAGATCATGCAAGCAAAGCTACTGCGAGTGAATCTGACGACGGGCGAAATCAAGACGGAAATCCTCCCGCATGCCCTGTTTGAGCGGTGGGTTGGCGGTTCAGGGATCAATGACTGGATTTTATGGGAGCACTTCCAGCGTCACGATATTATGAGCGATCCGCGTGGACCGGATAACATCTTTATCTTTGGCGTTGGCCCGGTGGCGGGAACCGGCTCGGGCATTGGCGTCAAAGGGCGCATCACTTTTAAGAGTCCCGAGTACGGCCACTTTGCCGACTCAGCGGGCGGCGGCAAGTTTCCCTACATGGTGCGGTTCACCGGGTACGATTATATCGCGATCACAGGAAAAGCTCCCAAACCCGTGTACCTGCATATCTGCAATGACGACGTGACAATCTGTGACGCCAGCCGTCTGTGGGGGAAAAACACGTCTGAGACCCATGCGCTGCTCCAGAAAGAACTCGGCGATTATCCATCCAGTGTGCATACCCTGACCATCGGGCAGAGCGGGGAGAATCTGGTAGGAATGTCCGGGGTGGTGTCTGACGGGTGGCGCATCTACGCTCGTGGCGGCGGCGGTTGCGTCATGGGGTCGAAAAATCTGAAAGCCATCGCCGTGCAGGGAAACAAAGGGATTAAAATTCATGATCCGCAGGCGTTGCTGCGCTGGGCGGATGGTTTTCGCCAAAAGATCGACGCCAATGAAGCGGGCTATGGCTTTAAGCGGCGCGGCACGCTCGGCGCGGTGGAGATGTACCAGCGCATCGGCGGGAACTTCTGGCGCAATAATCAGGGTGTCCTGTTCCGCGGCGATGAAGTGCGGTCGGACAACTGGGTCAAGAAGTTTCATAAGTATTCCGAAGTCTGTTCCTCTGACTGCTTCGTCGCCTGTGATGGGCGCTACAAGATCGAAGGGCATGAATCACCGCAGGCGAAGCGGTACATCGGCGAGACATTCCGCCACCCAGAATACCTTACGACCGGGAGCGGCGCAGGGGCACTGGATTTGCGCGATTGGGCTGACGTGGCGCATTGGGGCAAGATCACCAACGAGTACGGCATCGACAATCAGGATCTCAGTTGCTCGATCGGTTTCATCATGGAACTCGCCCAGCGTGAACTCATTTCCGAGCGCGACATCGAGGAACTGTTCGGCAAGCCTCTGAAGCTGGAATGGGGCAACATGGAACTCTATGAGGAGATCATCGAAGGCATTGCCCATCAGACGACCCTCTTTGGTCAGCTTTTCCGCGACGGCGCGTACTACGGAGCGCTGAATCTCTCAAAGAGAAAAGGTGAAAACTTCATGAAGTACGCCATCTATGGCAAAGGCG
>DATLYA010000189.1:0-25712 GCA_035575235.1 Candidatus Methylomirabilota bacterium
GAACAAGACACGGACCGTGACCGCTTTATGAGCAGCCAGGAGGCGAAAGAATACGGCTTGATTGATCAGGTGATCACCAGCCGCGTGCCGTCGAAGGCGGGAGAGAGGTAAGGCGTGGGGCGAAAGATGGGAACCGTGAGGCGTGGGGCGTGAAAAGCACGCTTAGGGGTGAATTTTCATTTCACGCATTACGCAATACGTAACACGCAGAAGGTCTGTTTCTCCGCTCGCGCGCGTTGGAGTTACTGACAACTTGTCTGATCATCAATCCGTAAGGAGAACCCATGTCGACCCGTACGAATATTTCTTCCGGCGCTCCGTATGAGCCAGTCTTTACGGAGTAACCCATGGCAAGCGCGGAGCTGTGTTTTCTCACCGCCACGGAACTGACGCGCCGCATCCGGGCAAAAGACCTCTCGTGCCGAGAGGTCATGGCGGCGCATATCGCGCAGATTGAACGTGTCAATCCTCAAGTCAACGCAATCGTCACGTTTCTGCCGGAGCAAGCGCTGGCGCAGGCGCGCGCAGCGGATGAGGCGCTGGCAAAAGGCGCCGTCCCGGGACTACTCTACGGGTTGCCGATCGCTCACAAAGATTTAGTGCTGACGAAAGGCATTCGCACAACGCTCGGGTCCCCAATTTTTAAGGATTTCGTCCCAGATCAAGATGAGATCATTGTGGAGCGGCTCCGCGCTGCGGGCGCGATCACTATCGGGAAGACCAATACCCCCGAATTCGGTGCGGGCTCGCAAACGTTCAACGAAGTCTTCGGCGAAACGCTCAATCCCTACGACCTCAGCAAAACCTGCGGCGGCAGCAGCGGCGGCGCCGCCGTTGCGCTGGCCTGCGGCATGACGCCAATCGCCGACGGCAGCGATTTAGGCGGCTCTTTACGCAATCCCGCCAGCTTTTGTAATGTTGTCGGCTTCCGGCCTTCGCCGGGCCGGGTTCCCGTGTGGCCGCATCGCATAGGTTGGTTCCCCCTTCCCGTGGAAGGCCCAATGGCTCGCACCGTACAAGACACGGCGCTGCTGTTGAGCGTCATTGCGGGACCAGATTCCCGTGCGCCGATTTCACTGAGTGAGCCCGGTGAGATTTTTACCCGCCCCCTGGAACGGAATTTCGCGGGCGTTCGTCTTGCCTGGAGTCGCGATTTGGGGGGATTGCCGGTTGATCCACGGGTAACGGCGGTGATCGAAGGGCAACGACAGACGTTTGCTGCACTCGGCTGCGCCATCGCAGACGCCACGCCTGACTTTACTGATGCCGACGAAATCTTCAAAGTGTGGCGCGCCTGGTACTTCGATCTTGCCCTCGGCGATTTGCTGCCCACGCACCGTTCTCTTATGAAGGACACGGTGATCTGGAACATCGAAGAAGGCATGAAGCTGACCGGTCCGCAAATCGGACGTGCAGAGAAGAAGCGGACGGAACTCTACCACCGCGTGCGGCAGTTTCTTGAACGTTATGAATTCCTCGTGCTGCCGGTCTCGCAAGCGCCGCCGTTTGACGTCAAACAGCGCTACATTACGGAAATTAACGGCGTCAAGATGGAAACCTATCTGGATTGGATGCGTTCGTGTTACTTCATCAGCATCACCGGGCTTCCGGCAATCTCCGTACCATGCGGCTTCACGCTGGAAGGATTACCGATCGGCGTGCAGATCGTCGGACGGCATCATGACGACTGGGGCGTGCTCCAGCTTGCCTACGCTTTTGAACAAGCGACGGGCTTTTGGCGGCGACGACCCCAAGTTGCAGCCTGACAATGTAGGACCACGTAATACGCAACACGCGACACGTGATGCGTGATTCGTGTTGCATGTTGCCAAAAAGAGAAACAGGTTAATTGGGAGAAAAACATGGGACGTTTAGATGGTAAAGTCGCCATTATCACCGGCGGGTCAGGCGGTATTGGCCTTGCAGCAGGACGTCTGTTCGCACGTGAAGGCGCACGAGGAGTGCTCTTAGTCGATCTGCAAGAAGAACCGCTAAAGAACGCCGTCCAAAGCATTGGCGGCGCTGCAGTCAGCTATATGGTGGCGGATGTGACACAGCCAGAGCAGGTGCAAGCCTACGTCCGCACGGCGGTGGAGCGTTACGGCGGCGTTGATATCTCTTTGCAAAACGCCGGTATCGAAGGCGTCGTGCAGCCCATCACCGACTATCCCATAGACATTTTTGACAAAGTTCTGGCGGTCAATGTGCGTGGTGTGTGGCTTGGCTTAAAGTATCTCATGCCGGAAATGCAAAAGCGCGGCGGCGGCAGCATTATCATTACCTCATCCGTCGCGGGCATTCGTGGTACGCCGGGCGTCTCGGCCTATATCACGAGCAAACATGCGGTGATTGGCTTGATGCGCACGGCGGCGCTCGAAGGCGCGGAGCATAATATTCGTGTCAACACGGTGAATCCTGCGCCGATCGAAACGCGCATGATACGCTCATTAGAAGAAGGATTTGCGCCAGGTGAGGCGGCGCGCGCGAAAGAACGCATCGCGGCGACCGTGCCGTTGCGGCGGTATGGCTCACCGGAAGAAGTCGCGAATATCATGCTGTTTCTTGCAAGTGATGAGAGCAGCTACTGCACCGGCGGCGTGTATATGGTCGACGGCGGGATTTCGGCAAGGTAAAGCTGTTTTTCTCTTCAGACGCTGAACCGCCCAAGCCCAGGCGCCCTCTCCCCTTGCGGGAACAATCCTGCTCGGCGTGATGTTTGCCCATGAACGCCGGCAGCCCAGTCTTTTCCTCTCCCTTGATGAGAGAGGGCTAAGGAGAAGGTGTCAAATGTGAGCGACCAAGCCGCTCTTCGGCTCCCTCTCTCTGGCTCTCTCCTCCAAGGGGAGAGAGGACCTACAATCGTATAGACAGGACGAGGACTGAGCAGTATTGCTTACAGAGAGGGGCAGGGTCGTTTTCCTTCCAGCACTTAAAGCAAGTCCAGCAACTCCGGAATCCGCCGAATTACATGCCGGGGTTGATGCTCGCCAATCCTCGGCTTCCGCTCGGGATCTGACCAAATGAGTACGGATCGCAACCCTACCCGATTCGCTCCGGCAATATCCTGCTGCAACGAGTCGCCGACAAACATAGCCTCCTGGGGAGCGCAGCCGGCGCGTCGCAGCGCCTCAGTGAAAATGACCGGGTCAGGCTTGCATGATTGCACCGCTTCACTGGAAAGAATGGAGTGAAAAAGCGGCTCTATGCCTGCGAGCTCTAGCATGTGTTGCAGTTGGTCGTCATCAACATTACTGACCATGCCCACGTGAAGATCACGGGAACGCAACTCTGCGAGCGTTTCCCGCACGCCTTCCCGCAAGAGAAAATCACGGGCGCGGCGCTCCCACTGCAAGGCGCGATAGCGGGCAAGCTGATCATCGGTCAGCACGAGCTGTAAGCTCTCAGCCATTCCTAAAAGCGCATCGCGAAACATGTCGCGATGGCGGTAATATGGTTGCGGCAAATAGGTGTAAAAGACGCGTTTCAATGAGGCGCGATAGGCGCGCAGAATATCTCTCGCATCTTCTTTGGCCCCCGCCCAGCGGGCCAAGGCCACAATACTGTCCCGCTCACCAGGAGCCAGGGTCTCATAGTCAAAAAGGGTGCCGCCGAAGTCAAATAACACCGCACGGGTTTGCGACATCATTCCTTCCTTTTCCTCGTTCACTTCTTTGTGCGCAGGGTAAAATCTACTGCGGAATTGGTATACTGACAACCGCGATGTTGAGAGTGGATTTCACCGGCTTTACTTCTCGTGGATAGCAGTGAGCACAGCCCTCGCCGTTAAGAGAGAAATAGTCAATCAGAAGCAGCAAACTCAGACTCTTGACACAAGGCAGGGAGCTGTTCCATGCTTGTTTTCCATAGAGGAGAGGTTCAGCGAGTAAAGGGGTGCTCGTCTTCCTCCCTGTCCGAATACCCACGCGAGAGGATGTCCTTCATGAGAAGGGGTACTCACAATAGCAGAGATCCTCCCTGGCAGAGCTCAGCAGGTAACGATGTCGCGCCGGAGCAATTCTTCCAAGTGAGTGAGTTAGCAACCATCTAGCTAAAAATAGAAAACGTCAGGCATAACGCGTAGACAGAAGTCTTTGTCTGACTCGTCATGTGTGACGCTTGAAAAAGGAGGCGGCTATGGCGCAGTTTGATACAATTATCAAAGGCGGCACGATTGTCGATGGCACACGAGTGCCCCGCTATCGAGCCGACATCGGCATCAAGAACGGCAAAATCGCTCAGATCGGCCGCTTAAACCCGAGCGACGCTGCCAAGGTGATCGATGCTAACGGATTGATCGTCGCCCCAGGCTTTATTGATCTCCATACTCACTACGACGCCCAGATCCATTGGGACCCGTACTGCACGATCGGCAGCTGGCACGGCGTCACCTCGGTCACTATCGGCAACTGTGGGTTCGGCTTTGCCCCCCTGCGGCCCCAGGACGCCGAGCGGGCGATGTTGGCGCTCTCTCGTAACGAATCCATCCCGTTGGAACCGATGAAAGTCTCGATGAAGGTAGACTGGGAGACCTTCCCTCAGTACCTGGATCGCATCTCCCGCCTGCCGCTCGGGATTAACATCTCGCATCTCTATCCGGTGGCGCCGGCGGTGGCGTATGTGATGGGCGGCTTCGACGAGGGGAAGAAGCGCTTTCCCAACGAGAACGAAATGGCGACGATCGTGCGGCAACTCCATGAGGCCCTGGACGCGGGAGCCGCAGGCTGGTCGGCCCAACGCCTGGTGCCTGAGAGTCGGGTGTCGGTGCAACGCGACTACGACGGCACGCCGATGATCACGGACATTCTGCCGGATGAATTCTACCTCGCCCTGGCCCGTGCGCTCGGGGAAAAGGGCGATGGCTGCATCCAGTTTACCCAGTCTGGGGCAACCGAGAGTAAGCTTGGCGTTGAGGAGGACTTCCGGTTCCTGGAGCGGCTGGCTGCGGAGAGTGGACGGCCGTTGCTGTATAACGCTATCCTGATCAGCGATAAGCATCCAGAGTCGCATCGCACCCAACTCAACTGGGTCACTGAAGCCAATTTGCGCGGCACCCGGGTGTTTGGCCAGGCGCTGACAGCCCGTGCGCCGGTACGGATGACGCTGGAAGACTGGAACCTCTTTGACAGTGTGCCGGCGTGGCGGGAAGCGACGGTGGGGACGGTCGAAGAACGCAAGGCCAAGCTGTCGAGGCCCGAGCTGCGGCAATCCATGCGGGAGGAATACGATAAGGGCGGCATGGAGACGCTGGACGTCATCTTTGGTGAAATTCCGAACTACATTGCCCGCAAGGTGCGACGGCCAGACCTCAAGGAAAAGTATGAGGGGTTGTCGGTCGAGCAAATCGCCAAGATGGAGAACAAGCATGTGATTGACGCCATGCTGGATCTCTCGGTCGCGGACGATCTGCGGACCGAGTGGGCAGGGCCGGTCACAAATACCAATATCGAGGGGTATAAAGAGTTGATGAGTTCCCCCTATACCCTGCCTGGCGTGTCCGACGGTGGGGCGCATATCAAATTCATCACCCCGGCCATCTATCCCACTGAGGTGTTGTCCTGGCTCGTGCGGGACGCTGGAGTGATGTCGCTGGAGGAAGCGCATTTCCGTTTAAGCGGGCTGTGTGCGTGGGCAGCGGGCTTCAAGGATCGCGGCACGCTGCGTGAGGGGTTGGCGGCCGATATCGTGATCTACGATCTGGCGAAGCTCAAGAGCCTGCCCGAGGAAATTGCCTACGACCTCCCGGCTGGAGAGTGGCGGCGGGTGCAAAAGGCTGAGGGGTATCACCGGATTATGGTGAACGGAGAGGTGATCCTCGAAGACGGGCAATGCACGGGCGCTACACCAGGGAAGTTGCTGCGTAACGGTCAGGCAGCATCATAAATCTCACCAAAAGCGGTAGGGGCGATTCATGCATTGCCCCTACTTTCTCCTCTCATGCCGGTTGACAGCCGAGCAGAGCCGGCAGGATAATCGCCCCCATGCCAGAAGACGAGGCGCGAACGGCCCAGACCCGCCGCTTGGCCGCGATCATGTTCACCGACATCGCCGGCTTTAGCCGCCAGATGGGCGCCGACGAAGCCTACATGCTGCGGCTGCTGGACATGCACAATCACATCATCCAACAAGCCGTAGCCGCGCATCATGGCGCGGTGCTCAAAACCGTGGGCGACGCCTTTTTGGTGGACTTTCCCTCGGTCGTGCACGCCGTGCAGTGCGCACAGGACATTCAAGCTCAATTCAAGGCCTACAACACCGACCGCACAGCAGAGGAACAGATCCACGTGCGGATCGGCATCCATTCGGGCGACATCGTGCAGCGCGATGGCGATGTCTTTGGCGATGGGGTCAACATCGCCGCGCGGCTGCAAGCGCTGGCCGCGCCCGACACGATCTGTATCTCCGATGTGGTGTATCGGGAGGTGGCGCAGAAGATCGCCTTAGGAACAGTCATCTCGTTGGGCCGACCCCAAATGAAGAACATTGCGCACCGCTTGGAGGTGTACGCGCTGCTGTCCGAGCCGCCCGCCGGCCTTCGTCACACCATCCAGGTCCAACGCCTCAAGCTGTCCCGTCGGCTGCGTCCTGCGCACTGGATAGGAGCGGTGAGCTTTCTGCTCATGACCGGCGTGATCGCGATCGTTTGGTATATTCCCTTTTCATCATTCCGCATTCCGCATTCCGAAATCCGCATTCAGGAGGCGCAGCCTCCCTCGCTGGCGCTGCCCGACAAGCCCTCCATCGTCGTCCTGCCCTTTGTCAACCTCAGCAATGACCCCGAACAGGACTACTTCAGCGACGGTATTACCGAAGACATCACGACCAGCCTGTCCAGAATCTCCAGCCTCTTCGTCATCGCCCGCAACTCCGCCTTCACCTACAAAGGCAAAGCGGTCAAAGTGCAAGCCGTCAGTCGCGAGATGGGAGTACGGTACGTCCTGGAAGGCAGTGTGCGCAAGGCCGACAACCAAGTACGAGTGACGACACAATTGGTTGATGCTACGACCGGCGAACAGCTCTGGGCGGAGCGTTACGATCGCCCGCTGAAGGACATCTTTGCCTTGCAAGATGAGATCGTGCAGCAGATCGTGACGACGCTGAAACTGCAGCTGACCTTGCAGGAGCAAGGGATTATCGCGCGCAAGCACACCGACAACCTAGAAGCCTATGACTTCTTCTTGCGTGGGATCGGGCCTTTTTTCCGCTTCACGAAAGAGACCAATACTCAAGCGCGGCAGATGTTTGAGAAAGCCGTCGCGTTGGACCCGCAGTATGCCGAGGCGTATGCGAGGCTGGGGTGGACCTACTGGCTAGAGTGGGGCTTGCGCTGGAGCGTGGACCCTCAGACCCTGGAACACGCGTTGGCGCTGGCGCACCAAGCCGTTACCCTAGACGACTCCTTGCCGGTAGCCCATTCACTCTTGAGCGATGTCTATATGATGAAACAGCAGTATGACCTAGCCATCGCGGAAGGGGAACGAGCCATCGCCCTCGATCCCAATGATGCTGACAGCTATGCATTCGAGGCGCAGGTGCTGACGCGCGCGGGCCAACCAGAAAACGCCCTGCGGGCGCTGGAGCAGGCGAGGCGGCTCAACCCCCGCTATCCATCCTGGTACTTATTCGAATTGGGCCTGGCTTACCGCCTGACCGGGCGGTATATCGAGGCGGTCACCATGCTGCAAGAACTCGTCAGCCGGAACCCCAATTTTACAGCTGCCTACGTTCAGTTGGCTAACAGCTATTGGGGGCAGTGGGTCTCTCAACAGAGTTTAGATGACGCTCAGGCGTTGGCGGCGGCGCAACGAGCCATCGCCCTCGATGACGCTTATCCCCCGGGTCACTGGATCTTGGGCTCTGTCTATCTGTGGCAAAAGCAATATGAGCAGGCTCGCGCCGAGCTGGAGCGGGCGATTGCTCTCGATCATCCTAACGAGGCGTGGGGCTATACGCTTCTGGCTGAGGTGCTGAGCCGAGTGGGTAGATCGGCGGACGCCTTGCAGATGGTAGAGCAAGCGCTGCGCCGCAAGCCCCTTCTTGCTGTGGACGAGCACTTAAAAAGCATAGGCATTACTTATGACTTGGCCGGGCGGCCTGAGGAGGCGATTACCCCGCTGAAGCAATTTCTTACGCGCTACCCCAATATTCTGACTGCCCACCTGACCCTGGCGGCGGTCTACAGTGAGTTAGGCAAAGAAACAGAGGCCCGGGCCGAGGCGGCGGAAGTGCTGCGGCTCAATCCCAAGTTTTCGCTGGCAGTTCACAAAGAGCGAGCACCGATCAAAGACCCGGCGCTGTTGGAGCGCCAGATTGCGGCGTTGCGCAAAGCGGGACTCAGGTAAATGTGGAATGATGAACGCGGAATGCGGAATAAACGAGGGACGCACCACCGACCCATGGCACAGCGCCGGTGCGCAAGCGCACCCTACAAACTGCGATTTGTGGTGGATGGCGATTTTCGTTGTACTCACGGTCATAACCTCATCGCTTCTCCCGCGCCTGAATCATGTACTGCACTACCGGCGCATTGCGGCCGCGGGGTTTATCGGGGGCGCGATGCAAGCGTCCGGCGCTGATCCCGCGGCTCCCGGTGGTGAGCGCGGCAATCACTGTCTGCACCCGCGCATCAGCCAATTGCTTCAGCGCTTGTGGCGCCACAATCGTCTGTTGCCGCAGTTGCTGTAACAGAGCGGCCGCCTGCTCGGACAGCGCGGCGGACTGCCCTTCTCCATGATCAAGTTGTTTGGCGAGGAACTGCCGCACTTCGGCTTCCGGCGTCACTTTCTGTGCATCACCGCTTTTTTCCACTCCTGCCTCGGTTTCCGGCGCGGTTGACGGCTCCAGGCGTTCAAGCTGTTGCAACAGCAAGCGGTCGCGTAATACTTGTTGATCAACAAGACTTGAAGAGCCGCTGAGCTGGAGGTCCAGCTCTGGCCGCTGCGCCAGGAGGAGCCGCAGACGATTAAGCTGTTCCTTTCCCGCCAGAGTCGGCTCAGGAGAGCCTGGAGTGAACGGAATAGGCTCAAGGGAAAAATCCTCAACCGTGTCTTTACCACTGAAGACTGCGCCCAAGAGTTTGAGCGGCGACATCACTGCACCGAGCAACACATCGCGGATCGCACGCCAGATCGTTCCACCCAGACGGAATCCTGGTTCATTCAACCTGCCTTCAACAGGCAGTTGCAGATTGATGTTTCCATTGAGATCCTTCAGCAGCGCGATAATCAACGCCATTGGCAAACCAATATGCTGCTCCAACTCGGAGTTGCTCTGCTTGCTGCTGAGTCCTAAGTCGTGCAGCGTCACCGCCGCATTCGCCCGTAACAAATCCCCAGGCATCATGAGCTCCCATTTCACTGACACCGCGCCTTTGCGCACGTTGTAGCCTAACACTGGCGCCAGATACGCGTTAAAGCGAGGCAGCGTCATGTGGTCAATCGCGCCGCGCACGCGCGTCAACAATTGCTCACCCTGACGCTCGGTTGTTCCGCTGGCTTCGATGAGAGCGCCATCCATATTGCAGGCATGAAGTGCAAACGCCGCCGGTCGCGCCAGTGGATAACCGACATCACTAAGGTCTACGCGGATATCTTGCCAATAAATCGTCTGCAATGGGGAAACGGCGTGATCTTCAAAATACAACTGACCGCCAATCAATGAGACACGGTCAATATGCAGTTGGGGTGGGAACGCAGGAGCAGAAGCCTCAACTGGCGAGGTCTGTGGAGAAGCTACGTTCGCACTCGTCTCGGCATTCGCCAGCGGTGGGGGCGTTTCGGCAGCAGGTTTCAGCAATTGGAACTGTCCGGCAGCAGTGCGAAATCCCTGTGCATAGGGATACTCCAACGCCACGTCCATCAAATAGAGAGCAAGCGGCGACAAGCGGCTTCCTGCTTTGAGTTGCCCGCGAGCCTGATAGCAGCTCAGCAGTTCTTCTTTTTCTGGTCCATGCGTCAGAAGGAAACCCCTCACCTCGAATGTCCCTTGCACGGCGAGGCCGACAGGCTCTGCTGCGTCAACGGCGGCGTTCTCAAGCTGAGAAGCAGCGACATTTTGAGTTTCAGCGTGGCGCGTCAACCGCAGAGCGCCGGTTGCCTGCTCAAACGAGACGTCGCCTTGGGGCAGCCGCTGCAGGCTCACATTCGTGAATTGGGCAGCGACCTCCAAAGACAAAGGCGTCAGGGTGCTGCCCTCGCGCACGGCAATATGCGCCTCCGTCCAGCTCAGCAGATTGCCGGCGGCAGGAAGTCCATCAAGAGCGATTCCCGACGCCTCAAGCTCGCCTGACACCGAAACGAGCGGCTGGTCATGAGCCGTGGTCACCTCAGTCTGCACCTTGCCGCTCATCGTCCCCTCGGCGCTCCGCACTCCTAAAACGTTGACTAACAACGGTTGAAATGGCGAGAAGGCGAACTTCGAGAGTTGCGCCTGCACCTGCACTCGCAGAGGGGACAATTGCATTGTACCCGCGCCGCTCACCTGCCCCTCGCCGACATGGGCGGAAAAACGCAACGGACTTTCTGTCGTTCCGTCGCTCATCTCTCGCAGTTCGATTTCTTCGGGAGCAATTTTAATCGTTTGCGTCTCCGGCCACTTGCTGTCGCGGTACGTGACCTCTCCACCAGTCACTTTCACGCTTTGCACGTTTGAGCGCCAGGAGAGGGTGCTTTTAGAGCCGTGCTCCTCAGACTGTGCGGTATGGTCGTGAGGCAATAGGAACTGCGTCCAATTGAGGCCAACCGGGGTCTGCAGAACAAGCACCTGAGGATTTCGTAGTTCCACTGCCGCAAGACGCAGATCATGATGCTGGAAATCGATCTGTTCAATGATAACTCGTCCATTCTGCACGTGTAGCGCAGTCTGTCCTGAGGACGGGTCAACGAAGGACAGATTCGTAAGCGCTAGAGCGCCGTCCATGGTGTGCACAGCGGGTTGCCCCCCTCCACTCTGCAGACGATAGCGAACACGCGCGTCCGCCTCCCCTGCCAGCTCACGCATGGAAAAGGCCCCCTGCAAGTACGGTTCAATAAAATTGAGAGGAAGTCGCTGCAGGCTCATCATGGCCTCAAGCCGAATTTCGGAGCGGCTCCAGTACACCTGCCCCTCGCCGGCGACTCCGCCTTTGTTCACATTCCCGCGCAGGTGGATATGCACTGGAGCGGCCAATCCTTTTGCCTGGAGAGCGATATGCCCAGTGGTCAAATCAGAGAGAGAAAAGCATACCGGTTTCGCCGACAGGAGCGTTGCATCACGGTAATCAACCATGACATCCACAAGTTGCAACTGCTGGATCGTCAGCGTCGGCAGATCAGCCTCAGGCGGCGATGGTTCATGGGCGCGCGGCCGATACGTGAGTTTCGCAAGATTCAGTGAGCCATCGGCTTGGCGTATGACGGCGGCGCGCAGACCATTTACTCGGATCTCTTCGATCTCCAACTCGCCACGCAATAACGGCCAAAGGCGAGCGCGGCCAAGCATTTCATCAATAGCGATAACCGGATGATCCTCTCCCGGCACGGTCAATGAGAGTCCGTGGAGGACCAGCCGACCACGCAAAGGATTGAGATCAACATCAGCAAGTCGTACGTTTGCGTGCGTAGACGTTGACAACGCGGCCACGATTTGGCGGCGCAGCAATCCCGGCAACAATCCGGCGCCGATCAAGAAAACCACGAGTAAAACGAGAACAAGCCACTGCCGCCACCGCCACCGACGCGGCTGCAACCAGGACAATACAGACGCTCGCACGTACTCCCTCAGCGCTCGCAACATAGCTCGTAACACTGAGGGATTATGTGGGGAAAAACAGACGTATTCAACAAGGCAGGCGTAAAACAGCTATCAAACCAGCCTGCTCTTCAACTTATTTTCAAGTCGGCTTCCTTGCCACGACTAGCGACGAAAACGCCGGCGGCGGCAGCAACAGTTTCTGCCCTTCGATAAAACCAGTCTCGTGCAACCAGTCGATGATCTCTTCACCTGGGTAAGCTTCTCCCTCGGGAAATACGAGCATCATGAACACGGAGAAGATCGTCTGCTGCGCGGGTCCGGTGCGGTCTGCGTCCGGCATGATGCCGTGCACGAGAATCTGACCGCCTGGGTTGAGCGCGGCAAAGGCTTTCTTCAGCACCATGCGACAGGTCTGCCGCCCTTCAGTCTGCAGCATATTGGAGAGCAGAATGGCGTCTAATCCCGATCCGAAATCATCCGTGAAGTAGTTTCCTTCCCGCACGCTGACACGCTCGGCTATGCCTTCACGCTCGATGATTTTCCGCGTGCGCGCGAGAATCGGCGGCAGGTCAAAGACGGTTGCTTGCAAGTGCGGAAATTGACGACAGAGAATAATGGAATAGACGCCAGACCCGCCGGCGACATCCAGCAGCGTCCGGCAATTGCTCAAATCCACCAGATTCGCAATTCGCCCGGCCAGACCCTTGCCAAGCTCGAAGAGTCCATGGACATAATTGTCGAGGACCTCGGGCGGCGCGTTGAATAGCTCGGCGCCGGTCAACGGCAGCACCGGCTTATCAGTCCTCACGGCTTCCGGCATCTTGATCCATGCGGAAAAACGATCATTGGTCTGCTTGATCATATTGCCAACGTAGCCAGGTTTTCCGTTCACCAGGAATGCATCCGCCAACGGAGAATTGCGGTAACGCTCTCCTTCTTTCGACACGAATCCCAACGCTACACATGCATTTAAGACTCGCTCCACGCCGCGCACGGGTAGCCCGGCTTTCGCCGCGACCTCCACAGCAGTCGCCGGACCATTTCCTAGCGGTGAGAAAAGATCGAGCTGCGCCGCGCCCAAGATGATCGCAGAGCGTTCAAACGCACCGAGGATCTCCATCAATATCGGCATTTCTGCTCGTAATGGTTCCGCCATTGTTCCTCCTCGTCCCGGTCTATTAAGCCCCTTGCATTCGTTGAGTCTCTTTTTGACCCTATGACTTCATAGGCGCAATGGACTCAACAGACCATGCAAGCGCAGTTATAGTGGCACGAAACCACTGAAGGAGTCTAGCCACATGGAGACGCCCGAAGGCACAGGGAAAATCACTATTGATGAGTTCGCGAAAGTTGATCTGCGCGTGGCCACGATTAAAGCCGTGGAGCCGCATCCCAAAGCCGATCGTCTGCTCGTGCTGCAAATTGATCTGGGGACGGAAGAACGCCAACTGGTCGCTGGCATTCGCGCGCACTACACGCCGGGAGAGTTAGTTGGAAAACAAATTGTAGTCGTAGCAAACCTGCAGCCCGCGGTCCTACGCGGCGTGGAAAGTCAGGGCATGTTGTTAGCCGCCTCGGATGGTGAGAAAGTGATTGTTCTCAGCCCGGAGAAGCCTGTCGCTCCAGGAGCGAAGGTTAAATGAAGAATACAAAAGAATGAAGAAAAGAGGAAAGAGGCTCCCATCAATTCTTCATTCTTCATTCGCTTATTGTCCGGCAAAGCGGCTGATATCCACCACCGCCCGTTCATGGGTCCCGTCGCCGATCTTCGTCCCATCTTCATTAAAAGCCTCCACAGTAAACAAGAGTCGGCGACCTTTGATTTCGTTGAGCGTAACTTTGGCGCGCACATTTTGCCCGATCTTCGTCGGGGCGAGATGCTTGACGTTAATATGAAAGCCCACAGTCTGCTCCCCCACATCCATGTACGGGGTAAGGAACTCCACACACGAGCCTTCCATGAGCCCGATCATAGCCGGCGTAGAGAACATGCGGGGCGCAGTGGGTCCGAGATGCGTAATGCCCATATCAGGCGTCGTGGTAATAGTCTTCTCGAATGACAGGCCAGGTTTCAGTGTGTCTTTCATGGCTCCTCCAATTTTTTCCCTCCGGCGCTACAGCGCGCGCTCCTGACTATTTTTTCACGGCTCGACCGCCGCCCGGGTAATCTCTTTCCGATCTGACTTCTCCATCGCCTCAGCCGCCCGCTCCAGCGGAAACACAGCGTCTACAAGTTCATGATACGGATACCTGTCGATATGTTGGGACAAGAAATTGAGCGCCTTTTGCAGATAATGCGGATTGTAGGTCGCCACGCCGGTGATGGAGATTGACTTGAAGGTGATAGACGATGGCGGAATTGCCACCGTCAACCCCGGAGAAATGTTGCCGAGCTCCAAGACCCGCCCGCCGTTGCGGACAAGATTAATGGCCTCAAGAAACGCTTCCGGAATGCCCGCCACTTCCAATACCACATCGGCTCCCAGGCCGTTGGTCAACTCTCGCACCCGGCCGACGCGCGCCTCTGCAGTGGGATACTGACGCATATCGACGAGCTCATCGGCGCCAAACGCCTGCGCCCGTTTCAGACGCAGATCAACACCGTCAATCGCGATGACGCGCGCGCCGCGCGCTTTCGCTACCGCCATAGCGTGCAAGCCTAATCCCCCCGCGCCCTGCACGACCAGCGTCTCCTCATACCGGAGATTGCCGCGATCGAGAGCGAAGAACACTTGCGAGAGCGCGCAGTTCGCCGAGGACGCGGCATGGTCAGGCACATTCTCCGGCACTTTGTAGACATGTTGACCAGGTTGAATGTAGTAATGCGTGCCCAAAGGCGTATGGAAATGGGGCGGATCTTGGGGAATCAGTCGCCTTGCCCGAATACCCATGGTCAAGCAGGCGGCGGCGTTGCCTTCGCGGCAATTCGCGCACAGTCCACACGTGCGATAGTAGACTGGCGCAATGCGATCGCCTTCTTTTAACGGTTGACCGGCAGTGTCAGTGGTCACGCCTTTGCCGAGTTTGTATACGCGCCCAACCATCTCGTGCCCGGGCATAACGCCGCGTTTGCCAAACTCGCCGCGCCACATGTGCACTTCCGAGCCGCAAATATTCGTGCGCGAAACCTGCGCGAGAATGGCGCCGGGCTCCACGTCCGGTAAATCGAATTCGTGAAATTCCAGGGTTCTCGCTTGCGGAATATACGCAACCTTACCCTTCATACTATCCCTCCTGCGCATCAAGTGAGCGGAAAAGGTAGCATGATGGCGCAAACCGCGAAAGACGGAAGGCAGGAAGACGAGAGACGGAAAAAAGAACGCCGGACTCCTCCTTACGTCTCTCGAGTTCTTTCTCTCACGCCTCCTGGTCAGCATCCTGCCAGTCGCGTCTCTTTTGTTGCTTGTTGTTCATCAGAAGAGCAGTCCACGCTCCTCCAGCCGTTTTCCTTAGAGCCTTCACGGCAATTTCCTCCACTGGAGAGGCTACGCCGCATCTTGCTGATCTGTGGCCAGAGGCGACCTCTCGCCCGTGGGTCGTTGCGTCTGCGCCTTGTAGTGCCGGATTGCCGACCATGTGATCATCGCCGCAGACAGCCCAACGACGCTTACCAAGCCAATTAACACCACGGAAAAATCGCTGGTGAAGTCCAGCATCGCCGTGGCGGGTCCATAATTCATCACGCTCCACATGGTTCGCACTCCTTTTCTCGGAAAGCCGCTCGAGAACAACGGCGAAGGAGGCGGGCGGCGCTCGGCCTCCTCCACCAGACAAGTTACCCTTTGATAGAGATGTCAAACACATCGAACGTACGCGTGCTGTGGAGTAATCCGATGATAGTCATCTCTTTAAACAGGTTTTCCTCGGCGCTCAGCCGATCCAGTAAATGATCCGGACCCCGCACTGCGAGCTGCGGCGGCCAGGCGATGGCCTCAAACTCAGCTTGCCTGTCTACCGCAGTGACTTTCAGCACCATCCGCCCTCGTCGATGCGAGAGCTGATAGAGATGGTTGTTATCGGGTTGCGCCTTCCGCGCGTCTTCAAGGCGACACTGGGAGCACACCACACTACCGGTGATGGTTATCCTGCCTCGACCCGGCCCAAAGGAGGGCCCGCCGTCTACGACTTGACCGCGAGCAACGGAGACGGCGCCAGCTAGCCAGAGCGTCGCGGCCATGCCTGAACGAAACAGTTTGCCATTAGGAAGCATTACTCTTCCTCCTTTCTTTCCTCATGGAGATTTGTCCTTTTGTGTCAGATCCCCGGTGTTGACCTGACGTTGGTGATGAGAGAAAACGGCCAGCCTTTTCTGTCCTCACCGGTTTTCAGTAAGAAAGGACGGCGGGAAAGCGCAAATCATTGCATGGGCGGTTGGAGCATGCTTCGGGGGATAATCACAAATAGTTTCTTACTCATGGCGTGAGGCGCCCCCGCCTCGCGGGAAGCGGGCGAGACGCGGCGCGCTCTACCGCGTAGAGGCGGGATATAGGCGGCTAAGACTCAGGGGCGTGACAGCAGTGATAGAGGGAGACTGAAGGCGGGTCTTCAATCAGCAAGGGGGGAACGGACTCGTTGGCGCTCCTGCTCGCTCGTCGGAGGTCACGGACGCAATTCTAACTGGAAAGCGGTGTGAATCTCGTGGCAAGACACCTCGTACGCTCCGGGGTCAAGTCGCGGCACGTGCAGTCCGCCCTGCTCATCGGTTTGCGCAGAAAAGATCGCCCTGCCCTGTTGACGGATAAAGATGCGTCGATTCGCCAATGCCGTGTGTTCAGCATCAAAGAGCGTTAACCTCACGGCGACACCATCATGTTCCGGGATAGCGAGCACGTCCATTTCCACCTCACCCGCCTGTAACCTGAGGGTCAGCGCAGAGGAGCGTTCTCCGCTAAAGGCGGAAGATGAAGTCCGTCCTCCTCTAAAAGTTGCGAGCGGCGTAAACACTTCCTGGACGTCCAGGAGTGGGGGGATAAGGTACGATTCGATCAACCGGAGTCCCTGTGCGGTCATTTGTAGGACGAGACGAGGAAGAGATACGGAAGTTTCCCATGGCGTGAAGACTTTCGTTTTCACTGAAATCGGCACAGGCGGTGTTTGAGGAGACTTGAGAAAGACAGCGATCCGAGCCGCCTCTTTGGCTTCCGTAAAACAAGTCTCGCAGTGCTGTATATGTTGCTCAATTTGTTGTGCTTCCGGCGCGGGCAACGAGCCCTGCATATACGCCACTACTCCGTCAAGAGGAGGACAGGCTGGAGAAAGGCTGGGCAAGGGAAGGGGAGATTCTGGCAGTTGGCTACGAATGAGCCTGTCGGTATGTCGTAAACGTTCGATTTGCGCCTGGCAATCAGGACAGTGGGTGAGATGGCGAGTAATGCGGTAGTTTTCCTTCTCTTCAAGCTCTTGATCAAGAAACTGGGAAAGAAGCAATTGATCTGGACAGGCGGCGCTGTTCGTCATCGTGCACCCTCCTCTTGCCCTTTTCTCTCTCCCCTCTCCTCGCCCAAGCGTTTGCGGAGGCGAAAGATCCGTGAGCCGACCGACGCTACTGTGATGTTCAGCAGCTGAGCAAGATCACTGTAAGGCGTGGTCAACTTATACGCGCGCAGCTCTTCGAGCAGTTTTTCTTGTTGACGGTAGCGTTTCTGCAAAGCTTTCTCCACTGTCTGCCTTTGGGCGATCAGGGAATCAAGAGGTGTTGTCTCTGTCATGGAAAGACGAATTTTTTCGTCTATTTCTTTCAGCTCCTTTTGTCGCAGAAGGATCCAGCCCCAGACAGAATCTAGTTGATCCCGGAGCTGGGCAAGCTTTTCATCCTTCCGCCGGAGTTTTTGCTGGATCTCTTCTAGCAGCAAAAGGGTCTCGCGCATGGAACGCCCCGAACGAGCCGCCAAAAGGCGCGCATCAGCCAGACTCAGGTCGCATTCGATGAGACACAAGAGTTTCAGATCCAACTGTTCTTCTGGTGAGAGACGGCTCCACAAGTCTGGTGCAGGAAGCACGTCCTGTGTGACTGCTGGTTCGGGTTCATCTGCTGCGACATCCGTTGGAGCGTCGAGCGGAACTGTATCAATCTCCTTCAATGTCCGGAGCCAATCAAGAAAGAGCGACTTGAGCACAAAGAAGGAGAGGAACGTGCGAAACTGAATATCTTTGCGCCCGGCAAACGTACGCAGGCGAGTAAAGATGCGGTCATGCTCAAAGACGTACACATAAAAATCGCCTGCTTTCTCTAGAGGCAACCCATGCAGCTTGACTGGGAAATAGTAGATATCTTCACCGTAGTCAGCCTGAAACTGACGGCGCGCCGCCGTGTCGCCGGTGTCGCAGGCGCGAAGCAAGGCAAAAATGTCCGTCATTGGCTGGCTCATGAGCGTCCTGTCGTGAAGGTAGCACGGTGCAAAGCCTTTTTATAGTCTTTCGGCTTGTGCTATGGGCAAGGGTGCAGGATTAAGCAGGAGGCCATATTCGTGCAAGGCAAGGGACGGCCGCGTATCCAACTCAGGATCCGGAGAAAGGGCCAGAGCAACCTCGTCACTCTCGAAACGGGAGGCCCCATGGGTTACGAGAGTGAAACCCAGGTTGACGAGAAGCTCTTGCTCGGGCTACTCGGTCAAATCGAGCGTCTGGCGACGCCTCGAGAGCCCAGCAAGACCAGAAACGGAACCCCTACATACGGCGAGCCCAATGTCACGATGCGCCGACTTCAATCCATAGGTGAACAGATCTTTACGCAACTGCTCCCAGAACAAGCGCGCACTTTTCTCCGCACCGCCGACCCAGCAGACCTTTTCCTGCACCTAGACGAGCAATTGATCCATGTGCCCTGGGAACTGTGCCACGATGGCGTGGACTTTTTCGCTACGAAGTTCCCTATGGGGAGGTATGTTTATGTCCCTCGCTCTATTCCCTCACCGAGCAGGGAGCCGGTGGAACCAGAACGCTTAAAGGTCCTGCTCATTGCCGACCCGACTGAAAGCTTACCGCAAGCTGTGCAAGAAGCGGAACAACTCTGCCGGATCTTGGATGGCGTCGAAAAAGTAAAAGTCACGCTGCTCGGCGGCAGGCTGGTCAGTAAAGCGGAAGTATTAACCGAGTTACAAGCCCACGATGTCGTGCATTTTGCCGGCCATAGCCACTATGACCCCGTGCAGCCGCAGCACAGCGGCTGGCATTTACAGGAAGGCGTCTTGACGGCGGAAGAGTTGCGCAGTCTGAGCCGCCCGCCTTTGCTGGTTTTCTCGAACTCATGTCAAGCTGGAGCCACAACAGCGTGGGGTGGACGCTATCGGTATGACGGCGAAGCGTTCGGCATTGGCAGCGCTTTTCTTGTGGCGGGTGTAAGAAATTACATCGGCGCGTTCTGGGTCGTGCACGACGAAGAGAGCCGGGATTTTGCCGTGGTGTTCTACAAAGGTCTCGCCTCAGGACTCACCCTGGGCGAAGCCCTACGCCAGGCGCGACTAGAGATTCGCTCGCAAAAAGGCGGAGAGCGACTGACCTGGGCAAGTTACATGCTCTACGGCGACCCAGCCGTCACGTTCTTTTCCGAGCAAGAAATAAAGCTTATCTCTTCATCGGCGAAGACGGTAGCACGTAAACTCGTCGCCATCCTTCACGCCGACGTCAAAGGCTACAGCCGCCGGATAGGCGAAGACGAAGAGTCCACAATACAAACCCTCAACGCTCATCGTGCGGTGATGCACAAATGGCTTCGACAGCACAGCGGAGAAGTCATTGGCACTCCGGCTGGAGATGACCTGCTGGCGCTGTTTTCCAGTGCGGTAGAAGCGGTTCAGTGTGCGGTGCAGATTCAACGGGAATTACAACAGAAGAATGCTCAGTTACCAGCCAACCGCCGCATAGAATTCCGCATCGCCGTCAACCTGGGAGAAGTCAGCCTACAGGGAGGCAATGTCCATGGTGACGGGGTGAACTTTGCAGCTCTGCTGCAGCATGAAGTCGCGGAACCAGGCGGAATCTGCATTTCTGAGGTGGTCTACGATCAGATCAAAAATAGGCCGGGCTTAGCCCAGTCATGTGAGGATCTTGGCATAAAGTATTTTGAGAAAATGCAGAGATCGGCGCGTGTATACCGCGTGCATTTGGAGCCGGGCGCTTTTCTCCCCCAAGATAAGAGAGGTGAAAAAGAAGGGGCGCACTCACTCGCAAAACGATGGCGACGTCTGACTGCTCTTTCCTTTCTCGTCCTGTTTGGAGGAATAGCCGTAGCCGTGCTAGTGGTGAGTATTCTTCCACCAAGGCCTGTAGACCCATGTCAAGGCTCACAAAGAAGCAGAACAAAAGCAATCATTGTCAGGGCCTTCGACATGTTAAAAGTCGACCCTGACCACATATGGCTCAAGGAGGCGATTCCGCGACGGCTGAGCAGTGAGCTAAGCCGGGCTGAAGGTCTCAGGGTGTATCCATCTGAGCACTTCGATTGGCTTTTGCAGCAATGCCATCTCTCTGACATTGAGTTGGCGCGGCGGCTGGGAATCTTTAAGGTTATCCGCGGCAGTTTCGTCGCCGTGGGGATGACTTTGCATATTGAGTCGCATCCAGAAGACGTGGAGCGCCCTGTCATCGAGCCTCCGGAAGAAAAAGAAGGAAAACTGGATGATTTTTTTCGTCTGATGCAGGAGCTGGCCGCTCAGATCATCATCCGTCTGGACCTGAAGACTCCTGAGGTCACAGAAAGAAAAGCGCCGCCTCCAGATACGTTCAGATTAATGCTGGAAGGCGAGGGAGAGGTCCCAGCGACGTCTCCTCAGCAGAAGACGCCGCCTTCGGACGTTCAACCGGCAGAGAGCAAGCCTGAGACGCCGGGTCCGTTGTCACTCCGCTGGTTGGAAGTAAGTGCAGCGTGGGCTGACGAGGACCTGTCACGGAGCCGCACGCCGGAAGATGAAGTACGCCAGGTGTTGGAAAGATATCGTCAAGCTTACGAAAAGAAAAACCTCACCCTCCTTGAAGACGTCTACGAAACAGTCACCCCGGCGCAGCGAGAAGCGAATGAGAAATACTTTCAGCAGGCTCAGAACCTCACGGTCAATCTTAACGATGTTGAAATAGCGGTCCATGGAAACGAAGCAGTCGCAAGCTATACTCGAGAGGATCGCTTCGTTGACGCGCAGACTGGACAGAGAGTGAATCTCGATGCGCGATTCACCAAAATCCTCGTGCGGACGGACGCGGGATGGCGTATAAGCATGGGAAAGAAGTAGCAAGAAGCCCCAATAACACTACCTGCAAGGGAAGGCGGCGCTTGTGTTCAGACGCAATGAACATTTTGTTCAATGACTTATTACGTCTCTTCGAGAAGAGCGCGAGAGAGCCTACCATAAGGAGAAACACGTATTCATAAGCCTATTAAACTCCGGGAGCCTCTGAATCTCACCACTTTCCCTTCATTATTAAGGTATGTAGACGAGAAAGCGCACGGGACAAAAGCTAAAGGAGGGCACGACAATGAGGAAGAAATTGGCGCGTATTTTGTTGTTCACGTGCGCGGCGCAAATTTTTTTCGCGGGCGTTGTGGTTCAGGGTGAGGCGCGGGATTTAACAGATGTATTTGTACGCGCTTTCTCCTTCAATGCTCTTGGAGCAGACACTACTCTTTCTGCTAAGGCCGTGGCCCCAGCCTTTTCTGCTGGCACTGCAGAAGCAATCAGACAAGTCCCTACTACTTCAGGCGCTCCGTCATTCGTCTACCGCCTTAATCAAACGACTGATATTTTTGAGCGATTAACCGGAGTCCCGGGAGCCCTTTTTAGCGAACGGTCTTTAACTCTAGGCAAGGGACAATTTGATTTTAGTATTGGTGGCTCTTTCGTTGATTTTAGCGCCTTGAACGGAAAAAATTTGACCAATATCAAAAGTCCGGCGCTCTTGAATGATGTATTTTCAGAAGAAGGTATTGCAGTGGGGCAGTTGCCGACCGGGGAGACTCTCTTTGCGGCTCCTTCGTCTGGTGCGGTGATCCATACTCGAATTGATCTTCATGCTCACTCTATTGTACCGACAGTGCGATATGGAGTCACTGATAGACTAGAGATTGGTCTCTCCATTCCTATTGTCAATACTTTCCTGAGAGTCAGTAATGAGTTGGTGCGAGTTGTAGATTTAGACCCTTCGTCCGCTAGATTTCTTTTCGCAAGAGACCAGCATGGGAACGAAATCCCTATAGGATTTGTCGATCTTGCCGGAAATCCTCTTGATTTTTCTCGGGCTCCTTTTGTGAAATCACTACGTCCTTCAAGCTCATTGAGGAAAGCTGCCGGCCATGCGACAGGAATAGGAGATATTGCCGTGCACGCTAAGTACCATCTTTGGCGAAATGGGCTTGGCGGCGCCGCATTAGGACTAAATTTACAATTGCCCAGCGGAGAGGTGAGAAATTTTCACGGAACCGATGAACCCCATCTGAGCACTTTTTTGTACTTGTCTCAGGTTCTATGGAGTCGATTGGAACCACGTCTTAATGCAGGGCTTGATATTAATGTAGATGACGTTGATCGCAGCAGTTTTCTGTACACGATAGGTGGAACAGTATTAGTAGATAAGAAATTAGGATTCATTATAGACTTTATTGGCCGTAGCGAGTTCAGTCGGCTTTCTACACGAATATCGAAAAAAGGAATATACCAGGGAGCCGCTCTTATTGGAAATCCCCGCACCTGCACCCATGAACGTCCCTGTTTCATCAACGTCGCTAAAGGACCCATCGAGTTTCCTTTCTTCCCTGAACGAATCAAACGAAATGATATTGTCTACTTTTCTTTCGGTTTCAGATACGCGCTAACAGCCTCGGGAACAATCTTCTTTGGTGGATTAGCGCCAATTGGGAATGATGGATTACGAGCCGATTTCGTTCCCGTAGGCGGGATTGAGTACACTTTTTAACTCTGATGCGAATACCTTTCGGGCTTCTGGATTATTGCTATAGGCGTTCGGGAAGAGAGAAATAACCTGGAGATATTTATTTCCTGGATTTGTTCGTGACAGCACAGACATCCCTGAGGAGGAAGAGAGCACGAGGCGCCTTTTCCTTTGGCTGAGAAGTGAATATGAGACGCCAAGACTTCAAAGGAAGTTGCAAAAACGATTCATTGCTGATTGCTGATGGTTGACCTAACAATTCCCATAAGGAGGTGAATCATGGGTGCAGACGATAACGCAACCGTGGTGCGTAACTTTTTCAATACGCTTCTCGGGGACAAGAGTACAGACGCACTAAGATGGTTGGCGGACGATGTGGTATTGTCTGGCGTTAAAACTAAAAAAGAGCTTCAAGACTTGCTTGAGAGAGGAGGAGAAGAGCTTCGTAAGATATTAAATCTCAAGCTTCTGAATGTCATCGCTCAAGATGATTGGATAGTAGTAGAGGCGCAGTTAGTCGATCAATTTATCACTGCCGGCGATGCGTTTATTAATGAGTACCTCTTTCTTCTGCAGGTGGACGGTCAGCAGATCCAAGAAATGCGTGAGTATAGACGGACTGTCAATAATAAAAGAGAAGACAGCTGGATCTGGCCCTGGCCCTGGCCTTGGCCACGACTTATTGAAACCCGAAAGATCGATATACAAAGCGTATATGCTTTTATCCAGCAACATGGAGGAGAGGCGTCAATGATTTGGCCCTGGCCCTGGCCTTGGCCGCCGCGTTGATAAGCGGAGCAATGGGTGGGTCATGACCCACCCGGCAACTCAGCACACCACTGGCAGCGCCTTCACCCCGCGCAGCGTCACCGTCTCACGTCATTCCAGGTCTTCTGCTTGCAGTCGCAAGTTCGGCATACGGCGCAGCAGGGTGTTGAGAGCGATTTGCGCTTCCACGCGCACGAGCGGCGCGCCCAGGCAGTAGTGAATGCCATGACTAAAAGCGCTGTGGGGATTGTCTTTGCGAGCGATGTCGAATTTGTCAGGGTTGACAAATTGCGCCGGGCTACGGTTGGCCGCCGCCAGCACGATCACTACTTGTTGTCCTTTGTACAGGATCGAGTTCCCGCAGTCGGCGGTAAAAAGGGTGGGGATCAGCGCGAAATTCAGAGGAAAGCGGGTTAAATTCGGCAGGAGCGGCAAGCGAAGGCATAGAGTTTCTTGAGTTTATCGAGTTTCTTGGGTTGATGAAGTTTATGGAGTTAATTGAATTGATTGGGTTGACAAGCTTGTTGAGTGCATAGGGGGTATGGAGCTTATAGGATCAGAGGAAAATCCAACGCACTCAAGAAACCCAACACACTCTATGAACCCGCTAGACCCGATGAACCCGACGAACTCAAGAAACATAATAACCTTATAAAAACGACGGCGCATGGTATTCGCCAAAGACGCGCCGCATGGCGTCGGAAATTTCTCCCAGCGTCGCATAGGCCCGAACGGCGTCGATAATCACCGGCATCAAATTCCCGCCATCTCTGGCCGCGGCTTCAACCTTTTCCAGCGCTGTTTTGGCCGCGGTCTGGTTCCGTTCCGCCTTGACCGCCGCCAGTTTCCGCTTCTGTTCGGTTTCCAGCGTGAGATCGAGCTTCAGGATTTCACCGTGATGATCCTCCTCCACAGTGAAATCATTAACGCCGACAATAATCTGTTCTTTGTTCTCGATCGCCTGCTGATAGCGGAACGCGGCTTCGTGAATCTCGCGTTGCTGATAGCCAAGTTCAATAGCCCTCACGGCGCCGCCCAGCTTGTCGAGGTGTTCGATATACTCCACGGCTTTCGCTTCCAACTGGTCCGTAAGCGACTCAATAAAATATGAGCCGGCGAGAGGATCGATTGTATCGGCGACACCCGATTCGTAGGCGATAATTTGCTGCGTGCGTAAGGCAATGCGAACCGCGTCTTCTGTCGGCAACGCTAAAGCTTCGTCCTTAGAATTCGTATGCAGCGAGTTGGTGCCGCCGAGCACTGCCGCCAGCGCCTGAATGGTCACTCGCATGATGTTATTGTCCGGCTGCTGCGCCGTCAGTGTGGACCCGGCGGTTTGCGCATGCGTACGCAACATCCATGAACGCGGATCTTTGGCGTGGAAACGCTCTCTCATAATCTTCGCCCAGAGGCGACGCGCGGCGCGAAATTTGGCGATCTCTTCAAAGAAATTATTATGCACATTGAAAAAGAATGAGAGGCGGGAAGCGAAGGTATCAACATCAAGCCCGGCTTTGAGTGCCGCCTCCACATACGCGATCCCATCCGCTAGCGTAAAAGCGATTTCTTGCGCCGCAGTCGAGCCTGCTTCACGGATGTGGTAGCCGGAGATGGAAATGGTGTTCCAGTTCGGGACGTGGTCCGCGCAAAAAGCAAAAATGTTGGTGATGATCCGGAGCGAGGGTTGCGGCGGATAGATGTAGGTTCCGCGTGCGATGTATTCCTTCAAGAGGTCGTTTTGGATCGTGCCGTTGACCTTATCCCACCTCACTCCCTGTTTCTCCGCCACTACGAGATAGAGCGCCAGTAAAATCGAGGCCGTGGCGTTGATCGTCATCGAGGTGCTGACTTTATCGAGTGGAATGCCCTTGAAGAGAATTTCCATGTCCGCCAGCGAATCAATCGCTACACCAGCGCGGCCAACCTCGCCTGCGGCCAGTGGATGGTCCGAGTCACGCCCCATTTGCGTAGGGAGATCAAAGGCGACGGATAACCCCGTCTGCCCTTGCTCAAGTAAATACCGATAGCGCTTATTTGACTCTTCGGCAGTGCCGAACCCGGCGTACTGACGCATGGTCCAGAAGCGGCCACGATACATCGTGGGCTGCACTCCTCGGGTGAAAGGATATTGGCCAGGGAAATTCAGCGCGCTGTGGTAATCGAGCGTCGCGGTATCAGCAGCCGTGTAGATGCGTTTAATTTCAATCCCCGAAGTCGTTTCGAACCGTGCTTTTCGCTCGGGAGAGCGAGCGAGCGTCTTTTTGACAACTTTTTCTTCCCACTCCTGGGCAGCCTTCGCGATCTCGCGGGTGTCGCTCATGATCGGACCTCAATAGTCA
>DATLYA010000190.1:0-14634 GCA_035575235.1 Candidatus Methylomirabilota bacterium
TTCTTCCGGTTGAACGCCCAGCCGCGCCAGCTCGACCCGGGGCAGATAGCAACGACCGCTACGCAAGTCCTGGGCAAGATCGCGCAGGATATTCGTCATCTGCAATCCTTTGCCGAACTGCACGCCACGGGCCGCCATCTCTGCCACATCCCAGTGACGCAGTGTCGGCAGGTGCGCCATCGCTACTTTCGTCCAAAATTCCCCCACGCAGCCTGCAACCAGGTAGGTGTAGCGGTCAAGGTCCGCCCGCGTCTCTAAGGCCCCTACCCGGCCCTCCTGCTCTCGGGGAAACGCGCGCAGATCGATTTGCATGCCCTGCGTCAAGGTCAACACCAAGGTGCGGATACACTGCTGATCTTCAACCGGGCATTCCTCAAACAGCGCGCAGCAGTCCGGCAAACGGGCGAGTAATTCCCGCTCAGCAGGATTTTGTTGCGGTCCGGTCAGCTGTTGCGACAGGGAAGCAAGCGTGAGCGGGCCGGGTTCGGCAAACGCCGCACGATACTGCTCCAGGTGCGCCAGCCGCCGGTCTGGCGGCAGCAACGCCGTATCGGCAATGGTGTCGGCGGCGCGGCAGAACAGATACGCCACTCCCACAGGCTGCCGTACGCTTGGCGGAAGTATACGGATGCTCAACGAGAAGGAGCGGCTGACACGAGGAAGAATTTCGCCCAAGAGTTGAGAGGCAATGCCACACGCCGCCATGCGGCTCAAGAGATATGCTGCGCTGGCAAGAACGTCAACCGAGGCTCATGGCGTGAGCAACCCCGAATCCCGTAATTGCTCCAACGCCAGACGGCGCATGGAGAAGCGATCTTTCTCTTCCGGCTCCATCTCAGCAAAGGTCTTGTTGCTTCCGAGCGGCTGAAAAATCGCATCCCAGCCAAAGCCCGCGGCTCCACGCGGCGCGTCAGGAACGACGCCGTGAATCACGCCGGAAAACAAGCGCGGTTCTTTCCCGTCAGAGTAGGCAAACACCGTGGTCGCCGTCGCTTCGCGATTGCGCGCGGCTTGCAACAGCTGACAGAGACCGGCAACGCCCAAACTGACAAGAAACCACTTGATCAACGCCCCTGGCAAACCGTTCCAGGCCGTAAAGGCAAGGCCGGTATCTTCCACCAGGACGGGACGCCCGAGCAACGCGTACGCCTGTCGGGCCTTATGACGCACCACAGGCGCAAGTTCGATCGCCTGAATTTCTTCGAGTGCAATCGCTTCACGCGCCAGCGAACAACCCAGAATGCGCTCGACCTCGGCGAGCTTATTGGCGCTACTCGTAATAAAGGTCAACACTGCTTACGCCTTCAACCAGTACCGTTGCCACTCGGTTAAGTGCGTGAGCGTCTCCAGCGACGGCATCCGATCCAGATACACTTTCCCTTGCAGATGATCGTACTCATGCTGGATGACCCGGGCGTGAAACTCTTTCGCCACGAAATCAAGGGGGTTGCCGCGTCGGTCCAGCGCTTCTACGCGCAACTCGCGATGCCGCGGCGCGACGCCGCGTAGATCAGGGATGCTCAAACACCCTTCCCACCCTTCCACCGTCTCCTCCGAGAGAATAGTTACGCGGGGATTGATGAGCACGGTTAATGGCACCGACGGCGCATCCGGATAGCGCGGATGTTTTGAGACTTCGAGCACGGCCACTTGTTGAGAGACGTGGACTTGCGGCGCAGCCAAGCCAACGCCCTCGTATTCATACATCGTCTCGATCATGTCATCGATAAACTGCTGAAACTCGGGGCGCATGATAGACTCAGGGGCGACAAGCTCCGCAACTCGGCGGAGCACCGGATGCCCAAGACGCGCCACTTTGAGAATCGCCATCAGAGCCTCACTTTCTGTCACGCAGACCGGCGGCTTCTTCACGGGGGAATGCAATCACGCGGTGTCCGCGACGATACTGCGTAATCATACTCGCAAGCGTGTCGGGGGTAATAAGCAGGCATCCTTCCCGCCGCGCGCGATACCAGGCGCTCACGGTCACACGCCGAGAGGAAAGCACCATGGCGCGCCACCCGGCGCGAGCCTGCACCCCGGCAACTGCTTTCGCCACAATCTCTGTCCTTGCCGGGCGGGAGCCGTAATGCAACCAACAGGCGATATATTCTTTGCCCCGACTTAAAACCAGATCTGCTTGCGAGCCAGACACGGCGTTCCTGTTCAGGACGGCGTAGCCCTGCGCGCGCAACAATTCCGCCGCATACTGAGTGAACTTACTGGAAGACATATCCTGCACGTCGGCGAGCACCTCTAGACGCTCGCAACGGCGTTGCCACACGTCGTTCAGCCACCAGAACCCGATCCCACTACTCACTAACATAAGCGCCAATGGCCAATTGCCGTGAAACAGCATCGTGAGGAACGTCAAAAGCACAAACGCCGCGGAGATCTTCACGCCAACCGCTTTGAGACTGACTCCATGCCAGCGCTTGTGCAGGGGAGCGATGCTTGTGGAACGAGATGAGTTACGCATGGGCGCCTCTCGTAGACAAGCGTTTTTCATCTCATGAGACGACGCGAAAAGCAAGAGCAAGCGGGAGCCAAGAAGGGGTTAGCTGAAAGGAGGAATGTGTTTCGTCAGCAAATACCGGTCGTGCTCGATAAACCCAACCTGCCGATACAGGGCATGGGCGTTGGTATTCTCCCGCTTCACTTCCAGGTGCAGCGCGCCTACGCCCAGTGCGCGGCACTGCTTTTCAGCAAAGTCGATCGCACGTTTGCCAATTCCCCGCCCGCGATGGGGCTCGCAAAGGTACACCTCATCGAGGAACGCATCACGCCCGCCATACTCAAAGCTAAAACCAAAAGTGAGGATAAGATACCCGACTGGCGCGCCCTCAGAGAGAATCAACCATAGTCGTCCTTGGGATTCGTCGCCAAGAAACTGCCCATACGTCCGCCTCCGCGTCTGTTCGTCAAATGGCAGGTGATCAAATGCGCAGTATTCCCGCATGAGCTGCATGAGAAGCTCAGCATCGGCGGGCTGAGCCAGTTTGAAGATAATGTCCACGATAATCCTCTTGCTCGACCTGTCAAACGTGAAACGTGATGCGGGGTGCAGGACTTGGATAGTGTCTCTGGCGGTCGCTTGGTTTCACGCATTACGCCGCAACTCCTCTACCACCTCCGCCACTGTTGTCAGCCGCACGCCCCAGCTTCGCCATTTCTCGAGCGTTTCGCGGCTGCGCTCCGCACTGAGTGCGGCGATTGCATCGATCGGCACATGCAACCGCACCGAGCGATCCTTCAGACCAGTGATCGCGTGATCGACACATACTTCTGTCACTACCCCATACACTACGACATCTTTTTTCCCATGCAGCAACACATCAAAAACACGAGCGGCGTTCTGATTGCCGGTAAACACATCGAAGCGCTGCTTCTCGATGTACACTTCTCCTTCCCGGGCGAGGAGCGATTGTAGTTCAGCTTCGGCGTACACGCGGTTCTCAACCCAGAGCGGATGCAGCGGGGCCGTGGCCGCGACCTTTTTTTGCCCCTCTGTCCCATTCATGCAATGTTCAGGATACTCACCGCCATTCGCGCGCAGTTCCGGATCGGAGGGCATATGACGATCTACAGAACCAGCGATGGCGACGCCCTGCTGCCGGGCAAACACTGTCAGCTTCTCGAGCTGAGGCAGAATGCGCTCCGCCCCCGGGACGTAGAGCTTGCCGTCGGGCAGCATAAAATCCTTCTGAGTATCTACATCATAGAACAGCGTGGATTCTGGACGCATATCCTTATCCTTTAATGACTACCATGGGCTTCAGTTTGATTACTTTCTTACTGATGCCTGCGGCATCCACCACGTTTACAACATCGGCTACGTCCTTATAGGCATAGGGCATTTCTTCCGCAAAGGTGCCCCGACCACGGTAGCGGGCGATCACGCCGCCTTCCTGCAGTTCTTTGTCGAGGTTGCGTCCCTTGGCGGTTTTTTTCGCCTGCGCGCGGCTCATGACGCGGCCAGCTCCATGACAGGTGGAGCCAAAGGTCTCGTGCATGGCTTTTTCCGTCCCGATCAAGAGAAAGGAGTATCGTCCCATGTCACCGGGAATCAACACTGGTTGTCCCAAGGGCCGCAGCACGGCGGGAATCGCGGGGTGTCCTGGACCAAACGCTCGGGTGGCGCCCTTGCGATGCACCCATACCTTCCGCTTCACACCGTCAACCTCATGAGTTTCCGGTTTGGCGATGTTGTGGCAGACGTCGTAAATCAACCGCATCCCCAGTTCGCGCGGACTGATCTGCAACGCCGCGAGGAAGGCGTGTTCCGCGAGACTCATCATGACTTGCCGGTTCACCCAGGCATAGTTTGCCGCGCAGGCCATCGCAGCGAGATAGCGCTGCCCTTCGGGAGATGAAATCGGCGCGCACGCCAGCTGGCGATCCGGCACGGAGATGTGATATTTTTCCATCGCCTTCCCCATCACCTTGAGCGCATCTTCGCACGTTTGATGCCCAAGCCCGCGCGATCCCGAGTGGATGATGATCGCCACCTGGCCCAATTCCAACCCAAGCGCGGCGGCGACCTCAGGGAAGTAAATTTCCTCTACACGATCGACTTCGAGGAAATGATTGCCTGAGCCGAGCGTCCCGACTTGCGTGCGACCACGATCCAGCGCCTCATCACTCAACGCCTCAGGATCAGCGCCCGCCAAACAGCCAGTTTCCTCAGTATGCTCAGCGTCGCTCGGCGACCCATAACCGTGTGCAATTGCCCACTGCACGCCATCGCGCGTCAGTCGTTTCTCCTCATCTTTACTCAGCTTCGGAATAGCTCCTTCGGCCCCAACGCCGCAAGGAATCGTGGCAAAAAGCGCATCGGCCAGTTTGAGAAGTTGAGGCTGAATCTCACTCGCTTGTAGGCTTGTAGCAACCAACCGGACCCCACAGTTGATATCGTAGCCAACGCCGCCAGGGGAAATAACGCCTTCGTCAGCGTCCACCGCCGCGACGCCGCCAATGGGAAAACCATAGCCCCAGTGAATATCCGGCATGGCGAGCGAGTAGCCGACAATCCCCGGCAGATGGGCGACGTTCGCCACTTGCTGCAGCGCTTCCTCTTTCTGAATGTCAGCCATCAGCTCTTGTGTCGCATAAATGCGCCCAGGCACGCGCATGCCGCCATGTTGTGGAATCTCCCACAGATACTCAGTGATTTGTCGGATTGGAACTTGTGCCGCCATAAATACTCCACCTCAAATTCGCTCTTTCTCATTAATTCTGGTATGACTGTTCGACTGATAGACTGCCTGACTGAATTCACACGTCAAAAATGATCCGCGCGCGCCAGCGTCCGTCTACCCACGTCACGGCGAGCTGATGATAGGTCACCGCTTTAATTTCCATTTCAAACTGGTGGCGGCCGTAATCAAGTTTCTCGCCGTGCAGGCGAGCACGTACGTGTGACGCATCAATTTCATCAATCGCGAGATCAGCGGCGACAAAGCCTTCCTGGAGAAAGCGCCGCAGCAGCAGAGAGAGCCAATCGTGCAGGAGTTCCTCCCATCCCTCCGCCTGCACGGTTTCCTGCCGCTCTTCCTGTGGTTGTACGCGCGCAAGGTTCACCATGAGCGAAAACAACGCCAGTCCAGCACAGCGGAATAGTTCCGCCGGCGAATCGGCCTCTACTTCAATGCCGAGGTCAGCGGTATGCTCGATCTCACGAAAGAACGCTTCAGCCATAAGGGAGATTATACAACTGAAAGAGCGGGGAAGAAGGGCGGCGGCAGCAGACAGCGCTCGGTTGGCGGGCTCTGCTTCCCAGTAGGTTCTAGCGTTGTTCGGAGAGCTTTCTCAGCGACGTCCCGGCGTCTCGGAAGGCTTTCCACCTCCTTCGCCTACAACCACCTGGGTCTAGTGAATTTTGCCAGCCAGGTTCGGTACTGTGCACTGCCTTCGTAGGGGCGCGGCGCGGCGCGCCCCTACCGCGCAGAGCGTCTGTTCTGCCAGAAGTGAGAAGCCGTACGCCGTTACGTTATCGGCTTGCTCAAGCGCGGCGAGCGCGACGGCGGTACAGTTTCCAGCTGCTTAGAGCTCTACGGTGAAATGTTCGGCGACGCCATTCGCGTACGTAATCTTTTTCGGGGTAATGCATACCATCCGTAAGGCGTCATAACTAAAAAACGGCTCCTCAAACGGATTCTTTTTTAGAAAGACCGTTTGCAGTTCCTGCCACTCCGCACTCTGTTTTTGCACTTCTCGAGCAACGCCCTGCACGGAAACCCGAGTCACGCGCAAGGTTTTTACGTCCCCCGTGTCTCTATCATCAATGACAAGAGCAACCTGTGGTCGTTTGAGCAGGTTCTGAAATTTAGGCGCGCTCTCGAGCATGATAAGCACAAAGTCGAGCTTAGGGGTTTCTGCAAACGCCTGCATGGTCGCCGTCGGCCATTCCTCTCCCAGTGTAGCGATCACAAGGACGTGCTCCTTAGCCAGCAAGGCGGCAATTTTCTGTTGCTGTTCCTCATTCATAGGTCACTCTCCTCCCGCCGGAAAAATCCCTCGTACATATGCTCAAAGAAGAAATGATCATGATTCTCGCCGGACCGCGGCGCTTTGGCGACAGCAGAACGAGGCGGCGGCTTTGAACCGCGGGCTTTTTTTCTGGCCGGCATAATATCAGGCTCTCCTTCACTAGTTGAAAATTTCCCGGCACGAGCCATTGCCTGCGTCCTCATTTAACTTAATCGCCGCATAATACAAGTCTGGTTTGAACACTCTTCGCGTCTCCGATGCTTCCTCAAAATAGACGACATCGACAACAGTGCAGTCGACCTCATACGCGGGGTCGTAGCGCGCCGAAACTGAACCCTCATACGCCGACGACGGTGCGCTCGGCTGGAAACTCACCTCTGGCGACCACTCCGCGTCTTCCGGCTTATGCGTCAGATATCTATGACGGAGATGACTATCGCGGCCAAGAAGGACAAATTTTGTGTCGCCACGCATGTAAAGACCAGGAGTGCGAGAGAAGAGCGGCGGCGGATTATCCGCAATCCACATGCCCGCCGCCATCGTGCGCGTCTGCACGAAATGATCCGGTTGTCCTGGAGCGCCGGATAAATACAATACGACTGGCTGGTTCTGGCTATCCACGGCAATACTGGGGCTCTGATCAAGGTTGCTGTTGGACAGCACGTTGGCGTCTCCTGGAAATACCATTTCGACGTCGCTCCAGGCGCCGGCGGCGTCACGCATGGCGTAATAAATTGAGCTCTCGCCATCATAGTTTTCTAACCAAGCAACATGCAGGCGGTTTAAACGATCAAAGGTCATTGCCGGATGAATCGAGGGCGCAGCTGAGAGCATGGCTTCTTCGATCCACCCTTCAGGGGATTTCTTGCGGAAGATCTTCACGCCATCATCCCCACCGACCGCAATAAAGGGCGTATTCTCACGATCCAGGGCGATACTGTTAATGACGCGACCCCGGGCGCCATAGGAGGTGTGGCCAGGGCGTCCACTAAAGGTCGTCACCACCGTTGAAGTGCTCTCCCAGCGGTCAGTGTTGGTATCAAAGCGTTTATACACTGTCGCGCCGTCTTTAGTGCGGTAATAGACAAGATGGATCATACCGGTGCGGTCGAGACGCATATCGCCGCCGGACAAGGTGGCGTGGCGCGCCGCGCGCGGCCGCCGCGCACGATCAACTTCAGTAAACGCTACAGGAACGCCGACCGTGGTAGATTTATACATCCGTAAATATGTCGAGTTTTTAAATCCATGCGCCGCCCCCCCCTGATCATCCACCGCAGCAATGTAAACATAGCCGTCGAGCGTGCGTATGATTTGGCGTATTGAACTCTCCACAGCGCCTGGTCCAACCGCCACGTGCGGCGTGGGTTCGCCAACAACTGGCGGGAGGTTTGCGCAGGCGACACGCGCGAAAAGGAGAAAAACCGCCCAAGAGAGCAGCAATGAGCAAGAGACGTGGAAAGTACGTGTCAGACAAAACCGTCTCCAGGCCACAGGAGTTCGGAAACATACGTTCATTACTTTACCCTTGCACAGAGAAATTTGCGTGCGAAGCGACAGTATGCTGCAATGAACCTCTAAACAAGGCAGGAAACGACGGAGGCGCTTCACGATATTGCGGCCGCACGCGTGCGCGTTCCCACGAACACTATTCCTTATCCCGCCTTATCCAAACGGCGCTTGACCCTTCACCCTCAGCACGCTACGGCTCTCAGGCGCAGCGCTCTACAGCCTGCGAGCAGGATATTGGCGGCTGTCAACGAGCGGAAAGTAACTATCGTTGCCGCTCCACTTGTGTCACATCCCGCACCGCGCCGCGGGCGGCGCTCGTCGTCAGCGCCGCATATGCTCGAAGCGCAGCGGAAACTGGACGTTGACGTTTCAGCGGCCTGTAGGCATGAGCTCCTTTGGCCTCCATGCGTTTTCGCCGCTCAACCAACACCTCCTCCGGCGCCAATACGTTGATAGAACGATTGGGGATGTCGATGCGAATACGATCGCCCTCTTCGATCAGAGCAATGGCGCCGCCTTCCGCCGCCTCGGGCGAGACATGGCCAATCGAAAGCCCACTGGTGCCGCCGCTAAAGCGCCCGTCGGTCACTAAGGCGCATGTTGCACCGAGCTGCTTAGATTTGAGATAGGACGTAGGATACAACATTTCCTGCATGCCAGGTCCGCCGCGTGGTCCCTCGTAGCGGATGACTACGACATCGCCTGGTTTGATTTTGTTGCCAAGAATCCCCAGACACGCTTCTTCTTGCGACTCGAAAATGCGCACTGGTCCTTCCATCACCCAAATGGATTCATCGACGCCAGCCGTTTTCACGATGCATCCATCCTCAGCAATGTTGCCATAGAGCACGGCCAGTCCGCCGTCCTGACTGTACGCAAACTCCACAGCGCGAATGCATCCATTGACGGCGTCACGATCTGCGGTGTCATAGAATTTACTCTGCGAAAACGCCTCCTTGGTGCGGACATTGCCCGGCGCCGCTAGACTGCGTTGCCGCGCAAATTCATCTGCCGTGTCCCGACGGATGTCATTCTTTTCGATCAGCTCCCCAAGCGTGAGTCCAGACACCGTCATGACGTTCGCATGCAGCTTCCCGGCTCGCTCTAATTCACCAAGAATCGTCGGAATGCCGCCCGCGCGCGCACAATCTTCAATGTGATACTTATTGGACGCTGGGGCAAGCTTACAGATGCACGGCGTTCGGCGCGACAGCCGGTCGATGTCCGCCATGGTGAAATTCACGCCCGCCTCTCGAGCGGCGGCTAATAAATGCAGCACGGTGTTCGTGGAGCCGCCCATGGCGATGTCCAAGGTCATGGCGTTTTCAAACGCCTCGAAGGTGGCGATGTTACGAGGCAGGACCGATGCATCGCCGTTCAAATAATAGGCTTTCGCCATCTCGACGATCCGCTTGGCGGCTTGCTCAAAGAGTCGCCACCGGAGCGCATGCGTGGCCAAAATGGTGCCATTGCCAGGAAGAGCGAGACCAATTGCTTCATTGAGGCAATTCATACTGTTAGCGGTAAACATCCCAGAGCAGGAGCCGCAGGTTGGGCAGGCGGCCTCCTCCATTTTCGCCACCTCTTCATCGCTCAGAGCATCGTTCCCGGCGCCAATCATGGCGTCAACTAAATCAAGTTTTGCCGGACCTGTGGACAATTCAGTTTTCCCGGCTTCCATTGGTCCGCCAGAAACAAAAATCGTGGGAATGTTGAGCCGCATGGCCGCCAGCAGCATCCCTGGCGTAATCTTGTCGCAGTTGGAAATACAGATCATGGCGTCCGCCACATGGGCCTGCACCATGTATTCTACGCTATCGGCGATGAGTTCGCGGCTCGGCAAGGAATAGAGCATGCCATCATGCCCCATGGCGATGCCGTCATCCACAGCAATGGTGTTGAATTCCACCCCGTAGCCGCCATGCGCATCAATAATCTCTTTGACCCGCTGACCGACATTATGAAGATGTACGTGACCAGGAACAAACTGGGTAAAAGAATTAGCGATGGCGATAATCGGCTTGTGAAAATCTTCTGTTCTCATGCCGGTAGCCCGCCACAAGGCTCGAGCCCCAGCCATGCGTCGCCCTTGAGTCGTGATGCTGCTGCGAAATCCACGCCGTTGCATATTACCTACCCTCCTCGATACGGGTCAGCCCTCATTCCTACGCTATCTGCTCACCTCGCTCAACCGGTGGCGCGCAAGTATTTGTGGCGTTACCGCCGTACCGCGGGGGTCTCTACTGGCAATCCTTGACCACGCCACGCAAGATACAACTCAAGATTGACGTAGTCGTCAGCGCCGGGCGGCAGCGGCTCCGCACGCACCGACGCGTTGCACCATGCGAACATGCGATGCGCGGAGCCTAAAGTCTGCCAGGTATGACGATACACCGGAAAGCCGTTGCTCTGGCCCTGGCTGACGACTTCCCCCCGCAATCGTTGTCCGGCCTGGTGGTCGTGACAATGCGTACAGGCCAGGTCCAGCTGACCGCGCCGACGCCGGAAAAACGCCCGCCCCCGGTCAAAGAACGGCTGCGCGGGGCCATCAACCTGGACCTCTACAGGCAACCCGCGGGATTGAAAGCCAAGAAACGTCGTGAGGGCGAGGAGGGCTTCAGACTCGTAGGGATAAGGCGCAACCTTGAGACGTTCTTGACGACAGCGATTAATCTGAAGTTCAAGATTGATGAGTTTTTTACTCCGGGCATCAAACCGTGGATACCGCGCTCGCACTCCACGCATACTCACAGCGGCATCGCCATGACAGCTTGCGCAGGATTTATGAGTGACGCTGTCTTCCTGCCGCCACAGCGCTCGCCCTTTCTCTACCCAGAGAAAGCCGGGGTTAGCAAATTCATCATCTTGTAGGCGCTGATTTTCGGCGGAAAGGTAGGTATAGCCTGAACGCCTGCCTTCGCTAACAGAGGCCGCCGGAGTTGGAGGCGGAATGACGTTATCGGCTCCAGAAGAAGACGGCGTTGTTCCTGTTAGCGTCATGAGATACGCAACAACATCCTCAATCTCCTGCGCCGTTAAAATCGGTTTATCGCGATACCGTGCAAGGACGCGATGCAACCCGTCCACTTTGTAGTACGCCGGCATGGGCGTCTGTGGATTCACCTGCTGAGGATCGACTAACCGAAGCCGCAGCGCACCCGCCGGGCGCCGGCTGCCGACTCCATCCAATGGCGGACCGACTGTGCCATGAAACTGACGCTCAGGCAGCGGCAGCGCGTGACACACGACGCAATCGCCCTTTTCACGATCAAGCACGATGCGACGTCCTTGCTCTGGATTTCCGGGTTGCTGCGTGAGCGGCGCTGGAATAGCTCCATTTTCAACATGGTAAGGAACAAGCCGTTCGGCTCCAGGAGCGACCCCTCTGCAAATTCCAAGAGCTATAGCAAAAAAAAGTGCGATCCCTGCAATTCGGCCTCTGTGCGCGCTTCTGTCCCAGAGACATTTAGGTGCGAGATACCGTGGGAAAGGAAGAGAACTTTGGTCCGTTGTAAACGCGCGGCTCTGATATTTCCTCATACTTTATGCAAACGCATCCGCCGTAATGTTGGCGTACCACGAGCGCGCATACTCGGCCTCTAGAGCGCGCGTTGCCTCAGGCGCGTCGAGCGGACTGATCCCGTCCGATCCTGGTATGGTCGTAATCGCCTCATTGACGACCCGATAGACTCCGGTGATAGAAATGCCGTAGTCAGGCGCCACCAGACTATAACACGTATTCATGAGCGCTGGGGTGGGAACTGGTTCGCCGCGCAGCAACGCCACAATGGCCGCGGCACATACCTTCGCATGATTGTTGGCGGCAAACGCAGACTTCGGCATCGGGTTGGCGATGGCGGCGTCGCCAATGATATGGACGCCGGCATGAACAGTCGACTCAAATGTGCTCGCCCGCACCGTACACCAGCCTTTGCCGTCGTCGAGCCCAACCGCGCGGGCAATGGTGGCTGCGCGTTGTGAAGGGATGACGTTCGCCACTCCCGGTTTGTAGGCGTCAAATTCGGTATGAACAGTCCCCGCACGAGGATCGACTCGCACGACCCGACCGCCTTGTGATCCCGATATCCACTCAAGCAGTCCGGGATACAAGCGTTTCCACCCAGCCAGGAACAGTTTGTCTTTGGTGAACGTATCTTTGGCGTCGAGCAACAGAAGCTTTGACTGAGGCTTATGAGTTTTCAGGTAGTGCGCGATCAAGCTTGCGCGCTCGTAGGGTCCAGGCGGACAACGATAAGGATTCTCCGGCGCGGTAATCACCACCAGGCCGCCGTCGGGCATGGCTTCGAGTTGACGACGCAGCAGCACCGTCTGCGGTCCGGCCTCCCACGCGTGTGGAAACATTTCGCTTGCGGCGGCATCGTACCCTTCTATCGCGCCCCATTGCAGCTCAACGCCGGGCGACAACACCAGCCGATCATACGCCAATGTATCGCCTGTGCTCAGCGTCACCGTATGTTTGGCCGGATCAAGCGCCTGCGCCTCAGCGTGGACAATCTGGACGCCATAACGCTCTCGGAGTGTGTCGTAGGTGAACGTCAATGACGCCAGTTCGCGCAAGCCAACCAACACGGCGTTGCTAAACGGACACGTCACAAACTGCCGGCGCGGCGTCACGAGAGTGACCGCAAGCGTCGGATCAGCAATCCGCAAATACTTAGCGCACGTCGCCCCGCCGAACCCGCCGCCGATCACTACCACTCTGGCGCTGGCGGCTGCACGCACCGAACGTAGCAAAGCCCCGGCGAACGGCAGACTCACGACACAGCGTAAGAGTTGACGACGAGTAAGCATGCACCTTCCGCAATCAAGTACAGACCCTACCGCGGCGAAGAAAACAAGAACGCCGTCAGCGCTTCAATATCCGCATCATCAAGCCCCTTCGCAATACGGTTCATTACCGTGCCTTGACGCTCGCCGCTGCGAAATGCCTGCAAAGCAGTGACAAAGTTTTCTTTCGGCATAGCGTCAATGGAGGGAATAACACCCTGGCTGTGACCGCCTGGACCATGGCACGCGGCGCAGGCGTTTATTAAAACCGCGCCGCGAGTTGTCACCTGGTCAGTAGCCTGAGCACTGGAGAGCAGTATCAGAGCAGCAATCGGAGAAAACGCTATTCGGAGAACTCGTTTCGTCAGCATCCCTAACAGCATCTCCACTGATTAAAGGGCTATCCAACTACCCTAATCGCCACCCGTTCGGTCTCAGTCACGTCAGCGTCATCGGTCCAGACCAATTCGAGTTCACCGGACGATTCCGCCACGGTAAAAAATGACAGATATGGATTCGCCGCAACGCCGGGGAACAGCTCAGCACGGAATACTTCGACGGTATTGTAACGGCAGGTGACATTTTTAATGACGTTTTGCGGAATCGGCTTCCCCCTATTGTCGTATCTGAAGCCGGTTTCCATGGGATGGCGAATGAGCAAACGGATTTCCATGATTTCGCCTCGTTTGGCTTCTGTTGGCGCTTGAATTCGAGCATTCGCCATACCTGCCCTCAAGTTCCCGCCACACATGCGCTCGCCGTCACGATCACATCCGCGGTTCCTAACCAACTCGAACCATCGCTCATCACCGCCACGGCGATGACTTGCTGCGAGCCGGCTAAGCGAATGCGCGTGTTCACCTCGGCGCGACCGGAGCGAGGGGTGAGATAAAATCGCGCTATCACTGGCCGCGGGTTTTTTTCCGAGAACAGGTGAATGCTTTTTACATAGTTTTCAGCCGTCATCGGGCTTTCTACCTGCACCTTGAGCGGCACGGAATTCCCGCTTTCAGCCAGCGGCGGCAAGGTAAGTGTGACGCGACCGGGCGTCGGCGTTCCTCCGCCGGTTGCTTCACGGATCAGTGGAACGAGCTTTTCCGGGACTGCCGCCGCTGCGAACCTCACTTTCAGCAGCGGGAAGAGCAGGGCGCTTACTAGACTCACCAGAAATCTACGCCGCACCATCACGAGCAACTCACTCTAGCTGTTTATCATTTTCCCTCTTCTCCCTTCTCCCAGAGATCACGCCTTCCGCAAATCATGATGCTTCAACGGCAGCGACCGAATCCGCTTGCCGGTCGCGGCGTAGATAGCATTGCAGAGAGCAGGCGCGAGCGGAGCCATCGGCGGCTCGCCGCATCCGCCCCAAAATCCCCCGGTCGGCGCAATCACGACCTCGACCTTGGGCGTTTCGGCCAGCCGCATCATAGGATAGTCATGAAAGTTCGATTGCTCTACGCGACCATTCTTAATGGTGATCTCGCCATAGAGCGCCGCCGTCAGGCCGAAGACCACGCACCCTTCCGCCTGCGCCCGCACGGAATCAGGGTTGACAACGTAACCTGGATCAATGCCGACTACAACTCGATGGATTTTTAATTCACCTTTGTCGCTAACCGAAACCTCAATCACTGCCGCCGTATAGCTGCCATAGGCGTCCTGGACGGCAATACCGCGATGGACGCCGGCCGGCAACGGCTTGTCCCAAGTGGCGGCTTTCGCCACAGCGTCGAGAATTCCCAAATCCTTTGGCGCTTTCTCCAAGAGTTTACGGCGAAACTGATACGGGTCCTGCCCGGCCGCGAGCGCCAGTTCGTCAATGAAGCACTCACGAAAGAAGGGGTT
>DATLYA010000191.1:0-12579 GCA_035575235.1 Candidatus Methylomirabilota bacterium
GAACTGACATGGTACATGGGAATAGCGATATTGCGATGTTGGCGTTCGATGTTGATCGGCCACCAATACGGTCCATCCTCAGGATGCGTCAGGTAATCACGCAAATACGGCGAAGTCTCTTGCAGGAGATCCGCCCAGTACATCAACGGCAGCCGACGATAGCCTTCCGGCGTGAGAGGGTTGCCAAAATTAATCGAGCGCAATAAATCGGGACGAATTTTCGGCCACAGCTGTTCCTTAATGCCCATACGCTCGATGGTGTTGCGGACCATAAAAATAGCGTAGGGAATCTGCCAGCCCAGCGAAAATGCGCCGCCTTGATACACCCAGCTATCATGATAATCCGCCGCCGCCGAGACAGGGAACGCACAGCGCAAATGTGGTGGACGAGTCGGCGCAAGCTGGTACTGCGTAGCACCGAGATAGGATTGTCCTTGCGTCCCAACCAAACCGTTCGCGTACGGCAACGACGCCGCCCATTCGACGGTGTCATAGCCATCAAACCCCTCGTTGATAAGCGGGTAATACTCGCCTTCAGAAGCGAAGCGACCGCGCCCATCTTGAATAATGACGACATAGCCGCGCGCAGGAAAATATTCGTGATCGCCAAAATCGCTTGCCATCTCTTTTCCATACGGCAGGCGCAGCAGAATCACCGGGAAACGGCCTTCGGCGTCGGGACGGTACACATCTGCGTACAGCGTCACGCCATCACGCATTGTGGCCGGCACATTCTTCTCCACCTTGATACGGTACTCTGGACGGCTTCCCTGCGGCATAATCAGTCCCTCCTTATCTCAGTGCTGAGTAAAAAGTGCTGAGTGCTGAGTAAACACTCTCCTTATCTCAGCACTCAGGACTAGAGTTTATAGAATGCTCGCATCTGAAAGGCAAACGGAAAGACTAGGAAGACAGGAAGGAGGTTGAAGGGAAATGCAATACTGGCTCGTCAAATCCGAACCGTTCACATACTCCTGGGAACAATTACTGAAAGACAGGCGCACCTTTTGGGACGGCGTACGGAATTATCAGGCGCGCAATAACTTGCAGGCTATGCGCACCGGCGATCTCGTACTGTTCTATCACAGTAACGAAGGGCTCGCGGTTGTCGGTATCGCCCGGGTCGTTAAAGAAGCATATCAAGATCCGACGACAGACGACGAGCGTTGGGTAGTGGTTGATATCGAGCCAGTCGAGACTCTCAAAACGCCGGTCAGGCTCATCGACATGAAGCAGGACAAGCGACTTCAGCACATGGCGTTGATCCGCCAGGGCCGATTATCAGTGATGCCGCTGACGAAGGAAGAGTTTGAAGTGATTGTGGCAAAAGGACAATGAAAGACAGAGACGTGAGACAGAGACCACCCTGCCCTTCTCTATCTCACGTCGCCTTGACCCGTAACGGACGCTTCGCTAGGTTCCCTTCAGGAGGGACTCTGAGATGCGCTCCTATCTTGCGGCAGCCGTGCAAATGACTGCCTCATCTTCCAAAGAAGAGAACCTGGCGAAAGCCGAAACCTTCGTCCGTCTTGCAGCGGAACGCGGCGCCTCGGTGGTCGTGCTGCCCGAAGTGTTCCTTTGGCGCGGCCCACGCGCCGAGGAACCAGCGCAGATTGAAGCTATTCCTGGTCGGACCTCCACGCGGTTGAGTGAGCTCGCGCGCCGCCACGCTATTTACCTGCTTGCGGGCTCTTTTTTAGAGAAGAGTGATGAGTCGCGCGCTTACAACACCAGTTTGTTGTTCGACCCTGACGGCGAGCTGCTCGCGCACTATCGCAAGATTCACCTGTTCGATGTCGATATTCCAGGACAGGTACGGGTGAAAGAATCGGACAGCAAAAAGCCTGGTCAGGAGGTCGTCGCCTGTAGCACCCCACTGGGCGTCTTTGGCCTCTCAATCTGTTACGATCTGCGGTTCCCAGAGCTGTACCGTCAGCTCGCGCAGGATGGCGCCGAAGTAATCTTCGTGCCGTCCGCTTTTACTTTTCCCACCGGTGCAGCGCATTGGGAGCCGCTCTTACGTGCGCGCGCTATTGAGAATCAGGCGTATGTCATCGCGCCGAATCAAATTGGCAAAAACACCCATGGGTTTGCCGACTACGGCAACTCGATGATTATTGATCCGTGGGGAAAAGTTATCGCGCGCGCGCCGGACAAGGAATGCTTCATCACCGCGGAAATCGATCGCGACTATCTTGAGAAAGTGAGGAGAGAGTTGCCATGCCTCGCGCATCGGCGGCTGTAGCTATCGCTCCAGTCAAAGCCTTTTTTCGTGTCGTGACTTCGGCGGAAGCGCGCACACAACTCGCAGACTTTGCACCGCTCACGAAAACGGAAACCATCCCTGTGGTCGACGCCTGCAACCGTGTGCTCGCTAAAGCGTTAACCGCGCCGGTGGACCTACCACATTTTCATCGCACGAATATGGATGGGTACGCCGTGCGCGCGGCGGACACCTTTGGCGCCTCGGCCAGCTTGCCCATGTATCTGAAACTTGTAGGCGCGATAGAAATGGGCAAGGAAGTCAAACGCGCCCTGAAGAAAGGCGAAACCATGCGCATCGCCACCGGCGGCATGTTGCCGCCAGGCGCCGATTCCATGGTGATGGTGGAATACACCGAGGAGATGGGCGACGGCACGGTGGAGATTCAACGCAGCGTGTCCCCCTGGGAAAACATTCTCCGTATCGGCGAAGACATCAAAAAAGGCGCGCCGATTTTCGCAGCGGGGCGGCGGCTGCGCGCGCAGGATCTCGGCGCTCTGACAGGGGTGGGCATTACCAAAGTTCCGGTCCACGCCAAACCAGTCGTTGCTCTCATCTCCACTGGTGATGAGATCGTCCCGCCAGAACAGACACCGAAACCGGGACAGGTGCGCAACGTCAACCAGTATTCGCTGCGCGCGATGATCGCCGAAGCTGGCGGGGAAACAATTGACCTTGGCGTGGTGAGAGATGACCGTTCAGCCTTTGCAAAAGCCCTGACCACGGCGCTCAAGCAAGCCGACGTGGTGATGATCTCAGGCGGGAGTTCAGTAGGGACGAAGGACATGACCGTCGATGTCATCTGCTCGTTTCCCAAATCGGAGGTGTTCTTCCACGGTATTTCCATCGCGCCAGGAAAACCGACAATCTTCGCCAAAGCGGCGGGGAAACCGGTTATGGGCTTACCCGGACATCCGGTGTCCGCACTCGTCGTCTTCTCGCTGTTCGGCGCGCCGTTGATCCGCATGATGAGCGGAGAACCGCCCGTCGCTGCGTTTGCGTCGCTGCGCACGACGCGGGCGCGGCTGGCGCAGAACGTCGCCTCCGCGCCGGGGCGTGAGGACTACATTCGAGTCACGCTACAACATCGCGACGGCGTGCAAACCGCCGTACCGCTGCCGGGCAAATCCGGCGCGATCTTCAGCCTCGTGCAAGCCGACGGCATGTTCTGTATTCCGTACGATGAAGAGGGCAAAGAAGCAGGAGAGGAGGTGGACGTGATTTTATTCTAACTAAGCTATTCATTGTACACACGCTATAGTCAGCTATTGAAGTTCGTGAAGAATGGTGAAGTCGCGGCCCAGGAAAATCGCGGAAGATCTCACGTGCTAAGTTTTCAATAGTTGACTTTCTCTAATGAATGTGAAGTTCGAGAGTCTTCGATTGCCTCGTGGAACTTGCCTCCTATGGCAGACTTGACGAGAGCAACTTTACGCCTCTTGGTGAAGATAGATAAAATGCAGTAAAAAAATAATGACTTGGAGCGCGTCAAAATTAGACTTTACAGGGATGGGAAATCGATGAGTGGCGGAGACGTCCGCAAAAAATGAGATAAGAGGACTCTAATGCTCGCCCAACTGATCCAGCGCCAAGTGCCGATAGGTAGCAAAGTTGCTTTCTCGTTAGGGAGCGGACACAAAGTATCAGGTATCCTCGTAGAGCTTGGACGTGATCATGTCACATTAGAACATGACGGTGGGACCGTTGTCATCCCGATTGAGAAAATCGAATTTTGGGAAATTTCGGAAAAACAACCTACACCAGAAGAACCTACCAAGGCACACGCAAGCGAGAACCTTTCAGATTCTCCATCGGACGGTTCTCCCGTCCCCTTACCACCCTCTGCTCCTTCTTCCCTAAGCCCTCTTGAGCTGGAAGTCACAAAAGAACTGCTTGAAATTGAGGCCCGTTTCCAAGCCCAATTAGATGCGGCGACGATCGAGGAGGTAAAAGCTCCAGATTTTGCTTTTCCTGCAAATGAACTCAAGGGTGATCAGGGTGCAAAAGCGTGTAGTGCTCCCCGTTTGTCAAGCGGCCGGCAACTGAGTCCCATGGCTGAGGGGGTAGTCTCGTTCAAACTGCCTGGGTGGCTTGTAGCCCAGGGCGGAGTGCAGATAATGCTCGTTGTAGTCGTCGATCCACGTCGCGAGTGCACGAGCTAAGGTGACAGGCGACGTCCACTCTTGCAGCCAGAGACATTCCTCTTTCAGCGTGCGCATCACTCGCTCGGTGTCCGCATGACCTTTCGGGTTGTTATAGCTGGTGAACGCCTGATGGATCTCCAATGTCGCGCAGGCCCGCAGGAAGGCCAACGAGGTCGGTTGACAGCCGTTATCATTCATCAGCGACAGTCCCTGGCCGCGGGCGCCATGTGGGAACTGGCCATTCACGGCCATATCCAAGGCCGAGAGCCAATCCTGCGACTTACACTGGATGCCGGCATAGTACCCCACCATTACCTTGGTATACCAATCGAGCACCACCACGATATAGACCCAACCAACCCCGGGCGCCAGAACCTTGGTCATATCAATACCCCACCACTCGTTGGATTTGGTGGGTCGCGGTTTGCTCCCCATCGGCGTGCGCTTGGCCTTCAGCCGCCGATTAGGCTGAACCAGCAGGTGATGCTCCCGCATCAAACGCAGCACCCGCTTCTTGTTCACCGGCCGCTGTTCCACAAAGCGCAAGTAGGCCCAGATGCGACGATAGCCCCAGAATGGATGCTCGGCCTTGAGCTGCTGAATCCGAGGCAACAGGGCGGCATCTGCCTCTACCACTCGGAGAGCCCTCCGCCGAGTCATCCCAACACCTCGTCGCTTTTTTTTAACTCCAAGAGCAACTCGCCCACGAGCGTTTTTAACCGAGCGTTCTCTCGCTCCAGGCGAGCTTCTTTCTGGTTGTGCTCATGCCCTTCAAAGGCTTTGGGTGCATGGGTCAGAAACTGATCACGCCGCTGGTAATACTGCGCTTGACTGATTTGATGCTCCGTGCAAAGCTCGGCCACGGGCTTGCCCCGTAAGCCTTCCAGCACGATCATGGCCTTGGTTTTTGTGTCCCATTTGCGGCGGTGCATGGCTGACCTCCTTCTATGTCAGCCACAGTATACTCAGTTCCAGGCACCCTTGGCTTAATGGGGAGCAGTATAAAATTGATGTAGACGAATTCCTGCGTTACGGCCTCATTCAACCTACAGGTCAAGGAGAGTACGTTGCATTCTCTACCCACTTTCAAACTTACCTGAAGTTGATAGAGCGTCAGGTCGATTTATGGCCGGTGTGGCGTGAAACAGAAATCGCACTGCGTAATCTCATTACTGCCGCTATGTTAGAACAGTATGGAGACCAGTGGATTGATAAATTAGAGAAGGCACGACCGAATCTGAAGCCGATTTTTGAGAGATGCCGAGAGGCGCAACAGAAAGAAGAAGGGTCATTTGGAAGCAGGGCTTCTCGTAATCTTATTGACTTTACGTATCCGCAAGATTTGTTCGCTATCATCTTTGCCGAGTGGCATACTTTTAAACCGAAACTGAAAAAGGATAAGAATTACTGGGATCAACGTGCTCAATTACTTACGAAAATCAGAAATCCTCTGGCTCATAATCGAGACGAAGTGCTCTATGAGCATGAACGGCAGATCGCTGAGGGGTACTGTAAAGAGATTCTCGGGCTTCTAAAGCCTTGACCCTCACTAACAATCATTGTCGCGATGTTATTCCTATCGCTTTTTAACCCCGACAGGCTGAACGCCGATCGCCGAGAGCTGAAAGCTAGCGCCTATGCACGCTCGTCACGTCACAGAACATAAACAGTCCGAACGCAAACGTTATCTAAAAAAGAAATCGCTGGCGGAGGCGTTGTCCGTCTTTCTCAACGCCGTCACGCCGCCAAAGCGCATGGAAATGATCGCGGTTGAGCGCGCCTTGCATCGCACGACGGCAGAGCCGATTTTCGCCGTCCTCTCCGCGCCGCACTATCACGGGTCGGCCATGGATGGCATCGCCGTGCGCGCCGAGGACACCTTTGGCGCCAGCGAATTTTCGGCAGTCACCCTGCGAGCAGTTCCAGTGGAAAACGGCGCCCCGTATGAGAATGGACGAGGCGTCTTTCAATATGTTGACACCGGCAATCCACTACCCGCCTGGGCCAACGCAGTCGTGATGATCGAGCGCGTGTTCAAGAAAAACGACCAGGAGGTGGAAATTCGTGAGGCGGCTACCCCGTGGCAGCATGTGCGCCTGGTTGGAGAAGACATCGTCGCGACCGAGCCGCTCTTACCACGCGGACATAAATTGCGCCCGTATGACATCGGCGCGCTCCTCGCCGCCGGGCATGTGCAAGTTCCTGTCGTGGCGCGACCCACGGTGGGCATTATCCCGACCGGCTCTGAATTGATTGAACCGGGCGAGCCGCCGCAGCCCGGGCGCATCATCGAGTTCAACTCGCGCGTCACCGCCGCGTTTGTCGAAGAATGGGGCGGCGAGCCACACCGGCTGCCGCGCGTGACGGATGAGTTGCCGAAGATCAGCAAAGCGTTGACGAAGGCCGTGCAGACGCACGACATCGTGGTCATCATCGCCGGCTCTTCGGCGGGCGAGCATGATTTTACCGTACGCGCGCTAGAGGCGTTGGGCGAGGTGCTCGTGCACGGCATCGACGTTATGCCCGGCAAACCGGCGATTCTGGCTGTCATTGACGGCAAACCGGTGATTGGTCTTCCTGGGTACCCCGTGTCGGCGGTGGTTATCTGTCAACAGATTTTGCGGCCGCTGCTCGCCCGCTTTTTAGGGCGGCCGGCCGAGGAGCCGCAAAAAATCACTGCCGTGCTGCCGCGGAAAATTCCCTCGCGCCTTGGCCTGGAAGAATTCGTGCGCGTCAGTCTTGGCCGGGTGAAAGATCGCGTGATCGTCAACCCGCTCAATCGCGGCGCGGGCGTGATCACCACCATGGTCAAAGCGGACGGCGTCCTGCGCATTCCGCCGCTTGAGGAAGGAGTCAACGCCGGGCAGGAGGTTGAGGTAGAGCTGCTACGGCCAGTAGAGGAGATCGCCAACACCATTCTCTTCACCGGCAGCAATGATCTCACCATTGGCGTGCTCGATGATCAGCTGCGCGCGCAGTATCCAGAACTGCGCATCTCCGCCAGCAACATCGGCTCGCTCGGCGGCCTTATGGCGCTCAAGCGAGAGGAAGCGCATGTGATCGGCACGCACCTGCTCGACCCGGCGACAGGACAATACAACCTGCCTGATTTGAAGAGGCAGAAGCTGCTGTCGCAGGTTGTTGTCATGAACCTGGTGATTCGCGAGCAAGGCCTTATTGTCCCGAAAGGCAATCCGAAAAAAATTAAAGGCCTCAAAGACCTGGCGCGGAAAGACATCACTTTTATCAATCGTCAACCCGGTGCGGGCACGCGCATCCTCCTCGACTACAAACTCGAGAAGCTCAAAATTGCTCCACAACAAATAAAAGGCTACGAGCGTGAAGAAGTCACACACATGGCCGTCGCCGTCGCCGTCGCGAGCGGTCTGGCTGATACCGGCCTCGGCGTCAAATCCGCCGCCAAAGCCCTCGGGCTTGATTTCATCCCGGTCGAACGCGAAGAGTATGATCTTGTTTTTCTCAAAGACTTCTTCAACAGCGACATGGGACAAAAGCTCGTCGCAGTGATTCGCTCCGACGCCTTCAAACGTGCGGTCGAAGCCCTGGACGGCTACGATACAAAAAAGACGGGGACGATCAAAAAAGCAGAGCGCGCGCCCGCGCCTTCATGAGGAAGAAATTAGTGGGATTCTGACTCCGCTTGGGCCGCAATTTTTCTGAATGCAGTCTCGAGAATCTCGGTTTTATTGATCATGGAGCCGAGTTCTTCGGCCGAATGCTTTCCCTCAAAAGCCTCCAGTGAGGCAGAATCCAACGCGGGGTCATACGCCTCTCGTAAAGCAGCTTGTAGTTCCTCGTTGGTGAGATACCACCCGCCAGCCTTTCGTCTCTTATTAATTTTGACGATCTGACGGAGGGAATTCCGAATTGCGACGTCCCAGGACCGGGTCGTCCTCTGTTCCGCAGCCTGTTTGATAAGATGAAGCAACAAGATCTCCATAAAACTAGAGATCCTATTCATCTTGTCATCCCGGCTCATTTCTTCCATCTCATCCAACAGTCCGAGAGCGTCCTGGTACTTTCCAGACTCGATGTAATGGCGGAGTTCGGCAATCTCTTCCATCGGGCGTTACTCCTACAAGACCCATAGACTCTGCTTCAATCCTCTCCCATCAAAGGAGATAAAATGATTCTGCAAATTACATCACGAGTAAGTCTCGTTTCAATCCTCTCCCACCCCGAAGGATGGGAACGACATATAGAAGTCTTAACTAATGCACCTCTTTTGTTGCATTACGCTTTTTCTTACCCTCTTGTTGTTTTTGTTCGATATCCTCGTCAGTCAAAGGCATAGTATGAAAAGGTCCATTTGTACTCGCAGCCTCTTCATCTGATTTATCAAGCGGCGCGTTTGGAGGCGGTGGTTCTTTATAACACCTCTCCATCGTTGGATCCCAGCGTGCGTTAGGTCCGCAGTTTGGATCTGCTTGTACAAGCGTTGCTGAAAGTAAGACCACTCCGGCAAGGATTATAGCCTTCAAGTGCACTAGATTTCCTCCTTTGATACTGACCACCACGAGCAATACGGCAGCAAGGACGATTGCTTCTTGCTGGAGCAAGAGACGAAGGGGCATTAGCAATGGGCGAAGGGATTTGGGGCGTCTCATGGTGATCTTTTGCTTGCTGTCCAGGCTCGGTGTCCAGGCTCGAGCAAATTCTGGATTCCCGCCTGTGCAGGAATGACGTTATGCCGCGCATACAAGCGTCCGGAACGGCGAGGCGGACTGCCCTTCGCCACCGGCATACACATTGCGCGCATGAACCGCTCTCTGTGTATCCTCCTGAGCCCAGGCTTGCCTGTCAACCTAACGCTGCTAGCTTGAATGCAGGTGTTGTATGGAGACCTGTATTATTCCGAACCCCAATGCTGGTTCCGCCGCACAGGCCGAGACGTTGCGTGAGGCAATTCATGCGGACCCGACGATGACTCTGTGGGAAACCGAGCGGCAGTCCCACGCGCGCGAGCTGGCCGCGACCGCGTTACGGGATGGCGCGCGGCTGATTGTTGCAGCGGGCGGCGACGGCGCCATTAACGAAGTCATCAATGGACTCGCAAAAAACTTTTCCCGGGCCCGACCAGGGATTTTACCGCTTGGCACTGGTAATGATCTGGCGCGCACGCCGGCGATTCCTGCTGATCCGCATGCGGCGCTCCAGAGGAATGAGCTGGTTAGACCATCAGGCAGTTTTACAGTCAGACTGACAAACCCGCAGTCCGGCAGTCGAATGGGAAGACTACAGATTGTCGCTCACCGTTTCAGTCGCCGGAGGATCCTACGGCTCAACATCAACACTTCTTCCACTTTGAAAATGTACGCCAGCCCTAGGTACACCGCGCCGCCAATGCCCAGCCCTCCAGCACAGCGCAAGAGCTGAACGGGCGACATGAGCGACCCCGGAGCAGACGCCAGCGGGCGGCTCAGCGTAAACAAGACCACTCCCAGCACGACAGACAGAAGAAAATGCGTCATGAAGCGGCGCAGCAGCAGCGGTTCATCCAGCGGTCCGTGCCGATGACGGAAAATAAGATAGAGCACAATCGTATTGACATAAGATACAATGGACGTCACCAGTGCAATGCCCCAATGTCCAAAGAGCTGCATGAGCAACCAATCGCCGCCGGCATTGAGCGCAATCGAGCCCACGCCAACCCAGGCGGGCGTGCTGGTGTCTTGACTGGCGTTGAAGAGGCGCACCATCACCTGGCTCGCGCCGTAGGCAAGCAGTCCCACAGAAAAGGCGGCCAGTGCTTGACTCGTCATCCGCACATCATCCACGGTGAACTGTCCACGCTCGTAGAGCAGTCGCGTGATCGGTGTTGATAACGCTACGAGAAGAGCCGTGGCGGGAAGGGCGACGGCAAATAATATTGAAAGACCCGCCGCCGCCTGCTCCTTAAAGATATGTTGACGCCCCTGATGGTGCGCTGCAGAGAGGTCGGTCAGCAATACGGTGTAGACAGGGACCGCAAAGATACTCACTGGTAAGAGAAACACCCGGAAGGCGTACGCCAACGCCGAGATGCTCCCGGCCTGCAATCCTGACGCCATCGCCCGGTCAACAAAGGCGTTAATCGGCACGACCGCTGTTGCCGCCATGGCGCCAAGCACCAGGCCGCGCATCTCACGCAGCGCGGGATGAGCAAATCCCACCCATGGCGAGTACCGCAATCCTTTGCGGGCCAGCACCGGGATTTGCACCACCAGTTGTACGATACTGCCGCCTACGACTCCCAACCCCAGACTCGTAATGCCGTACGAGCCGGAAAGGGCCACGGCGCTGATAATCACGACAAGGTTGAAAAAGACGCCAGCGTATTCAGGCATGGCGTAATGATCGATGCTATTTAACACGCCTTTCACCACGGCCAGCAGGCAATGCAGCACCAGCATGGGCAGCATCAGGCGGAAGAGAAATATCGCCAAATCATGATCAGTCCCAGTCAACCCAGGAGCCGCAAGCGTCATGACGCCAGGCGCGGTAAGATAACAGGCAAGGCCAATCACCAGCGCCAATCCCAACGCAACGTTCAGCGCCACGCTAAAAATCTTGTTGAGTTCGACCCTATCTTCACGATAGCGGGTAATCACCGGAACAAAGAAATTGCTCAGCACACCGCTAAAGAACAACGCCTGCATCATCTCGGGCACGTTATACGCTACTAGAAAGGCGTCCGTGAGCCGTGACGCGCCGAAGAGCGCCGCTTGCACCGCTTCACGAATGAACCCCAACGGTCGGCTCATCAGCGTGGCCAGGAAAATTGGCAGCCCTTTGCGAGCGATGCCGGCGCGGGACGGAGTTATGGGCGGAGGAGTAACCGCAGCGGATGACTGATGAGACACGCTTGGCACTGTAACAGGTTCGCTTTCAGCAGTCAGCTCTCATAAGGCGAAGTGAAGCGGGGAACCGGAGACGTGCAAGAAAAAGAATCGGCGAAGCGGGGAAACGGAGAATCGGCGACGTGAAAGACTTTGCTTCGTTCTTCTCTCTCCGATTCTCCCCATCTGCGGTTCTCCGCTTTTTTCCGGGGCGCCTGATTCTCTCCGGCGACCAGACGGCGCTATGCTATAAAAGACAAGGAGGAGAGGAAGCATGGCGCTGTCTGATGACATCGAACGCAAAACGAAAGAGATTGGCCAGGATATTTTCTCCCGCCTGCAAACAGAAACGCCGTCGGTGTTTCACTTCGCCTGGTGGGACGAAAAAATTCTCGACTGGTGCATGCGCGATGAAACGCTGAAGGTGCAGATGTTTCGCTTCATCGACGTGCTGCCTATGCTCAAGACTGGGGCACAGGTCGCCCGCCATCTCCAGGAGTATTTTCTCGATCACAAAGATATTTTTCCTATCGCCGTGCAGTGGGGATTGAATTTCGCCTCCCATCGCTCCGCCGCTGCTCGCGCGGTGGCGCTCGCGGTGCGGCGTAACGCCACCCGGATGGCGCAGCGGTTTATTGCCGGCGCCACGCCGGCGGAAGCGCTCACCGCGATCCGCCGGTTGCGACGGCAACAGCTCGCGTTCACGCTCGATCTGCTCGGCGAAGCTACGTTGAGCGAGGCGGAGGCCGCCGCGTACCAACAGCGGTATCTCGATCTGCTCGCCTCGCTGACTACAGCGGCAAAAAACTGGGAGCCCGCGCCATTGATTGACAGCGACCATGGCGGTCCCTTGCCGCGCGTGAATCTGTCGCTCAAACTCACGGCGTTGTACTCACAGTTTGACGCCATTGCGCCAGAACACAGCACCGCGCGTGTGAAAGATCGCTTACGTCCCATCTTCCGTACAGCCAAGGAACTCGGCGCGTTTGTCACGGTGGACATGGAACAGTACCGCTACAAAGACCTCACGCTACATGTGTTCAAGGATATTTTAGAAGAAGACGAGTTTCGTGAGTGGCCGCACGCGGGCATTGTGCTGCAGGCGTATCTCCGCGACGCTGAGCAAGACGCACGCGACCTCCTCGCTTGGGTGCAACGCCGCGGCGCGCCGATCGGCGTGCGCCTTGTGCGCGGGGCTTACTGGGATTATGAGACGATCACCGCCCAACAACGCGGGTGGCCGATTCCGGTCTTTACCCATAAGTGGGAAACAGACGAAAATTTTGAACGTCTCACCGTGCTATTGCTGGAAAACTATCAATCTGTGAAACCC
>DATLYA010000192.1:0-3004 GCA_035575235.1 Candidatus Methylomirabilota bacterium
GGCCCCGCTGCTCCAGGTACTCGTCGAACATGTACTTCCAGGCGCGGGCGTGCAGCTGCGCTGTCTGCGTAATCACGCCATCCATGTCGAGGATCGCCGTACTATAGTTTTGTCCCTTCATCGGTTCCTCTCCTATGACCTAGGGAACGGCACTCAACCAGCGTAGGACTACTACTCTAAAGGATCAGGACCGGATTTCTCTCTTCCTCCTCTGCCGCTACAGCTCCTGACGCGTCAGCTGATCGGCCCGTTTCGCGGTCCGCCCGTAAGCGGTTGATCAGCGACGCTATTGACGGAGGCGATCGAGGTCAGAGCGGAGCGGATGCTCCGCGAAGTGCTGTTTCCACAAGCGCGGCGTGAGGAGATGGACGTCAAAGGCGGGATGAGTGTCGACGCGTTGGAGCACGTCGACGAGATAGACGTAGGGATCGACGCCCTGCAAGCGACACGACGCGAGCACGCTCTGCACGATGCCCACATAGCGCGCCCCCAGTTCCGTCCAGCAGAAGAGCCAGTTCCGCCGGCCGACGGCAATGGCGCGAATCTCCCGCTCCAGGTGATTCGTGTCGAGCGGCACGGTCGGATATTCCAGAAAGACGCGTAACGCCGCCTCGCGCTCCAGCGCATACCGCGCCGCTTTGGTGAAGGGATTGGTCGGGAGCAACACGTGCTCCCGGAGCGTGCGGGCGAGCCAGGCAAAGAAGGTGTCGACCACTGGCTTGGCATATTCAGCCCGGAAGGTGAGTAAGGCGGCATCGGTGAGCTGTCGTGCCCGACCCTGCGCCTCCTGGTAATAGAGCTGGCCAATGAAGTCCAGCGCCTGCGCGACCAAGGGTGGTTCGACCGCTGCGGCGTCGACGAATTGTCTGCGGCAGTGCGCCCAACATTGGGCGTGGACCAAGCCATTGACCGTCTGCGCATAGCGTTCGTAGACCGTGTAGCCGTCAGTGAGCAGGACCCCGCAGAAACTCCCCAACGCCTCCCGTACCACCGCCTGGGCACGAGAGGCGGCATAGGGAAAGGCGATTTCGTCCTGATCCCCATACACCGGCCAGAAGTAGCCCGTGTGGAGTTTCCCTTTGCGCTGCCGACCAGCTTTGATGGGCGTCTCGTCCATGGCTAAGACTTGGCTCTGGAGAATGGAGGAGAGCTGCGCGTAATAGATCGGCTCCAACAAGGCCGCCGTGCGCTGCACCCATTGTGTAAGCGTCGCACGGTTGAGGCGAATCCCCGCATCGGCCAAGCGCTGGTGTTGCCGGTAGAGGGGCAAGTGGTAGCGGAATTTGTCCACCACTAGTCCAGCGAGCAGACTGACGTCTGCCAAGCTGCGTTCCAACACGGCCGGAGGCGCGGGGGAACAGGAGAGCGTGGCCGTGTCCTTGCGTTTGATCACCGGCCGGACATACTTGAGGATCACGTACGCGCCGGGGCGTTGAGCGAGCCGATAGGTCACCTTCTCGCCAATGACGTCATAGTCGTTCGCGGTTAGTCCTGCCACCTCGGGAGCAGGCACGGCAATCACTTCCACCGGCACGGAGGCATCGAACCGTAATTCGTGCTCGTCCGCAGTCACGGCCGCCTCGTCCCGCCGCAGCCGCCGCTGATAGGCTTTGACCGTTTCGGTCGGCGGGGGCGGCAGGTCGGAAAATGCCGGGGGCGACGGCAACAATCCTGCCAGGGGAAGTTGCTGCGGCTCCGACGGCAGGAGGCGACGTTCGGACTTCTGACCAAAGAGTTGGCGCTTAAACCAGTCGTTTTGCCGCTGCAACTCCGCATTGCGCGCCTCCAGTGCTTCCTGTTTCTGCAGCAGGGCGATAATCTCGTCTCGCGTTAACCGCGCTGCGCGCTCTGCCACCGTCATGACACGGGTGTAGCACGCTTAGCGCCGCTGACCAAGTTCAATGCCGTCCAGGAGCAGCTGAAAGACTTGCGCGCTCAACTCTTGCTTCGCCTCCCCCCCCGGCAACCGAAACTGCCCCCGCTCTAGCCGCTTGGCGAAGAGGCAAAAGCCCGTGCGATCCCAATAAATGGCTTTCAGGTAATTCTTGCGCCGATTCACAAAGACAAAGAGACTGCCCGACAAGGGAGCTTCCGCGAAAACGCCCTTCACCAGGCCCAGTAGACCGTCAAAGGCTTTGCGCATGTCCACCGGCTCACTATACGCCAGAATCCGCCGTACGCTGGAGCTCTGCCACATGCCCTTACCCTCGGACCCGCAGGTGCAACCCGTTCGGAAACGCCAGCTCGACCTCCCAGCCTTTCGGCGTTGGAACACTCGGCACGACTTCGAGAAACTGCCCCAGTCGCGGCGCAGCCTCTTTGTGCTGACGATAGTGTTTCTTAAAGGTATGGAGGGCTACCCCTTCCTGCGTACAGAACACCGCCTGTGTCTGCCCACTGCGCTCATAGCGCGCTACAATTGCGCGCCATTCTGCTGCGCTCCGGAATACTTTCTCTGGCCTCTTCTCTTGCATCGGTCGCTCCTCGTCAACATCAGAATGCTCATGCCCTCTCTTATGGCTTCTGCTGTCTCGGAGGAAGAACGCCGCTTATTCACCGCTTACGAGAGTCTAGCGGTGGCGCAAAAAGATGGGTTAGAGAGCGCGCTATGGGCGGCGCTGCGCGCTCTGGAGGAAAGCGCGGCGCTCTCGCGCCGCCTTACTGCCCGGGCGCGTGAGCGTAACCTCCAGGTAGCGGCGGCGAACTTTGAAGAACGGGCGCGCACGGCGGAGCACCATGCAGACTTGATTCGGCAGGTGCTCCTCAATGACAAGAACGCCGCATCGACGGAAGAAGAAAAGAAAGAGGGCTAACCGTCAATCAATTAGACAGTCATGTAGTCGCACAGGCTTTTATCTTGACAAACCTCAAACCCGCTCACCCTGAGCCCCTCGACACGCTCAGGGGAAACGAAGTCGAAAGACGCTCAGCCCGAGCGGACACGCTATTTTACATTTTTAATTTTTAATTCTTCATTCTTCATTGTTTAGCCCGGTATCCCATC
>DATLYA010000193.1:0-24121 GCA_035575235.1 Candidatus Methylomirabilota bacterium
CTCTTCAGAGGCGGCGTGCGCGAGCAACGGCGGGCCATTCACATCACCAATGGCGTAAATGGTCTCGTTCGTTGTCTGCATACGCTCGTTCACTTTGATGTAGCCGCGATTGACTTCGACGCCCAGGGATTCCAAACCTAAGCCCGCGCTCAACGGCGAGCGTCCCACGGCCACGAGCACTTTGTTGGCGGTGCGGTGTTTGAAATCTCCGCCGCTGTCGAGCGTCACATCCACGCGGCCAGGAAATTTTTCCAGGCTATGGAACTTGGTTCCCGTAAGGATTTCTATCCCGCGTTTCTTGAATACGCGTTCGAGCTCGCGCGCCACTTCGCTATCCACCCCCGGCAGGACCTGCTTTTCCATCTCGACAATAGTGACGCGGCTGCCAAACGCACTGTAGACATAAGCGAATTCGATCCCCACGGCGCCGCCGCCGATGACAATAACCGCTTCAGGGATCTCTGTATCGATCAGCGCCTCACGGCTGGTGAGCACTTGTTTCCCGTCAATCTCCAGCCCCGGCAGCGTTCGTTCGCCCGAACCCGTGGCGATTAACACACGATCCGCCTCGATCTGTTGCGTGCCTTTGTCCGCCATCTCCACGATCACGCGATTCTTGCTTTCCAGCCGCCCGGTTCCAGCGATCAAGGGGACGCGATTTTTCCTCAGTAGATATTCCACGCCTTTGGCAAGCCGATCGGCGACCTCGCGCGAGCGTTTAATCACCTGCCCATAATCAAAGGAGAGCCCGTGCACCTTGACGCCAAATTGCTCGCCGTCCTTCACTGCCTCATATAACTCCGCCGAGGTGAGAATCGCTTTGGAAGGAATGCACCCCCAATTGAGGCACACGCCTCCAGGTTTGTCTTTCTCCACTACCGCCGTCTTCAGTCCCAGTTGCGCCGCGCGAATCGCCGCGACGTAGCCGCCTGGACCAGCGCCAATCACCACCAGATCGTATCGTTCCATTGTCTGTTCTACACCATTAACCCGACCGGGTTCTCCAGAAGTTTCTTTACATCCGCCAGAAATTGTCCGCCAGTCACGCCGTCAAGAATACGATGATCGCACGAGAGCGTCGCCATCATGGTGTGCGCCGCACGGATCTCTCCATTGCGCACCACCGGACGTTCTTTGATCGCTCCCACCGCCAGGATGGCGCCTTGCGGCGGATTGATAATTGCAGTGAAGTGTTCCACTGGCAACATCCCCATGTTCGAGATGGTGAACGTACCGCCAGAGAGGTCTTCCTGCGTCGGTTTACCCGCGCGTGCGCGTTCGACTAAGGCGTTGGCCGCCGCAGCAATTTCCAGCAACGATAATTTATCGCAGCCATGTAGGACCGGCACGATGAGCCCATCTTCAAGCGAGACGGCGACGCCAATATTGATCTCGGCTTTCAACTCCCGCCCATCTCCGGCAAAGGAAGCATTCAGTCGTGGATGTTGCTGCAAAGCAATGGCCACCGCTTTGATCAGAAAATGGGTGTAAGTCACATCCACCGTCACGCGCGCGCTCGCTTTCAAGGCGGCGCGCATCCGTACGGCTTCGGACATATCAATTTCCACCGTCACATAAAAATGCGGGATCTCCCGCATGCTCTCAGCCATGCGTTTGGCAATCGTGGCCCGCATGCGCGAGAATGGCTCTTTTCTCCCAGCAGGCGCGGCGGCAGGTTGCGCCGAGAGGTCGGGGTGCGGCTGTTCTGTCACTCTCATTTGCACGGTCGCCGCCGGCTCCTGCGCGCCGCCGAGCTTCTCCAGATCCTGCTTAACAATACGACCGCCGGGCCCAGACCCTCGCACCTTCCTCAGATCAATCCCCTGCTCCTGCGCCATGCGTCTCACCAACGGTGAGGCAAACACCCGGTCTTCAGCCGCAACAGCCTCAGCCGACATTTCCCGGCGCGGGCGCGTCTCACGCAGCTCACGGACTTTCCGTTCAGGCGCAGCAGCTGAGAGTCGGGACGCGCTCTCTACAGGGGGCGGCTTTGGCGTGGGCGCTTGCTCCACGCTGGTCTCCATGGACGTGCGCGGGCCAGTTGTCGCCGGTTTGCTGACTTCTCCGCCTTCCCGTCCAGCAGGGGGCGCGGGTTGCTGCACCGTGCCGTTTCCCGCCGCTGGTTTGGCGGGGCCTTTTGCCTCAGTGGGCGCACTCGGAGGCGGCGGCGCAGACACCACCGGCTTTCTCGCGGGTTCGGTTTTCTGCGGCTCCGCTGGAGTAACGCTCTCGCCAGCCTCGCTCAACACCGCAATGACAGCGTTTACCGGCGCGGACTCTCCCTCTCGGACGCGAATCTCAGCGAGCACGCCAGCGTCGAGCGCCTCCATCTCCATGTCCGCCTTATCGGTCTCCACCTCGGCAATAATGTCCCCGACTTCGATTTTATCCCCAACCTTTTTTAGCCATTTGAGGATTTTGCCTTCTTCCATTGTGTCGCTCAAACGAGGCATCAGCACCTCGATCGCCATAGGGAGCACCTCCTCTCGCTATTATTGTCAGTATAGCGGCCTGCAGGGAGCCGGTGAAAGTCCGGCAGTCATCCTGCGTCTTGCTCAGCTCCCAACCCTGTGGTGGACTGGTTTTATGGGAAGAGTGCGCAACAAACCAGAGGTTTTGCCTAAGCAGCCTTTCGACATCAATACGGCAATGAGGCGGATCGATGATGCGGTGCGTCCATTTGCCAAGGCGGCGTTATTTGAACTGGCTGAGGAAGGATTTCGTTCTCCATTTGAACAGCTCGTCGCGTGTATCATCTCTATCCGCACTCTGGATGAAGTGATGCTTCCCACGGCTCGCCGTCTGTTCGCGTTGGCTCGCACCCCGGCAGCCGTTAGCAAGCTGAGCGTCGAAGCGATTGACGAGCACATTACCGCCTGTACTTTTCATGAAGTGAAAGCGAAGCAGATTCAGCAGATTGCCCGCCGCATCGTTGACGAGTATGGAGGAGAGCTTCCTTGCGACCCGGCTGTACTACTCTCTTTTCATGGAGTTGGTCCCAAGTGCGCGAATCTTGTGCTCGGCATTGCCTGTAATCAGCCGCGGATCGGAGTGGATATTCACGTCCATCGCGTCACCAATCGATGGGGCTACGTCCACACGCCAACGCCGGAAAAAACAACTGTCGCGCTCGAAGCGATCCTGCCGCGTCAGTATTGGATCGAGATCAATCGGTTATTGGTGCCGTTCGGCAAACACATCTGCACCGGGCGCTTGCCGAAATGCTCGACGTGTCCCGTGCTTGCAATGTGTCAACAAGTAGGGGTGACGACACATCGGTAGAGGAAGTGATCCAGTACGAGGTCGAAGGGCTCCATTCCCGTCCGCAGATGACGATTTTTCTGAAGAGCCAGGGTGTAACTTCTGACGCCACAACTCTCGAAGAGGTGCTTATGGTAATCCGCAAAGAGATGCTGCAAAACTAACAGCTATACGAGCCGGAATGATCGTCGATGCGCCGGACAAGGACCAAACTGACGGATAGCTTCCCGATGCGCTGCCGTGCCGTAGCCCATGTGTCTGGCAAAGCCGTATTGCGGGTATAACTCATGCAAGGCGCGCATGAGCCGGTCGCGATACACTTTGGCGACAATTGAAGCGGCGGCAATGGAATAAATATGCCGGTCGCCCTTTATACAGCGCGTTTGCGGACAAGAAAGGTCAGGCAGAGCCCGGCCATCGACCAGCACATGCTCTGGCGCAAGAGGAAGCTCGGCTAACGCTAACCGCATAGCCTTCAGTCCAGCCTGATAGATGTTGATCTCGTCAATCTCCTCGACTTCTACGAGACCGACGCCGACGCCGCTTGCGGCGTGGCGGATTTCTTGCTCCAAGCGTTCGCGCGCGTTAGCGGTTAAGGTTTTTGAGTCACGCACTCCTTGCGGTAAGGATTCCAGAGATGCAGAAGCCGGGAATACTACTGCAGCGGCGACCACAGGACCAGCCAACGGTCCCATGCCGACTTCGTCAACACCGGCAACAATTTGTAATCCTTGTTGCCAAAGAGATTGTTCGACGGTGAGGTGGGGAAGAACGATACGGGAAGGCAAAGAAACCCTAAAAGCAAAAGACAAAAGTCAAAAAGCAAAAAAGATGGACGACGTTCGCTTTACGAAACCTGCGTGCTGCTCTTCCTGGCCCACACTACATACAATGGATCAGTCACCCCAGGATTGGGACTCAAATCGTGAAACACCGCCTCGTCGTATCCTCCGGCTAAGCGAAAATACGTGCGGACGAGCTCCGCCCGCTGCTCATCACGGAGCACTTGCCAGATGCGCACGGCTTTGGTGGGAAACATGCGATTAGAGAAGAACACAATAAACGGCGCACCAGGCTTGAGCACACGGCGCACTTCGCCGAAGATTTCCAGCGGTCGAATCAAATACTGCACGGATACCGTCACCATCACCCCATCAAAATAGTTATCCGCAAAAGGCAGCCGAGAAACGGCATTGAGGTTCTGGACCACATATTCATCAAGATCCGGATTATCGGCCATCTCTTCGGCATTCAGGCCAAGTCCAATTAAGCGCTGCTTGATAAATCCAGCCAGGAGATGCGAGCGCCAGCTACTCATTAAATCGAGCAGCACGCCGTCGGGCGGAAAAGTCTGCGCCATGAATCGCCCTACGGCGGCAATTGCGGGATCATCAATATGCACGACTTTTCGCGGAAACGCGTAGAAGAGCGTATCGTCGCTTTCATCTATACGATCAAACATTTCTGGGGTGAAGGGATTATCCATATTTCACCAACAAGTTAAGTACAGGTCCCCTCTCCCCTTGTGGGAGAGAGACAGGGTGAGGAGGTCAGACACAAAAGCAAATTCCCCCTATCCTAGCCTTCTCCCCTTGCGGGGGCAGGAACAGAATATAAGTCTCCATCAAGTGGTTAATTCTTGAAGAAATCAACTAACACCCGCACGGTCTCCTCCGGCTTTTCCAACGGCGGCGCGTGTCCACATTTTTCCAGAATAACCAATTGCGACCCTGTAATACCTTCGTGATACGCTTCGCCATGCGCGACCGGCGCAAGGCGGTCTGATTCACCCCAGATGATCAGCGTCGGGACGGTAATGCGGTACAGACGCCCACGCAGCTTGGGGTTGCACAGTAAGGGGTTCCATCCGACACGCGCCGTCGCCTCCCGCGCCTTCAGGATGTTTTCCATCACTTCTGGTGAGGGCGCGTCAGGCACAAAGGTTTTCGCCAGGTCCGACTTCGGATCGTGGAAGACCATAGTGCGCAGTTCTTCCGGCGTCGCTTGAAAAAAATCAGCAATTGGCGCACCAGGAACGCGCAGTCCCACGGCGTTGATCAACGCCAGTTTCCGCATCCGCTGAGGATAGCGGGTCGCCAGCTCGGCGGCGAGCCAGCCGCCAAACGAGAGCCCCACGACATACGGCTGTGTCAGCCCGAGCTGATCCATGAGATCGGTGTAATGAAACACCAGGTCTTCCATAGTGTCGATTTTGTCTAATCCTTCAGACTTGCTGAAGCCAGGATGCGCGGGCACGTAGACCGTGCAGCGTTGCGCAAGTTGCTCAAAGAACGGCAGCCACACCACCTCGCCGCCGGCGCTGTGCAAATACAGCAACGGATCACCGGTTCCGCCTTTGAGCAACTGAATCTTTGTGCCACGAACGCTCAACATTTCTTCTTGACAGGGCATTCAGCCGCACCTCCGTTACTATGCGAAAGGATATAAACCGAAGGCTCTAAAATCACCCATTACGTAGCACGAAGTACGTGGCGCGTAGTGCGTGTTGCGTATTCCAGCTTTCGCCTCACGATCCCCACCTGACGTACTGTACTTATGTGTATATTCCACCGTTCGGGCTCATCACTTGTCCAGTAAAGAAGCTCGCGTCTTCCGACGCCAGGTATGAGCACGCCGCCGCGATGTCCTCCGGTGCGCCGTTGCGGCGTACGGCGGCGCGCTTAGCGGTCATATCAATAAACTTCTGCATGCGCGGCGTGATCACACCATCCTTTTGCAGGATCGGCGTTTCAATCAAGCCGGGCGCGATGGCGTTCACTGTAATGCCCATTGGTCCAAGTTCTTGCGCCAGGGCTTTTGTTAAACCAATGATGCCTGCTTTCGCTGCAGAATAGTGCACAAGCCCAGCAGCGCCGCCCAGTCCGGCAGTCGAAGAAATGTTTACGATTCGTCCCCATCTGGCGTCAATCATATCCTGCACGACCGCCTTCGCACAGTTAAACGCGCCTTTGAGGTGAATGGCAATCATCTCGTCCCAATTTTCTTCGCTCATCTCGGCAAGGAGCACGAATTTCCCAATGCCGGCATCATTGACCAGTATATGCACGGGACCAAGCTCCTTGCGCACGCGAGTAATCGCCGCCTGCACCTGCGCACGATTGGCGACGTCAGCCTGACACGCCACGGCTTTGCGGCCCAGGGCGGTAATCTCGGTGGCGACTTTCTCCGCGCCTGGCAGATTCAGATCAAGAATCGCCACATTGGCGCCGTCGCGAGCCAGCCGTAAACAAATTCCACGGCCAATGCCCGAAGCGCCGCCAGTCACAACCGCATTCCTTCCCGCGAGACTCATACAAGCCTCCTTTTTTGTTTGCATCCAGGCAAAGTTCGCCCCGCCCCCCTGTAGCATATCCACCGTGCGTTGCCTATGGAGGAGCAGGATTGCACGAGAAGAAAAGAGAGCAAGGAATGAAAGGGAACAAGAAAGAGCGTGAAGAGAGCGTAATGCGTGGTGCGTGAAACCTAACGGCCGTGAGACAAAACCCTGGACGAAGAGGACAGCAGAGCGAATGAGTTTATGTCATGGCGAGCAGAGCGCAGCAATCTTCTTTTCCTGAGATTGCTGCGTCGGTTGCGCTTCCTCGCAATGACACTTTTTAATCTTCTGACATGCAGTTCGGGTTTTGTCCCGTACTCCTAACGAAAGTCCTATTGGACGCCATGCCTCACGTTTCACGTAAAGTGTCGCGTCTTCTCATCCAAACCATTTCTGCTTACGCTGTCTCTCCCCAGCCGCTTAAGCGCCAGGCTCACACTCGCGCGGCACACTGGGATATGGTGCACGTCCCGCAGATAATGCGCCAAAATAGTAGGCGTCCAGTTGTGCGCTTGATAACCGAAGGCCAACGGTTCGTACTGGAGCGCAATCTTGATCAGCGGATCGATAATCGGAGGATACACCCCAGGGCGACCGCTGCGTTTTTCATCGACGAGCCGAGCAGGAACGTCCAGTTTACCTCGGCAGTTTTTAAAGCGCGTCGCCCAGTTATACACTGTTTGGCGGCTCACATGCAGCCGCGCCGCGACGGCCTGGGGACTTTCTCCGTCATCAAGCCACAACAGCGCCTGGGCACGCCGTACTTCATTAGTGAGAGCAGTAGGGTGGATGAGCGTTTCCAACACCTGCCGCTCCTGTGAACTGAGAACTAAGAGCGACATCGGACGACCTTTCGTTGGCCATCAGCTTTCAGCAATCAACCAAACCGGCGCCTGCTCCTCTCTCCTTTTGCTGACCGCTGACTGCTAGTACAGCAGATACTGGAACTCCACCCAGAAATTGTCTTTAGCGATGGCAGGCCCAAGGCCACCGCCAGCACCGACTGCGCCTAAGCGCCCGTCCAGGTAGTTGTAGCGGAGACTGACGCGGAATGGATCATAGAAAGTCCAGTCAAGACCCGGTTGCAGTAGCCACGCCCCTGACCAGTCGTAAAACGCAGTCAGACTGGGACGCACGTTGCCGCCGAAATACTGGGTGCTGATTGCTAAAGTCATCAGCTCCTGCGTATCTTGGATCGGAAATACCCGCCGCAGGGAACACGGAGGAGTCGTTCTGCCTGCCGGCAAAATACAGGCAGGCGCGTTGATGCCGGGCGCGAGGCCGGCCGCGGCCCGCTTGGCGAGCACCGCCGCACTGCGATTGGGCCCGATCGGCCCCATACGGTGTAACGGGACCCCCGTCGCAAAAAAGTCGTTATTCAAACCGATCGGTCGATCCTTGTCATACTCGCGACGGTTGTTCAACACATGGAACATGAAGAGCTGGGCCGAGATAGTGAAGCTGTTGTTGGGGTTCAACCAGCGAAGCCATTGGTTGTGGTCGAGGCCAATGTTAAACGCCCAAATGTCGCGACTCTTGAATCGTCCGATCCGGCAGCCGCGCACCCCAGAGGCATCCGTGCAGTTGCCTTCGCTGGAGAAACGGCCGCCGGGTAAAAACTCCGGATCGTAAAACGGACCGCTCGTCACGCCCGCCTTTGACAACGGCAGCGTTAAAAACCGTTGGATATGCGCCGCTGGCGCTCCGAAGGTGCCATCATGTATCGCTGACCGCAGCCCCACATTGCGAAAGTACGCCACCTCTCCCCGGAACGTCGTGTAAATATAATAGAGCGGGTTATCGCTGCCTACCAGCATCCCCGTCAAGGCGTTGACCGGGAAGGACAATGAGGCGCCCGTGATCTGAATCCGTTTCTCACGAATTGGCACCCCGATATTGCGCTCACTGGCTGCCGGAGCGGCGAGACCATTGCCAGGACCTCCGACCGCCCCACCGGCGCCAACGACCTGATCGTTGAGCCCCCAGGGATTATTTACAAACTGGCCGGACGAATTTTTCTCCAGCGCGTCTTTTCCCGTGAGGCTTTTAAATAACGCTGGACTCAGATCCCATGCTAAATGGGCCGGGGTGGGCGAGATGATAGCGGCCGCCGAAGTCGCCTGGTCTTGCCACGTGTAATAATGCGCCAACGAGAAAGTAAAGTCGTAGATTGTGCCAATGAGGCGGCCACCGCCCCGGCTGTCTTCGAGGCGGCTATGCGGCCCCTGCGCGCGAAAACTACAGGGCTGCCCATTGCCCGGCGCATCGTTCGGCCCCGGGTTCTTTCTGCCAAATAACGGTCCGCCACACGGCATCTTCCCCACCAGCACTTGTGAGGTCGTTGTATGGGTGTTCCAGTAACTCCCTTGATTAAGGGCATACCACGCCGCTGTTCTCCTGTCGGGAGAAATGAATCCTTCGAGGGTTAAATCACTGATTGGCCCCACCGTCCCGAAACTCCACTGGGCGCGGAGCATGTTGAGCGGCACTCGTCGCTCATCGAGCGAAACAAGAAAGCCGCCAAACAAGTTGTCCAAGGGATTGATCTGATCGAGCAAACGGAAGCCGTCGGTCTCTCCCCAGGAGAGATTCTGCCGCCCGATGCGGATGAAGAGGGGCCCTTTGGTGATATTGAAGTACCACTCAAAGAGGCGAATCTGGTTGACTTTCTTTTCCATCCACTGAATGGAAGTCAGGTGCGAGAAATTCTTAAAGCGGTTGTATTCACCCGGATACCGCGGCGGCCGCCGCCCAAAGTATTTATCCCAGTAGTTGGTGCTGCCCCCGCCGTCAAGCTGTTTCTGAATAGTCTGCGGCCCATAGTCCCACACGCCGTCGTACTCCTCACGCATATTGAGGTAGTAGTCAAAGGCGTCGAAATTGAGCAACTGAAACAACGGCCCCATAGTGGGCATATCGCGGGAGATCCGGTTAATGTTATGCCGCCACTCCAGGGTGAGAAAGTTGCGGTGCTGCACCATGTTGCCAACGCGCCACAGGTTTTTGGCCGTGCTCACGTCCTCATGCGCCGTGGCGAAGGTTGCTCGGGAATAGAAGAAGCCTGAGAGACTCATCTCCCGCCGGTCGTCAAAGAAATAGCCCGAAGCAGTTCCCGCCGAGAATACTAACGCGAGAATCGCCGCCCCTAGCGTCCTTCCCTTCGAGGTCGCCAGTGTACGTTCCCTCATAACGCACCCTCCTTATCTCCCCCACCGGTCGCTGGCAGGCGCCAGTGTAGTTAAAAAAATTGACTCGCTGCTACTTCCCTTTTCGCCCCGTATTGTGCTATAACCTCTGCCGCACTACGCGCAGGGCACGACGCGCAGTGCGAAGTATCAGGAATATGAGCGGAAAGTCATAACAATCTGGTTCAATTTTGGTTCAATTATTCTTGAACCGCAGGGGACACGCCAATGACACCAGTTCAGGACATCCTTTTCCGCCCTTTTCGTCTCGACATTGTCAATGAAATGTTGTGGCGCGGCTCCCGTGTCTTGGCGCTACGGCAAAAAAGTTTCTCCCTTCTCCGCTATCTCGCGGAGCATCCCGGGCAATTGGTCACCAAGGAGGAGCTGCTCAAAGCAGTCTGGCCGGAAACTCGGGTCAGTGAGATCGTCTTGAAGGTCTGCATTCGCGAAGTGCGCCAGGCGCTTGGAGACCAACCCCATGCGCCCGCCTATATCGAAACCGTACAACGGCGCGGCTACCGCTTCATCCGTCCTGTGCGGCGGCGTGAACGCTTACCAACGCGCGGGCGTAGGCGCACCCAATCCATAACGTCAGAGAGGCGCAATTCTGAACAGGACGGCGAGTTGCAGGGGAATATGCCGCCGCCCTGTTCCGCTCCGGCGCCAAGAGCGCCCGCCATCAACTGCATCGGACGGGACGCGGAATTGACGCTGTTGCGTACGTGGCTCGAGAAAGCCCTCAGCGGCGAACGTCATCTGGTTTTTGTGACAGGCGAGGCCGGCATCGGAAAAACCACCCTGATCAATGCGTTTCTCGAGCGCGTGGCCGCCGATCCGTCGATCTGGATCGCGCGCGGACAGTGCATCGCCCATTATGGCGGCGGCGAAGCGTTCTTGCCGGTGCTAGAAGCGGTCAGCCGACTCTGCCGAGAGCCGGGGCGCGAGCGGCTCCTCTGGCTGCTGAAACAGCATGCGCCATTATGGTTGGCGCAGATGCCGTCGCTTTTAACGCTTCAGGACCGCAGACGATTGCAGCGTGAAGTACAACAGGCCTCGCGGGAGCGCATGCTGCGTGAGATGGCGGACGTGGTGGAAGCGCTGACAGCGGAAACGCCTCTGGTGCTCGTTCTGGACGATGTGCATTGGGGCGATCGCGCCACGCTCGATCTGCTCTCATTTCTGAGCCGCCGGGAGCCGGCCCGGCTGCTGATTATCGGCGCCTATCGCCCCGAGGAACTTTGCGCCGGCGCTCACCCATTGAAGGGAATCAAGCACGAATTGCAATCGCATAGCCGCTGTCACCATCTGCCGCTCACGTTGCTCACCGTTGCTGATGTCGCCCGGTATTTAGCCGTGCGATTTCCGACGAACACGTTTCCCTCGGCCCTCGCGTTGATCTTGCATCAACGCACCGAGGGGAACCCGTTGTTTATCGAAAACGTCGTGGAGCATCTGCAGGCGACCGGCGTGATCGCCCAGAACGACGGAGACTGGAGCCTTACGACCACCGTGGAAGCCGTGCAGCTTGAGAAGCCAACGACCATACAAGAAATCATCGAAGCTCACCTTGATCGCCTGAGCCCGCAAGAAGAACAGGTGTTAAAAGTCGCCGGCGTCGCCGGCGTAGAGTTCTCCACCGCTGCACTTGCAGCGGGGTTACACGCCGAAGAGGAAGCCGTGGAGGACTGGTGTGAGGGCCTTGCGCAACGCAAGCAGTTTCTTCGTGCGCGAGGAGCCGAGGAATGGCCCGACGGAACGCTCACGACACGCTATGAGTTTATTCACGCGTTATACCAGCAAGGCTGGTACGACCGCGTCACGGCGGGAAAGCGCGTACAGCTCCACCAGCGGATCGGCGAGCGTATTGAACAGGGCTATGGGGCTCGCGCCGCGGAGGCCGCATCCGAACTCGCCGTCCACTTCGAGCGTGGACGCGATATCCGGCGCGCGATCCACTATCATATCCAGGCAGCACTGAACGCCGCACGGCACTGCAGCTATCAAGAGGTCGTCAACCATCTCACGAGAAGCATCGCGCTGCTCCCACACGCGCCTGAGTCAGCGGAACGTACACAGCAAGAGCACGCGCTCCTGCATGCCCTCAGCACGGCGCGCATGGCGCCACAAGGATGCGCCTGCCCCGCCGTCGAACACGCCTGCGCGCATGCACGTCTTCTCTGTCAATATATACAGGGCGCTTCGCATTCGCCCTCGCCCTCAGAAGATTGCATACCGTTTACCTGACCCCTCAGATCCACTCTCCCCTGGAGGCAATAGCATTCCGTTACGGAACGGCTGCCATTAGCGAGGAGCGCCAGCGACGAAGCACTCTCCTGTGAAAACAAAGATTGCTTCGCTCCGCTCGCCATGACACTACAGCTTAACTTAACGGCAGTGTTCCCTTGAGGGAAAAGGCCAGAGTGAAGGTGAGACACTGGCGGAGCAGGGACTGCGGAGGGGGAGATTTTTCCTTCCGCCAGATGCAGTGCACACTCTTCCCCTCACGGCGTCACCACCTGAAGCGCCTGCGGCACTGCTCGCAAAGTCACCGGCAGTACGCCGAAGCGCTCGCCATCAGCATAGATTTCACAAGGGCAATCAGAGCTGATCATCATTTCTTTGCCGCGAATGGTGTCAATCCCGGTGGAATAAATATGCCGTCCCTTGAAGACCCGAGGGAAGGTGTACAACAACTCCCACTTGCCCATTCCGTTGATGATGCAGGCGTCCAACACTCCATCATCCGGCCGTGCAGCAGGCACGAGCGCCATGCCGCGCGCACAGCTCCAGGTGTTGCCAACAGCAATCATCCAGCTAAGGCAGCGGCGTTCGCGTCCATCGTAGGCGATGGAGAAAGGCTGCGGCTGATATGAGAACGCTGTCGCCACGGTCAACAAAGTATATAAAGCGTTCACCCGGAGTCGACGAAACTGATTCGCCCTCCGGTTCACCTCGGCGCCAAACCCCATCACCGCCACAGAAAAGAAATAGCGGTCATTGACCTGTCCAACGTCAATCGTGCGCACCTTCCCCTGCACAAGCAGTCGGCAGGCGTCATTAAGCTCAAGCGGAATGCCTATCCCGCGGGCAAAGTCGTTCCCCACGCCGGCGGGCACGATGCCGAGCGCCGTCTCGCTATGAACTAGCTCATGCGCCACGTGACTGATCAGACCATCGCCTCCTACGCCAACCACGAGCGGGAGCCTGTCACGCACAGCGGCGCGCGCCAGTTCTGCAGGATCGTCCGGTGAGCGACTGTAAACGACCTCGGTGACAAGCCCATATTTCCGCAGCACGCGGCTAGCCTGTTCGGCAACGGCGATCCCTTGGCCTTTGCCCGCTACTGGGTTAACGATCAGACGAGCTGTCATAGCGAAGATCAGCAGGAGACGAAAGGAGGATTTGTCTCCTGCTCATGGCTGAAAGCTGACTGCTGCAAGCTGAAAACTGCAAGTTGGACTCCCTGGACGAAAACAGCAGCGGAAAAGAAAAGTCTGTCATGGCAAGGAGTCGCAGACGACGAAGCAATCGCTGGAGAAAACAAAGATTGCTTCGCTCCGCTCGCACTGACAGCTTGACCTTTCGATAGGGAGGTGGGACTGTGTCCTGGAGTCGTACTTGCTGCATTTAGCGTATGCCCCCGCGCTCCAGATGCGCCTGGAGAAAATTGTGACTGCTGGACGTCGCCATACTCGCCGCCGCAGACAACTCCAGGCACAGCGCCGCCGCCGCAATAATCTGTGCGAAGCGATACACTTTTCCTGGACCGAGACAATTCATAAGCTGCAGATACGATCGCGCATGCGGCAGGCTGGTCCCGCCGCCAACCGTCCCTACCTCCAAGCCGGAAAAACGGATGGACAAATGTACGCCATCGCCTACACGAGAAGCGGCAGCCTGAGCCATGCTGCTCGTGCCCACCATGCCGAGGTCCTGACCCGTCGCCGCAAAAATAGCCGCAATGGCCGAGGCTGGCGTAAAGGCAAACGATTGCATGCCACTGGCATGAGCGCCATGGAGTCCCGCATGCTCTAACGCCATCACTTCATCGGCAGTAACATGTAAGACCCGCCGCAGGACATCGCCGGGAATCGTGGCTTCAGCATGCACCACTTTGCCATGCCCGGGAAACTGAAAGAACGCGTAACTCGGTTTCTTATCCCCGCCCATATTGGTTTCGAGAAACACGTGCAGCGGAGCAACGCCGGCGGCGGGTGGAAAGCGAGTCAGGATAAAGTGGTGATTTAGCGCGTAGGCGTTGCGCGTCATCATATTGGGTCCGCAGGCGTCACCCGTGGTGAAGCGATACAGCACGTGACACATCGGACCTACGACATGCGTCTCCACTTCACGCAACACCGCATGTGAGCTCAGCAGGCTGGGGGCGTTCTCCCCCTCTGTTCCCGTGGCGCCCCGGCGCAGCGGATTGGCGGGATCGTTGAGCCAGGTCAACATTGCCGGCGTCTGCTTAGTAATCCATCGCGCCAGCCGGAGCGCTTCCTCGGTGGTGCGGAACACGAAACAACTGTCCCGCGTCATGCGATCGGCGAGCACATAGGTCCGCACGCCGTCAGCGAGCGCCACGGCGCTGACGCCGCGTTGGATGGACGCTGACAGGCCGCCTTCGGTGTGCGCCAGGGGAACATACACCTGGTCCTGAGATCGGCCCGTCTCCCGCATAGCGCCCGCCTCATCGAGCATGTACTCGCCGAGGCTCAGCCTCAACGGTCCAACTACGCCAACGGGAAGCACCAGGTGTCCAGTCAAACATTCCTGGAAACTCCCAAGCATGTCGGCGGACACCGGCCATGATAACACATGGTGATGTTCTGCCGGCCAATGCGACAGGGCGCGTAGATGCGCCTGCCGCTGCGCGACGGCGTCAGGGCGGTTTGCGCGCGGCCAATGGGGAAGGGAGCGGCGGGATTTCATAAGGCAAAATGTCAAATGCAAAATTGAGAAGGAAATGACAAATCACGCCTGAAAGAAAGAGGGAATTTTTCTCCTTTTTATTTTATATTTTTTATTTTACATTTTGCATTCTTCATTCTCTTCCTCCTCCTCGATGCGCAACCGCTGCACCTTCTTCTCGATATCGCCGGCGACCCCGGCAAAGAGCGTCTGCCCATCAATTCCTACCAGCGCCGCCTTTTCTCTCAGACCGTCATAAATTTCGCGCATCAAGGTCAACAGCTCATCCCGCATCACCAAGAATCGCGGTCCGAGTTCCGGCGCGCGCTGCGCCGCCTTCTTCAGATAGAGTTCAGCAAACGCCAAATGACGCGCCTCATCCGTCAAAATGCGGCTGGCAATATGCGCGAAGAGCGACCCTGGATGCGCTTTCAGCAGGATGCCGTAGAAGTGGCGCGCAAGAATGTCACTGACTAGAATGCCCCAGAGCCATTCAACTTTGTCTTTTGATTTGAATAAACGGGCCTGGTAGCGGAAGATGGCTTTGAGGTCCCGCACTTCTAGCGGACGCTGCTCAATTTTGTGATAGAAACGGGTGAGCGTCTCGAAGTGCCGCGCCTCATCAAGCAGAAAGGTCGCCAGATACAGCTGCGCTTCCGTCTGATGCGCGGCGAAAAACTGCGGAATCACCGAACTGGCGCCAACCATGGCGGTTTGCTCGCCCAAGTACACCGGCGTCAACACATGAGCGATCGCTTCTCGTTCGTGGCGATCCAGCAGAAGCGGCCGCTCCCAATCAATAACCGTAGCTGACCATTGCCCTTCCACGCCCTTGCGAAAGAGTTCCATCAACTTGGCATCATCAACACGGGGAAACACCCGAATCACGTTCCGCCACGCTCCCTTTTCCCATCCCCTACGGCTCGGATTCCGCCAGGAAAACATTCATATAGCAATCCCCCCTGCTCTGCTCAAGCAAACGTAACCTGCCACACGAAGGCCTCTAGTTGCCGTAGCGTTCGTTGACGCGGCGCAGCCTACGCGCTTACGCGGAGTGCCTGCGCCGGTTTTCTTCGAGAGTATCGCGCTGTTGGCCCTCGGTGCGTTTCCACTCCCCTTCGTCTTGCTGGTTCAGCCACACCAACGCCCGAGAGAGATATTGCAAGCCAGACACCGTCACCGCAACTCCAGCAAGCGTGAGCGTGGCGTGCCATAACAGAGGAAATCGCCAGGCCGGATTATGAAGCGCAACCAAGGCCAGGGTCACAATCAGCAATTGAAAGAACGTGCTCGCCTTGCCGACCAGCGTCGGACGTACAGCGATAGAGTGTCCGGTAATAAAATACAACACCGCGAAACCGAATAAGATAATGACATCCCGGCTTATCACCAGAATAGCCAACCAGCGTGGGATAAATCCCAAGAAGGCGAGGATGAGGAAGGAACTCACCAGCAGTAATTTATCCGCCAAAGGATCAATATACGCGCCCAGGGTGGTATGGGAGTTGGTCAGCCGCGCCACGGCGCCGTCGATGGAGTCCGTCACTCCAGCAAGCACAAACACGACCAGCGCCTCAGTATAGCGCTCATCAGTGAGAAGAATCAGAAACAGCGGGATGGCGCCGATACGCAACAAGGTGATCAGGTTCGGCAGATTGAGGATCGCTGAAGACAACAAGACGCTTCCTTCCGTAACAGCAGTGCAGTCATTCGAGAGTTCCGTCCGCTAATTGTTTACGCAATTGTCCGGCAATCTTGTGCGTTACCAAAGCCGTCACGCTCACAGCGTTCTCAGAGTATGCCTCTTCTAACACTTTGCCGCTACGGCGCAACCATGCCAACACTTTTCCCCCTCCCAGGGGCAAATCAACATACACGACCTCGCGCCCTTGCTCCAGTCGCTGCTCGATCGCGCGCAACAGGGGCGTCAGCCCCGCGCCGGTCAAGGCGGAGACGCCAAACGCCTCGGACTCTTTCCCATTCCCATCTGGTTCAAGGCGCAACGGCGTGCGCCGCCATGGCTGAGATTCAGCCTCAGGAGGAGCCGCCGTCAACAAATCAAGTTTATTAAAGACGGTGAGCATAGGCTTCCCTCCGGCGTTGATCTCCTCCAATACTTTTTCCACAACAGCCTTGTGCTCTTCCCAGCGCGGATGCGCGGCGTCCACCACGTGGAGGAGCAGGTCCGCCGCGCGCACCTCTTCCAGAGTGCTTTTGAAGGCGTCAACAAGCTGATGCGGCAGTTTATTGATGAACCCGACCGTATCGATCAGCATGACTGGTTGTCCCCCAGGGAGATCCAACCGTCGACTCGTCGGATCAAGCGTGGCGAACAACTTGTCCTCCACCAACACCCCAGCCCGCGTGAGGGCGTTCATCAGCGTTGATTTGCCGGCGTTAGTGTAGCCCACTAACGCCACGCAAGGAAAAGGCGTACGCGCACGCTCATGACGCTGTAAAGCTCGTGTTCGCTCGACGTCCTGTAAGCGGCGGCGCAGTGTGGCAATCCGCTCACGGATACGCCGACGGTCTACTTCAAGCTGCGTTTCACCAGGACCGCGCGTGCCCACGCCGCCGCCAAGCCGCGAGAGATGCGTCCACTGGCGCGTCAATCGTGGACGGAGATATTCCAACTGCGCCAACTCAACCTGCAATTTTCCGGCCAGGCTTTTAGCGTGCTGAGCAAAAATATCGAGGATTAATTGCGTGCGGTCGACCACCTTGACCCCTAAGGCCTGCTCTAAATTGCGTTGCTGCGCCGGAGAGAGATCATCATCAAAGATCACCGCTTGCGCATTGGTTTCTCCTACGGCGTCTTTCACTTCGTTGACTTTCCCTGCGCCAATAAAGGTGGCGGGGGAAACGCCGTCGCGTAAGGTCTGCACGATGCGGCCTTCCACCTGCAGCCCTGCAGTTGCACTTAACTGCGCCAATTCCTCCAATGATTCGTCTGGTGAAAAATTCGCGTACTCGCCAGGCGCTCTGTCACGCAGAGGCCGCTCAGCGCCAACCAGGATCACACGTTCGGCGGCGGACTCTAGCACGCGCCCGCCGGGCTCTGTGCGCTCACGCCTCACACGCTGTTGACGTCCCATACTGTGTGTCACTGTGCCTACTATAGCATGCAGCTAACGAAAAGAGGCGACCCCGGAACCAAACAACCGCTCAATCGCCGCCACCATGGCGTGCGACGGCAGGACATTGAGGTGCTGTGGTAAGGCAATCACCGTCTCACTATAATCAGGACGCATCAGGTGTAAAAACGCCTGGCAGTTTCCCTGATGCTGTTGCAACACGTCACGCAACGCGAATAAGTCTTCCTTGGTGATCACGTCTGACGGCACTTGAATATGCACCTGCCTGACTTCTTCCTTCGCCACCGACTCCAGGGGCGCCACTTCGTCCGCAATCACTTGATAGCGGTCTTCATCGATATCCAATACGCCGCTGAGACACACGGGTTGATCAGAGTGAATCGCCGCTTCATGTTTCCGGTAAGCTTCCGGCCATACAATGACTTCCACTACGCCGTCTTTATCTTCTAAGGTAAACGTGGCGTAGCGATCGCCTTTTTTATTGTTCTTGAGCTTGAGGGAATGGATAACGCCCGCCAGCCTGACTTTCTCTTGGTGCTGGCGGTTTTTGAGCGAGTCGGTGGTTAATGACACCACACCGAACAGGCGACCCACATATTTATCGAGCGGGTGACCAGTGATGAAGAACCCGAGCGTCTCCCGCTCATGCCGCAACTTGTCCATATCCGCCCATTCTTCCACCGGAGGCAGCAGGGGACGGCCATCGCTGCTGACGCCATTGCCGGCGCCAAAGAGCCCCAATTGCGCTGCATGCGCCCCTCCGTTCGCCTGGCGCTCGGCCCATTTCACCGCCTCCTCCAGCCCCGCCATGAGCTGCGCCCGGTTCGCTCTCAGCGAGTCAAGCGCGCCACACTTGATCAAACTCTCTAAGACGCGTTTGTTGACCTGTGAACCACGCACCCGGGAACAAAAATCATAGAAATCAGTAAACGGTCCATCCTGCCGGGCAAGTTGAATCACTTCGATTGCCTTCGAGCCCACGCCTCTCACTGCGCCAAGACCGAAGCGAATGCTCTCTCCACTGACCGTGAAGTCCTCGTCGCTCTCGTTGACGTCGGGCGGCAAGACCGGAATGTTTTGCAGGCGGCACTCGGCGATATTCTTGTACGTTTTGTTCACATCGCCCATCTCCAGGCTCATCAGCGCGGCCATGAACTCCTGGGGAAAATGCGTCTTGAGGTAGGCGGTCTGGAAGGATACGAAGGCGTACGCCGCCGCGTGCGATTTATTGAACCCATAGGCGGCGAACGTTTCCATCGCGTCAAAAATCTCGCCGGCGAGCTTATCAGACAGTTTGTTCCTGGCCGCGCCTTTGAGGAATTTCGCCCGCTCCTCCTGCATGACCTCCTTTTTCTTTTTGCCCATGGCGCGCCGCAAATTATCGGCGTCTTCCAGCGAGTAGCCGGCTAACACCTGGGCAATCTGCATGACCTGCTCTTGATAGATCGTGACGCCATAGGTTTCTCGCAACACCGGTTCCAACAGCGGATGCGGATAAGTAATCGGCTCTCGGCCATGCTTGCGTCTGATAAACTGCTCGGCGGCGCCGCTGTCCAACGGTCCGGGACGAAATAAGGCAATCACCGCGATGATGTCTTCAAAGCAACTCGGTTTGAGCTGCGTGATCAGCTTGCGAATGCCACTGCCTTCCATCTGGAAGACGCCGACGGTGTCGCCGCGAGCCAGTGTCTGATAGGTCTTGCGGTCCTCGAAAGGCAAGGCGCTGAGATTGACCTCTACTCCACGGTTTTTGCGAATCCGCTCGACCGTGTTGTTCAACAACGTCAACGTTTTCAACCCCAAGAAGTCAAACTTGATCAGGCCGATGGCGTCGACATCCGGTCCGGCGTACTGCGTCAGGACATTGCCCTCTTTATCGACAAACAACGGCAGATGATCAACTAACGGCGTAGGAGAAATCACGATGCCGGCGGCGTGTTTCGACGCATGGCGCAACAGCCCCTCGAGCTTGAAGGCATAGTCAAAGAGTTTTTTCTCTTTCTCGCCCCGCTCACGCAATTCCCGCAGCCGCGGCTCCATCTCCAACGCCGCTTCCAGGGGAAAATCCTTTCCTTGTTTGGGCGCGGGGTACAATTTGGCGATGCGGTCCGTGTCGCCGTAAGAAAACTCTAACACGCGGCCAACATCTTTGATCGCCTGCTTGCCCTTGAGCGTGCCAAAGGTGATGATCTGCGCGACTTTGTCCGACCCGTACTTCTCCTTGATATAGCGAATGACTTCATCGCGCCGCTCGAAGCAGAAGTCCACGTCGATATCCGGCATGCTCTTGCGCCCCGGATTGAGAAAGCGCTCGAACAGCAACTGATAGCGAATGGGATCGACATCGGTAATGTTGAGACAAAACGCCGTCAGACAGCCGGCGGCGGACCCACGACCCGGACCTACAGGAATGCCTTTAGATTTTGCATAGCCGATAAAGTCGGCCACGATGAGGAAGTAGCCGGCGAACCCCATGTCTTTGATCACGCGCAGCTCGAACTCCAAGCGATCGCGGTAGACTTTCTCCTTCTCCTCGGTAATCTCGCCGCCGTTTGCGCGCATCTGCGCGAGGCGCTCGGCGAGCCCTTGCCGGGCCTCACGCTCAAGCACCTCTTCCAGCGTCTCTTCTTTCGGCGCGTCGAAGACTGGGAAGGAAAAGGCGCCAAACTTGAGTTCAAGCTCACAGCGCTTGGCGACGTCGAGCGTGTTCGCCACAGCCTCCGGGCAATGGGAGAACTCCGCCAGCATCTCCTCAGGCGACTTGACGTAGAGTTGGTTGGTGCCGAATCGCCAGCGCTTCTCATCAGACCAGACTTTGCCGCTTTGCACGCACAACAGCACTTCGTGCGCCTCGGCGTCTTCGGCCTTCAAATAATGACAATCGTTGGTCGCCACCAGGGGTAGAGACAGCTCCCGCGCCAGTTCAATGAGCGCGGGATTAATCTTCTCCTGTTCGGGCAGATGATTCGCCTGGATTTCGACGTAAAAACGATCAGTAAAAATAGCGGCGTACTCTTGCGCCACTTCACGAGCCTGGTGCTCCCTTCCCGCCAACATCGCGCGCGCCAGCTCACCGCTCAGGCAGCCTGACAGCGCCAGAATGCCTTTGTTATACTTGCGCAATAGTTCCTTATCGACACGCGGTTTATGGTAGAAGCCTTCAAGATACCCGGCGGACACCAGACGGCAGAGATTCTTGTATCCCTCCAGATTCATCGCCAAAAGGATAAGATGGAAGTTCCCACCGCCTTCGTAATCATCCGCCCGCACGGGACTGCGATCGTAACGGCTCTTCGGCGCCAGATACATCTCACAGCCAATAATCGGCTTGACACCGTACTGGACGGCCGTACGGTAAAACTCGATCGCGCCAAACATATTGCCATGATCGGTGATCGCCACGGCCGGCATGCCATACGACTGCACTTGCGGCAACAAATTTTTAATCTTATTGGCGCCGTCTAATAAGCTGTATTGTGTGTGCAGATGTAAGTGTACAAAACCCATCACCACTTCCCCCCACAAGGCTCTTAGCTGTTAGCGAATAGCTTTTAGCCAAACAGCGAGACCTGGTCCTTACCTTCTCACTAATAGCTAAGAGCTAAAAGCTACTCGCTATTCCCATTCAATCGTCGCTGGTGGTTTCGAGGAAATATCATACACCACCCGGTTCACGCCATGCACCTCATTCACAATCCGCGTCGCCATGCGGCCCAGCAACTCATACGGCAATCGCGCCCAGTCTGCCGTCATGCCATCGACGCTCTCCACCCCACGGATGGCGATGACATTTTCATACGTCCGCTCGTCTCCCATGACTCCCACCGTTTTCACCGGCAGCAGCACGGCGAACGTCTGCCAGACCTTGTTGTACAAACCAGCCGCACGGATCTCTTCATCGACAATCGCATCCGCCGCACGCACCATGGCGAGCCGTTCGGCATCGACGGGCCCAATGATGCGGATGGCCAAGCCTGGACCAGGAAACGGCTGGCGATTGACAACCTCCTCCGGCAGCCCCAAGAGCCGGCCCAGCACGCGCACTTCATCCTTAAACAATTCACGCAGCGGTTCGATAAGCTGCAACCGCATACGCTCCGGCAAGCCGCCAACGTTGTGGTGACTCTTAATCGTCGCTGAAGGACCTTTGAAAGACACCGACTCAATCACATCAGGATAGAGCGTACCCTGAGCAAGAAATTGCACGCCGGGAATCGTCTTCGCCGCCTCCTCAAACACGTCGATAAACGTGTGGCCAATAATGCGCCGTTTGCGCTCAGGATCTTCAACATCGGCAAGGTTCCTCAGAAATTGTTCTGTCGCATCCACATGGCGCAGGGTAAGCCCTAAGCCAGAGAACACCCGCACTACTTGCTTCGCTTCGTCTTTGCGCAACAAGCCGTTGTCCACAAAAACACAGGTCAGGCGGTCGCCAATGGCGCGATGCAGCAACAGCGCCACCACGGCGGAATCGACGCCGCCGCTGAGCCCACAGACCACTCGTTGTCCACCGACCCGTTGGCGGATCTCCTGCGCCTCGCGCTCGATGAACCCTTCCATGGTCCAGTTCGGTTGGCAGCGACAGATGCGAAAGAGAAAGTTGTGGAAAATCTCCCGGCCACGTTCGCTATGCATCACTTCCGGATGGAACTGGAGCCCGTACAAGCGTCCAGCGTTGTCCCGGCACGCAGCAATTGGAGAATTCGCGGAATGCGCCAACACGCGCCACCCACGCGGCAGGGTTTCCATTTTGTCTCCGTGGCTCATCCACACGCGAGTCTCACCGCCGGGAGTAAACCCGGCAAACAGGTCGCTGGCGTCATCGATAAGCAATTGCGCCGAGCCGTACTCACGACGATCAGCTTTGACCACCGCACCATCGGAGAGATGAAAAAGCACGCCCATGCCGTAGCAGATGCCGAGCACGGGAACTGACGCATCCAACACGCGCGCATCCGGCATCGGCGCGTCTGTGGCGTAGACGCTTGCCGGTCCGCCAGACAGAATAATGCCCTCCGGTCGCAGTTGGCGAATCTGCTCCAGTGAAAGGTTGTAGGGGTGGATTTCGCAGTACACCTTCGCCTCGCGCACCCGTCGGGCGATGAGCTGCGTGTATTGGCTGCCGAAGTCCAGAATGAGAATCATGAGAATAATGAAGAAGGAACAATTAAGAATCTCTAACGAAACCGCTGCGTGTCACCCTGAGCGAAGCGAAGGGTCGCGGATTACTTCGAGTTTCTTTGCCTTCGGCTCAGAATGACGGCTGTTTTGTTAGGCGCTCTAAATCTGTAAGGAATGGAAAAGAACCAGAAGCATTTTCCATCCATAAATTTTTAAGTCATAATTCTTAATTCATAATTGTCTTCTACTCCATGCGATAATTGGGCGCTTCTTTGGTGATGATCACGTCATGCACGTGGTTCTCGCGCAGACCAGCGGACGTGACGCGAATGAAACGCGCTTTGGCGCGCAACTCGGCCAGCGTACGGCACCCTGTATACCCCATGCCGGCCTTCAAGCCGCCGACCAACTGATCGATAATCATAGCGAGACTGCCTTTGTACGGCACGCGTCCTTCAATGCCTTCAGGCACGAGCTTGCCAATGTTTGCTTCATCATCTTGGAAGTAGCGATTACGGCTGCCCTCGCGTTCGCGCATCGCTTCCAACGAGCCCATGCCGCGATAGGATTTGTAACTCCGGCCTTGATAGAGAATCGTCTCTCCTGGACTTTCTTCTGTACCGGCAAACAAACTACCGATCATCACCGCACTCGCGCCTACGGCTAGCGCCTTGACAATATCACCAGAAAAGCGGATGCCGCCATCGGCAATCACCGGTGCGCCCGCTTTGGCGGCGACCTTGACGCTCTCGGCAATCGCCGTCAATTGCGGCACGCCGACGCCGGAGACCACACGAGTCGTACAAATCGACGCCGGCCCCATCCCGACTTTGACGCCGTCGGCGCCCGCCCGAATCAGCGCGTCCGCGCCGTCCGCCGTCGCCACGTTGCCCGCGATCACCTCCAGTTTCGGAAAAGCGCTTTTGATTATGCGGATAGTTTCCACGACGCTGGTCGTGTGGCCATGAGCAGTGTCAATCACCACCACATCGACTCCAGCGCGCACCAGGGCTTCCACGCGCGCCTCTCGGTCTTCCCCGGTTCCCACCGCGGCGCCCACGCGTAAGCGTCCGAGTCTATCTTTACACGCGTCCGGGTGCTGGATCGTCTTCTCAATGTCCTTGACCGTAATCAACCCTTTGAGCTGCATGCGCTCATCAACCACCAGCAGTTTTTCGATGCGGTGCTGGTGCAGCATTTCTTTCGCT
>DATLYA010000194.1:0-15596 GCA_035575235.1 Candidatus Methylomirabilota bacterium
CCCTTGCCGCTCTTGTGATCGCGCTCATAGAGCGCAAACATCACCGCCCACGTGCCAAGCTGACCAGCCACGGCGTCGGCGAGCCCGAAGCCAGGAAGCGTGGGCGGCCCCTCTGGTTGTCCTGTGATATGAGCAAATCCGCTCATGGCTTCCGCCAATGTGCCGAAGCCGGGTTTGTCTTTATACGGTCCGGTTTGACCGAAGCCAGACACACGCACAAACACCAGGCGGGGATTGATCGCGTGGAGTACGTCCCAACCGATACCCCACTTCTCCATCGTGCCGGGCCGAAAATTCTCGGTCAGCACGTCGGCATCCGCAACCAGTTGCTTGAAGATCTCTTGCCCTTCAGGTTTGCCAAGATCCAAAGTCACGCATTTTTTGTTTCGATTGGTGATCTTCCACCACAGAGGGATGCCATTTTTCGCCGCGCCAAGGGAACGCAAACTATCCCCCGATTTTGGATGCTCGACTTTGATCACCTCGGCGCCAAAATCGCCCATGTTTTGCGAAATCGTTGGCGAAGCAAACAGCACAGCGATATCAACAACTTTTAATCCTTCCAGCGGCAGGTTCCCCATGAGTGCAGACTCCTTCGTCTCTATTATTCCTGTCTTGGGGGGTTGTAGCGTGTTTCCGACGAGAGCGCAAAATGGCCTGTGAGACGTGGCGCGTGTTACGTAGGGCATGTTCTGGATCGCGCCTCACGTGGTGCGCATCATGGGTCATGCCTGTTTTTGAAACACAGTCACCAACGGCGTCTGCACCAACATGCGGCCGTGCGGGGCAAGCGACGCTTCTAGGACGCCAGAGGAGCCGCGGCTCACGAGGATGCCCTCGGGCTCCAGGACGCGAAGAATCTCTTGTACCGTGCGTTCAAACGTATCAGACGCCATGGGAATCTCCGGATGAAACACATTGGCGGCGTACACCACCCGCACAGAGGCGTCTGCTAAGGCGTGGAGGTCACTTATTGTGCTATGATGCAGGCGAATGCGAGCAGGCAAATCGGGTTGCGCATCTTGCAGAGCCTGAAGGCTGCGCGCGGCGTCCACCACCTGCTCGCCGATCCATTCATATCCGTGTACAACGTCTAGCTCGAACACCTGGAACAAATCATAAGGCTCATGCATGTTCATACCGAAGCCGAGGCTCAAGCCGTGCGCGGGTCTCCGCTTGCGCACAAGCTCCCGCAGGTCAACCTGCGCAAGCGCCTGCACAAGGCCAATGGCTTGCGTCAACGCGGGCGCAACCTGTCCTCCAACGCAGTCTCGCACGCCAGGAAATTGAAGGAGTAAGGAGTACGCCGGGTCATCCCGCCAGGGAACGTCGGCGTCGGGATAGAGCGGTCCTTCGAGAAACTGCCGCCATTCTTGCTCGAGTTTCGCCACGCCTGCACTCTCCCTTTTTCATTGTGTCGCGGTTACTAAAGCAAAACACACAACATTGGCACAGTCCCTCACAGAAATCCCCCGCGCTCCGCGCGGCCCCCCTTTGCCAAAGGGGGCAAGGGGGGATTTCCTCACGTTGAAGGCAACAGTGTACGAATGTTTTGTGGTCTGATTTAGCTATTCGCTGTTCGCCGCTAGCAGTGCACTTCCATCCTCTCCTCCCTTGTCTTCACTCCCTTGCCCTCTTCCTCGCATCCGATGAAGCGAGTTTCATGACCGGCGCAGTCATTCCGGTCGATGGCGGACACAGCGCGTATTAGAGCGGGGGAAGATCAGAATGGGGAAACAGCGACGTTGCTGTTGCTTCACACTCCCTCCTTCACCCTCCCCCATCGAGGGAAGAAAGAACAAGGTCGACCTTTACTTTCGACTTTTCACTTTACACTTTTGACCCTTACTTTTTGACCTCCCAGCTCTTGAGGCGCAACACCGTGCGTCCTCGCGCTGCGGCCTCAAAATCGCCGCCGCTGCCAAATCCGCCAATGATCGGGAACGTTTCCTCTCGTTGGATCATGCCCACACCCGGGGCATAGGTTGAGGCGATGGTGACCCGGCTCTCCTTGTTCCGCCGCGTAATCTCTAGACAGTTATCAAATGTTCCTGCCGGGACAGTCACGGTTTCCCCAGCCGCAGTAATCGTGTACCGTCCATCTGCGCCCTGCCAACTGTCGCCCACCGCGGCAGGGGCCTTTAAAATGAGTTGCGGTTCAGTAGTCTTCGCATCAGGAACCCGGCGCTGCACGCTCTCAGCATTTACTTCAAATATCTCCTCCAGGCCATCGCCCGTGACAAACGGCTGCTGTACGCGCACGACAAACGCACGCCCTTCCTGACGAACCACTTCCCATGATTCCACCACGGGCGTTGCATCCGCGCCTTCACTCGACTCATAGACCCAACGATTGCCCACTGACAAAGGGAAATAGTCCGCCGCTGTCGGGTCTGCAACCGCAGAGGTCGGTTTGTAAAGCACACAAGCAGTGATGATCAACGGCAGTGTCCGTACGCAGTAACGCATAGATTCGCTCCTTCTCACTCGTAGAGCTTTTAACTCTGGCAGGGCCTATGAGAGAGGTCAAAGGGGATCGGGCGCGCTCTTTCAAAGATCCGGCAGGCCGGAATAAGCACAGCATTTCCGGCACGGGCCTGCTCGCGGTGCCGTACGTCACAGTATTCTCTCTGCGTTCATTCTTCGCGCTATGCTACATCGATGGCGGCTTCCCAGGCAAGATCGCACTATCAATTGCTGACACCCTCCACTCGACGTGCAGCACAACCGCTTCCGCATCGCAGGCGATGCCTGGACACAATGTCGTGCGGGCAAGGCCGACCCGGCGACATTCGGCATTTTCGACCTGCAGGGGCTCTGGTTCATCGCCGGCAACGTGGTGCGCGACGTTGCAGCGCTGAACAACATGGAGATCTTACCGTGGGATGTCTGGGGTGCGATGATCTGTCCCGACGAGCCGCTACGGGATGATCAGCTCGCGTTCTTGGACCGGCTTGCCGCGCTTACGCACGCGCCCGAGGCCGCGTTTGTGGAACTGCGCACCCTCTACGAAGGCGACGAGCGCTTACGCGCGCCGGCGACCGTCTTTAATGCGAGGCTGAACCGCCCAGAGGCGATGTGAGCTTGCAATCGGCCGCCACGTCGTAGAGTCGGCAAGCCGGAGGCAAGGAGATGCACGCTGGCCTCCTCGAGAGACGCAGCCTATTGATCGTCTATCGCCTCCGCGTTGACATTGAGTAGAAGCGGCACAATGTTTTAGCCCAGAGGAACAAACAATGGGCAAACTCGTACGAGTAGTAACAAACAGCCATAATGCGCCGGGAGACGCACGGACTCCACAATCGTCTCCTTCTGATGAGGAACTGTTCGATGCATACTCACGGGCGGTCGTCGGCGCCGTCGAAACCGTTAGCCCGTCTGTAGTGAGTATTGAAATCCATGGATCAGCTCAGGCCTCTCATGGTGCAGTCCCGCATCAGGGGCCGGGACTGCGTGGCCATGGGTCTGGGTTTATCTTCACGCCAGACGGGTTCGTGCTGACCAACAGCCATGTCGTGCATCGCGCGCAGCGCATTGAAGTTGCGCTGACTGATGGTCGCCGCTTCCCGGCGGAACTCGTTGGCGATGATCCTGACACAGATTTAGCTGTCGTCCGGATTGCGGGAACACGGCTGGCGGCGGCGCGTCTGGGAGACTCACGCACGCTGCGAGTGGGACAGTTGGTCATCGCCTTGGGCAACCCCTATGGATTTCAGTGTACGGTGACCGCCGGTGTCGTGAGCGCCTTAGGGCGATCCTTACGGTCGCAATCAGGACGCTTAATTGACAACCTTATTCAGACTGACGCCGCGCTTAATCCTGGCAATTCGGGCGGTCCGTTGGTGACGTCCCGAGGCGAAGTGGTCGGCGTCAACACAGCGGTGATCCTGCCAGCGCAGGGCATCTGTTTCGCTATCCCTATGAGCACGGCGCAGTTTGTCGCCGGGCGGCTCATCAAAGACGGCCGCATTCGACGCAGTTACCTCGGCATCGGTGGTCAAAATATTCCCCTGCCACGACGTCTTGTCCGCTTGTACAACTTGTCGGCGGAGAGAGGCGTCGTGGTAGTAACGGTGGAGCCGCACAGCCCGGCTCAACAAGCGGGAGTGCAGACAGGCGACGTCATCGTCGGCTATGGGGACCATACGGTGGCGAGTATTGATGAGTTACAGCGGTTGATGACAGAGGAACAGGTTGGGGTTCGCTCAACCCTCACGATGCTCCGACGAGCGGAGAAAATCACACTGACGATTGTGCCCGAGGAATCGCGATCAGTAAGGAACTACGAAGGAACTACGCACGGTGCGCCATAATTACGTAGTAAGGGGCCGATTCCTCGGCCTCCAAAAGAGCTGGATCAAGCAAGCTCCTACACAGGCTTGCCTTGGCGCTCCGCTTAAGAGCGCATTTACTGCCTTCTGTCTAAGTAGGGGGTGCATCTCGAAGTATTGGCAAGGGGAGTCGTGCCCCTAGCTTGCGGCTTGAGCGCCAAGCACTTGATAGGCGCCTTTCGTTTGCTGCTACCGCAGCCGTTTTTCCGTCAAAATTTTCTCGACTGATCGTTGAAGGACTTCTCCGCCGATCTTCCACAGAAACTGTCCAGTTGCACGCGCCTGCCGCCATAACAGGTCCCACTGTTCTTGCGCCCGGAGGGTTTTGAGGTTGCGCAGCAAGAGCACGCGCTTCGCTTCCGGCAGGGTCTGTACAAGCAATGGCGCGAAGGATTCCTCTACATTGTATAAACGCTCCGGCAGTACACACAGCGGGACAATCCGGTCAGTTGGCATCGCCAGATCGGCGGCCACCGCCTCCAGTGCGCCACGGATCGATCGCGCCTTCGGCGAAGCTGGGGTAGCGATATTGTACGGAGGAGACCATTCCAGCGGGGGACGGAGGAGGTCAATATGCGTCAGCGCCACCAGAATCGGCGGCGGGCGCAGTTCTGGCCGCGCGGCAAAGTGCGCGCGCAACTCCGCTAGGAGCTGGCGGTCAGGCTCGCGTGCGGCAGCGACGGCGGACACCACGAGGATAATCAGGTCCGCCCGTATGGCTTCCACGAGCGCCTGGGCTTTACGCTCTGGCGGCGCGGATGGATCTTCATAGCCGCCAATATCGTACAGAAGAATTTTCCCTGGTAGATCTGTGCGCTCAAGCACGTAGGGCGTGAGGTCTCGCGTCGTCGGCACGCTATCCGTGGCCGCCCGCATCTTGCCGAACAACGCGTTCACCAGACTCGACTTTCCAGCCTTCACCTGCCCCAGCACCAGCAGGCGTAGCGGCTCCATCGGCTCCTTCTCGGCTTGCGTCAGGATCGCCGCGGTTTCCGGTTGCAGCACCGCGATACGGCTTTCCCGCTGCGTGAGGAGCAATTTCCCGCTGTACAATTCGATGGCGTGATAACCAACGCGATCGACATACCATTTCAGCAGCCACTGGCTAAGAGTCTCTTTTGTCAAATCAAAGAGCTGGTCGCTGATGAGCAGGCGAAAGATCCCACTTTGCGGATTAATCAGCGGCGACAACCAGCGGTAGAGCTGGTACAGATCGTACGCAGGCTTCATCTTCCGGCTGAACCGATAGCCGCGCAGCATCTCGCTAATGGTGACGCGATGCGCAAACGGCAAACTCGACGTCACGGCCGCCAGATCCCGCGCGGTCTCCTCAATGGCCCGCAACAGCAAGGGAATCGGCACCGCCAGGAGCGGCTCTTTCTCGACCGGACGATAAAACGCCGCCACTTGGGTCAAGATTTCATGTCCTAACTCCAACAACTGCTCGGGCAGTTGTTCAGGCGACTTCAGCGCCACCTCATTCTGCTCGACACGGGCAATATGTTTCTGCACAACGCTCCAGGCCGCTTCCTCGCGCGGAGAAAACTCTGGCGGCGATTGTGCGGACGGCTGCGGTAAGAGTGCGCGGTCTTGTTGCAGCCAGCGCCGGAAGAGAAAAAAAGCGAGCGCCTCGCCGCCGAAAAACCCTAACCCGGCCCACCCCAGCCAGCCATGATCATGCAGCCATAGCGCCCCAGCCGCGCCAAAGCCCAGGAGCGGCAAGACAAAACAGGCGACGAGAATCCACAGCCGCCACGAGCGAAAGTACCGACTGCCGAGTGCTGAGCGCTGAGTCATTTCACCATTGCATCATTGAGCCATTAGATCCTTGAAGATTGACGGATGCTCGCAGCTCCCCGAGTCATCATGGCTCAGTCCTCGTGCGCAGCAATTGCATTCCTTCAGCGAATTTTTCCCCGTAAAACGACTTGAGCCGCTCGGGCGCCGGCACATGTCCGTCGAATACTACTTGATAGTAAAAACAGAGAGCACAGCCAAGCGCATACGTCGCAGCGCCGGCGTAGAGACCAGAGACGGCATGGCCAAGCCCAGGAATGACTTTCAGGAGACTGCGCGCACCCTGGCGCAGCAACATGCCTATGCCCACCGTGCCGAGCAGCTCAAGAAATGATTTGACTCCAAGCGGCTGACGGTACAGAGAGGCAATCGTGTGCAACATTTTTAGCTGCAACGCGCTGATGACAGGAAGATCGGCGAGCGGCAACGGCGCCGCCGCCACCGCGCCGGCGGCAACGGCATACGCAATAATGTGTGGCTGCGCCAGGCGGAAGTGCATCTCTTTCAGTTCTTGCGCTAACTCGGGCAATCGCCGCAGCATCGAGTAGACCGCATGCGGGTGCGCGTCAGCCAGCGCGTCCAACAACGCCTCTCGTCCATAAAACGGCTCCGTAAAGCCGTCTTCCGGCAGCGTGAAATCAAGGGGCACAAAGCGCCGCACGGGAATATCAGCAAAGAGCGTACGCTGAAACCGTAGGGCTCTCGCCAAATCCGCCGGCGCGTTGTCGGGCATGCTTTGGACCGTAAAGGGGTAGGGGAAAAGATGGTCGCGGAACGCGGCTGGATACCCCTCATGCAAGGTTGTCTGCGCGACGACGATGGGCCAGTCAGGTTTGGCGCGCGCGATCTCCTTTAATGAAGAAACAACTTGCTCCAGCGCCATATCCATGGCCTTCACCACAACCAGCAGCATATGCGCCTCAGCTTGCAACGCCGCCAAATCTTCCCGCGGATCGTATCCGGCTTCGCCAAGGCCGCGGGTATCCATGAACACGGCAAGAGGGAAATCAGCGTTAGGGAACTCATAACGCGCCGTCCAGCGCGTACACGGCCGAAAGCCATCGCCAATTTGTGCGCGTTCCGCACCAGTTAAGGCGCGAATAATAGACGTCTTCCCAGACTGAACCTTTCCAAAGAGCCAAATTACCGGAGGCGACGCCCTCTGGCGCATGCGCTCAAGCACAGCCTGCACAGCCGCCTCATCAACCTGTGGAGACAGTAACGACCGCAGCCAATCAACATCGAGGAGTTTCTGAAAATCCATACCACACTCCTCGACATCTTAGCCGTGAGAGTGAGCAAAAGGGAGGCTCTCGCTGAGAGAAGCTCCTTCTTCTGGCCGGTTCATAAAGACAGCGCGCCTCAGCCGAGGAACAGGAGCTGACGTTGCCTCGCAATGAGGCGCTAGGCGTAATAGCGGAACAGCCCTTCAGCAACACAGACAGGTTTGTCGCTGCCCTCGACTTCGAACGTGATGCCGACCGTGACCTGGACGCCGCCGGGAACATCCTCAACGTTGTTGAGTCTAGCGCGAGCGCGTATGCGCTTGCCGATCAACACGGGGGCAGGGAAGCGCAACTTGTTGAGGCCGTAGTTCACGCCCATTTTCACGCCTGACACATTCCAAATCTGACTCATGAGATACGGCGCCAGCGATAAGGTGTAATAACCATGCGCTACTGGACCGCCGAAGGGCGATTCCTTCTTGGCACGCTCCACATCGATGTGAATCCACTGATGATCATGGGTCGCGTCGGCAAAGGCGTTAATTTCCTCTTGCGTCACCAGATGCCAATCCGACACTCCGAGTTCTTGTCCCACCAGTGATTTGACATCCTTAAATTCGACTATTCGTGCCGCCATACCAGGCTCCTCCTTACCGTATGCGTCGTTTTATGAGAACGTTTAATACACAGTCTTTTCTCTTGTTTCTGGTTCTTATAGATATGCTCCATGAGGGATGCAACGCCAGAGCAGTCAGATTTCGGACTTTGCTCTACCTGCCGACACGCGAGGACCCTGGTGAGCGGCAAGGGCTCACGCTTCTTGTACTGTCTCCGCTCCGAGATAGACAAACGGTACCCTAAATACCCCCGGCTTCCGGTGCAGCAGTGCCAGGGGTATGAGTCGCAACCTGCTTCCCTGCCGCGACCTCAACGCCAATGAAGCCGTTTGGGGCTCGTTTCCCTCCATAGAGGTGTGCTACAGTAGACGTGGAGGATAGGAATGTCCACACAGACATTGATTCGCCGTAGAAGACCCCTGCGGCCCCGGTCGACGCCGCGCACGTCGGCTCCGTGTTCGCATCTCACCTCCCACCATCAGGCTCATCCCACTACGCTAGAAGCGTTTGCTCGCCTGGTCGCACGGGCGCTCGATACGCTGCCTATGGAGATTGCCGAAAAGCTGGAGAATGTCGCCGTCACCATCGAAGACCGTCCCTCACCTGAGGCGCTCAAAGAGAAAGGTCTGACGAATCCGGATGAGCTGTTTGGTCTCTACCGCGGCATTCCCAGACCGTGGCGCTCTCTTTTTGCTCCATTGACCGACTTTCCTGACAAGATCGAAATCTATTACCAACCGATTGTCCGTGCGTGCTCACATGCCCGAGACATTCGCGATCTGGTCCGGCATGTGGTCGTCCATGAAGTGGGTCATCACTTCGGGATGACTCATGAACAGATGAGAGCATTGGGATATTAAAGAAAGACGAATAGTGAATGATGAATGATGCCCGATAAATAGGGCGCGTGTTTCTCTCATCATTCATCATTCCGCGTTTCTCGTTTAGTTATGCAAGATCATCGCCGTGGTCGGCACGCCATTGCCTGAGGCGACAAAAGCAATCTCTGCGTCCTTGACCTGGTTAATCGCCTGACCGCGCAACTGGCGCACGGCTTCAATCGTATTCTCCATACCGTGGATGTAGCCCTCAGACAGATTGCCGCCGCTGGTATTCAGCGGCAGCGATCCGTGCGGATACAACAGCTTACCGTCAGAGACAAACGGTCCGCCTTCGCCGCGTTTGCAGAAGCCAAGCTCTTCAAAAGCGAAGAGTACGAGCGGCGTGAAATGATCGTAGAGAAAACACACGTCAATATCTTGGTGAGTGACGCCGGCGCGTTCGAACAGGACCTTCGCGATAACCGTGGATTCTGTCTCTGGGGCCTCCACGTTCTTCACCACGCGATGGATATTCCACGCGCCCGCGCCAAATGCGCCGCCCATAATATACGCGGGTTGATGTTGAAGGTCGCGCGCCCGCTCTGCTGAAGTAATCACGACCGCAGCGCCGCCATCGGTTTCCAGGCAACAATCAAGGAGATGGAGTGGATCGGCAATCATCCGCGAACTCTGGTGATCTTCAAGAGTGATCGGGCGTCCGCGCATCACCGCATTGGGATTATTCTGTGCATGAGCGCGGCAAGCGACGGCAATCGCGCCAAAGTGTTCACTTTTGGTGCCGTAGAGATGCATGTGTCGTCGCGCCGCCAACGCCACCATTTGGGCAGGACTAAACAGACCAAAGGGTTCGTGGTACGCAGATACTCCAGACGCCCCTTTTCGCACCGCCGCCTGCCCGAACCGTGGCGTGCCTCGCCCAGAGCGTTCGTTCATCGCTCTAAAAGCCACCACGCAATTCGCCATACCAGTCGCCACCGCCATAGCTCCTAGTAAAATTGAACCAACCGGCCCGCCGCCGCCGCCATACCCAACCTCGCCAAAAAAGCGCAGGGCTGGAACGCCCAGGTTTGCGGCGAGGTCAATTTCACTGTTATTGTCCATCGAGTACTTGGCAATGCCGTCGATATCGCTCGGTTTTAGTCCAGCATCAGCAATAGCGCTCCGAATCGCTTCCACCGCCAGAGACATTTCACTGCGGCCTGAATCGCGCGAGTATTCCGTATGACCAATGCCAACAATCGCGGTTTTATCCTTCAGGGTTTCCATAGCTCCCTCCTGGGCGGCGATTAGAGCATAGGGCGCACCGCTTTGCCACTGTGTGAATGGAGATTGTCTCATAACCGTCCGTTTTGTTTTTTCTCCTGGCGTCGACAGCCTGCTGCAATGAGGAGTAGCGCCTCACCCCAGGCTCTCGACCAAGCGGGGAGCCACGCTTATGATGCGCGCAGCATTTTTCTATGGCGCATTCCTTATGACGGCCGGCGCACCTCTCGAAAAGCCAAGGGAAGATGACCATCTTCCTCCTCTTTTTACGCGCGATTTTGTCTTGCTGTGTCTTGTCACGTTGGGATTTTTCTTCAGCTTCTTCTTTTTCTTCCCTACCCTGCCTTTCTTCATCCAGCATCTTGGCGGACGTGAATCCGATGTCGGGCTGCTCATCGGCGTCTCTAGCTTAGTGGCTTTCGTAGTCAAACCGCTTGCGGGCCGCTGGGTGGATCATCATGGTCGGACGCCGCTGATAACGACATCGGTCACATTGTTTGCTTGCGCTGCGGTCTTGCATGTATGGACGTGTAGTCTTGCCTTTCTCCTTTTTCTACGGTTTTTCTACGGCGCGGCGATCGGCTGTTTCACCACCGCTTCAGGCGCGTACCTTGCAGATATCGCTCCGCCAGCGCGGCGCGGTGAGGCGACGAGTTACTGGGGCTTGGTCAACTCACTGGCCATGGGCATCGTGCCGCCCTTCGCGCTCGGTCTGATGAGCAGCAAAGCGTTGCATCCGCTGGAAACGCATCTGGCGCGCTTGCTCCCAGGGTTAACTGCAACCATCGCATGGGAGGATAATTTCGTGTTGCTCTTTTTGACGGCGGCCGGCATTGCCTCCGTAGCGGGTGTGGTAAGCCGCGGCATGCGTGAGGCGCACCCACCCGCGCCGCCGCTTGCCCGGCGTCCCCTGTACGCCCGTGAGGCGCTCCTTCCCACCGCGGTGAATTTTTGCCTGTATCTGACCTTTACATCGTATACGACATTTCTCCCCTTATACGCGAGAACGCTCGGGATGGGAAATGCCGGATTTTTATACTCAACGTACGCGTTGGCGTTGATGAGCACGCGGGTGCTAGGAGCGCGCATCGGCGACCGCTCCGGGCGGGCTGCGGTCATCGTTCCCGGCTTGACCTGTGTGATCGTGGCGTTCCTCGTGTTTGCCGGCGCGCCGGGTCCGGCGTTTTTGTATCTCGGCGTCAGCTTGTATGGTCTTGGGCTTGGGCTGGCGCAGCCTGGCTTAAGCGCGTTTACCATTGACCGTCTGACGCCAGAGCGGCGCGGCTTAGGCATGAGCACTTTTGGACAAGGAGTAGACCTCGGTATGGGCATCGGCGGCATGCTTATGGGCGCCATTGCGACCCAAGCCGGATTTCCGCTGATGTATCTGTGCGGCAGCGCCGCTGCCGGGATAGGACTGGCAATCTTTTTAGGGGGAACCCGCGCTAAAACCCCATAAACGGCATCGCCAATTTCGCGAGGGAAGCGCCGATCATCAAGGTGCTAAAGACCAGCCCTTCGCCGCGTTCGAGCAGAGTTTTTGGCTGCTCCGGCTCGTCGGGTTTTTCTGTCAATGTTTCACTTTGTTGTAAGACGGAGTCATCCCAGGCGGGAGGTTCAGTAAAGAATGGATCAGTAAATGGATCAGCCGCGCTTACGGTCGTTTCATCTTGTGATTGTTGCTTGTGCGTACTGCAGGCGGCAGCGCCAATGACGATCGCAAGGAGCAGAATACCCAACCCACGCCAATTCCTCATCCTCCACCACATCCGCCGCCTCCTCATCATCTCATTTAATTTTTTACAGAAATATATCATCCACAGGCATTGTCCATCCCGGCAGAGCGGGTTCCGCTTCGGCAACCTCGCCACGACGAGACAGCGTCGGGTGGCTCGGATCTGACACCCGATACACTCGCACGACCTCATCTCGCAACACGTCTACATCCCACACTACAAGTGTGCCTGCAGCAAAATAATCCATACGTTTCTCAGCCATCGAGGCGGCGTTATGTTCGACAAACGCCAAACGAGCAGGTAAAAAGGGGCAAATTTTCTTCAGTGTAAACTGCATTATGGAAAAGCCTGCCCCCCACACGCCGCAGCCATTGGTCCCCTATATTCCTCCCCATCGCCTTCTTCCTGAATTTACGCTCCAGGCGGTGATTCTTGGCGCCGTGCTCTCCGTGACCTTCGGCATGGTCAACGCCTATCTCGGCCTCAAAGTTGGCCTGACTGTGTCTGCATCAATCCCCTCCGCAGTCATCTCGATGACGATTCTGAAAGGCATTCTGCGGCGAGGTACGATTCTGGAGAACAATGTCGTCCACACGATCGCCTCGACCGGAGAGTCGCTCGCCGCCGGCGTGATTTTTACCGTCCCCGCGCTCATTTTTCTTGGTTTGCACCCGAGCGGCTTCTTTATTTTTTTGCTGGGCGTCACGGGGGGATTATTCGGCATCTTAATGATGATCCCTCTGCGCCACAATCTAACGGTTCGCGAGCATGGCGTCCTCCCATTTCCAGAAGGCACGGCGTGCGCCAAGGTATTGATCGCCGGCGATATCGGCGGCGCCAACGCACGGCCAGTCTTTCTCGGCATCGGTATCGGTGCGGTCTACCAGTTCGCCATGCGCGGCTTGAGGCTGTGGCAGGATACCGTGTTCTGGAGCTTTTCCTGGCTGCATAAGGCGTCGATTGGTTTTGAACTCACGCCAATCTTCTTAGGCGTGGGCTATTTGATCGGCCTACGTGTCGCCAGTTTCATGGCGCTGGGAGGCGTTATCGGCTGGTCTCTGCTGATCCCCCTCTTCGACGCCTCAGCAGGAAGTACATTCGGGCTGTTCTTTGGTCTTGATGCGGGGGTGCGCCAGCTAGGCGCGTTTGATATTTGGCGGCGGTACGTGCGCTACGTCGGCGCTGGGGCTGTCGCCGCCGGTGGCATGGTGGCGCTCGTGCGTTCTCTGCCGGCGATGAGCCAGTCACTACGCGTAGCGCTCTCGGGAGTGCAAAGAAGCAACGCTCAGGAGGGCGCGCCCCGCACCGAGCAGGATTTACATCCATTAGTTGTTGTCGGCGGCGTTGCCGCGCTCGGCCTCGGCCTGTGGCTCATCCCGACTTTCCAACTCAATCTCCTGGCGGCGCTTCTCGCCGTACTCTTTACGTTTGTCTTTGTTGTAGTATCGGCTCGTATGGTGGGCATCGTCGGCTCCACGTCACAGCCAGTATCTGGCATGACCATCGCCGCGCTCCTGTCCATCAGTCTTTTTCTGGCGGCGGTTGGGCACACTGGGTCAGAGGGCATGGGAGCGGCTATCACTTGCGGCGCGGTTGTCTGTATCGCCATCGCGCTCTCAGGCGATATGAGTCAGGATCTCAAGACCGGCGCCTTGCTTGGCGCGACCCCTCGCTACCTGCAACTTGGCGAGATGCTCGGCGTGGTCGTCGCCGCCGTGCGCGCGGGCTGGGTGCTATTTCTCCTGCATCAAGCCTACACGCTTGGCTCGGAAACCCTGCCGGCGCCGCAGGCCAGGCTCATGGCGACTCTGGTGGAAGGAGTGATGCACGGGCGCCTGCCCTGGGCGTTGTTGCTGCTAGGCGCGAGTCTGGCGCTCGGCGCCGAGCTGCTTGGCGTTTCCAGCCTGGCCTTTGCGATCGGCCTGTATTTGCCAGTTACCACCACGGCGTCATTGATCCTTGGCGGTCTTGTCGCGCGGTGGGGCGAGCAAGAAATGTCGCCTGTCCGGAAGGATAGCCAGCCCGATGAACGCGCTACGCTGTTTGCCTCGGGACTCATCGCCGGCGACGCTCTGATGAGCATCGGCATAGCCGGACTTGTTGTCAGTGGAGTCGATCAAGCACTAGGACTTCGGGCAGCGGGCAGCGGACCGCTAGAATATGTTTTGACAATTGCGCCATTCTTCCTCTTGGCGTGGGGGCTGCTGCGAATGACGCGAAGGACCGTTGCGTGAGGTGCGCTTGTAGAACTGGTCTACCCAATAAAATTGATCATCAATGACAGAGACGCCCCAAGGGGACGTCTCTACAGAAAGGGCGCCCGAACTCAGGCGGGGACTTCGCCTTCTCTCACGATGAGGGGCGTCTAAAAGAGAGTGCTTCGTCGCCCTTGGCTCCTCGCAATGACACTGCCCCGCTTCGCAGACGTCCTCTCGCGTATGGCCGTCCAAAAGCCGTCGTCACGGCGCAACATTATTCACGGAAAGGCAGCCGTCGCCATTCAGCGAGAGATTGCCGCTGCTATTTGCGGTCACGGTGTTCTGCTGCACATTGGCCGGACAGATGACCGAAACGCCAACGCCTATGGTGTCCATCACTGTATTGCCTATCACTGTACCACCTGTCGAGCCAAATAGACCGGTCCCAGTATTAGCCCATATCGTGTTGCCAGTAACCGCACCACCAGGCCCCACCGAAACTCCTACGCTGGCGGGAGTGTTGCCGTTGGCGCGAATGCTGGAGTTTCGTATCGCGCCCGCGGTGGAGAGAATCGCGCCGTGCTGCCAGTTGCCCTGCACCACCACATGGTCGGCGACGCTGCCGGCGCCAAGAAACATGCCGGTATCCGTGTTGTTCTCGGTGTGAACATCCTCCACCAGGTTGCCGGAACCGCCTAACGAGATTCCTACCGCAAAGCCGCGCACGGTTCCGTTTCGGATCGTGACGCCCTGCACGGAAGAACTGGCGCTGATCCCCTTCCCCGATCCATTGCCGATAATGGCAAACCCATTAAGATCAATGGTGATATTGCTGGAGTTCACCACCAGGCAATCTAACCCAAAGGAAAACAGGTTGTGAACCAATACAAAAGAAGAGCGCTCTTCCTCGAACAGTTCAGTACAGCGATCGAGCCGCCGAACCCCATCCTCAGCCTGGCTCCCGCTTGCTCCCCAGAGCAGTCCCAAAGCCGCCGTCGCTCCCAACACGATTTGCCTGATCTTCATGGTCTCTTCTCTCCTCCTCTCCAAGGATTGCCTCATTTTGAGACTTGCGTCCCCTGATACATCTACACATAACGTGCAGAGCCCCTCTTTTCTTTGTACCACACCCCCGCTTCACGGCGCAAAAACGACAGGGAGCCTTGCGACGACCGCGCCGGCTCCTCTATGCTGTCGGCAAGGAGTCGAGGATCGTGGAACCTGCCTGTGTTGTGAATGCCCAACGCCACAGACCAGAGCCCAGACAATCAGCGATTGATCTGCGCTCGGAGTTTGAACGCGACCGCGCCCGCATCATTCACTCTGCAGCGTTTCGCCGTCTACAGGGGAAAACGCAAGTGTTTGGCGTGTACGAAGGCGATTTCTTCCGCACTCGCCTCACCCACTCCTTGGAGGTCGCGCAAATCGCCAAAGGGATCGCGTTGACCGTGGGCGCAGACACTGATCTGGTTGAGGCTGTTTGCCTTGCTCATGATCTGGGCCATCCGCCGTTTGGGCACACCGGCGAAGACGTGCTGCATGAGCTCATGCGTGACCACGGCGGTTTTGAGGGCAACGCGCAAACG
>DATLYA010000195.1:0-12449 GCA_035575235.1 Candidatus Methylomirabilota bacterium
CCGCCGTTGGTAAATGACCCATTTCGCGGTATTTCTAGCAGAAGAGGATTAACCGTGCTGCGCTGCGTTCGCCGCGCAGCTTAACAGCTGAAAAAGCAACAGTGTTCGGAGAGCGCTGTAGCCGCAGCAGATGCTAGCCCAGGGCGCTTTCCCGCTGCAACGGAGGTTTCATTGAGCGTACGATTGTATGTTGGGAATTTGCCGCCACAACTCTGCCATCCCGAACTGGAAGATCTATTCACCCCCTTTGGAGCCCTTATCTCTGCTGAGCTTATCACTGACCCCACAACCGGACGGTCCCGTGGATTCGCTTTTGTTGAAATGGAATCCGCCGACGCCGCTCGCGCGGCGATCTCGACCCTCAACGGCTCAGTAGTAGAAGGACAAACCCTCACTGTTCACGAAGCTGGCGCAGGTCGCGATATGGCGCAGCCAACACGCCGCAACGCCGAGCGACCGGTATTTTCACGACCAGGGGGGGACCGCCCCTCGGGGCCGCCAAACGCTAGCAGAGGACCGGTTGGAGGCGTGCGCTTGTTTGTGGGCAATCTTCCTTATACCGCCAACGCTTCTGATTTAGAGAAATTATTTGCGCAAGCGGGCAAGGTGACATCCGTTAGCATCGTTACCGATCGCGCGACTGGGCAATCGAAAGGCTTCGCCTTCATCGATATGGGGTCAAAAGAGGAAGCGACTGCGGCAATTCAGCGTTTCGATGGACGGGAAGCGCTCGGACGCATGCTGAAAGTGAACGAGGCGCGCCCACCGGAGCGACATGAGGGGGGGCCTCGCTCCTTTGGCGGTGGACGCCGTCCTGGACGCTGATGGACGCCGATTAGCATTTTATAATTTGTAGAAAACCATCCCGGTGAGCAATTTGGGGAAGAAGTAGGTAGACTTTTGCGGCATGGTTTCGCCGTGTTGGCAGACATTCGCAATCTGCTGAAAGGTTGTGGGATTCAAAAAGAACGCGGCCTGAGATCGATGATCTGCTATCTGCCGCAGCGCCTCTTCCTCATCGATAGTGTAAGTCAATTTCTGTTTCTGCACGTCTAGCGGCAGCCCAAGAACGCGTTGCAGCACGACGTTGTGTAGTACAGTCACATCTAGTGCACGCAAGGGCGCGGACAAGGGAAGTCCTTGCGTGATCCGGTCGTCAAACGACAGCAGCCAATAGTAAGTCGCTCCAGCAAAAGCGCAGCCAATCCGGCGTTCCGCGCCTGACGCTCGCAGCGCTGCAAAGAACGCCCCCGTATCGTGGAGCGCAAACGCCGAGAGACGAAATTCACGTTGCAACACCATGCGCAGGTGCTCTGCCTTTGGCAGTGTCACATCCCGCAAGAGCCGATGTGTGGGAAGGATGACCAGACCCTCGTCCTGCGCATTCGTGAGGTACGCCAGCACGAATTGAAACGGCTCCTCGCCGGTGCTTTTGCCCTGCGCGGCGCGCTCGTTTCGATAGCGTAGCGCCGTTTCATATCGATGATGTCCATCGGCAATAATCAAGGTCTCGTGCTCGAGGCGCGACGCCACTTCAGCAATGATGGTAGGCTCCGTCACTCGCCAGAGCTTGTGTCGCGTTCCACCATCATCGTGCACGTCTATCAGAGGCGGCTCGGTCAATGCTGGCGCGACAGTACGATCCAGAGACCAGCCAGGGCATGAGTACAAGCAGAAGACCGAGCTGAAATGCGCCTGACACGCTTTTACCAACGCCAGCCGGTCAGCTTTCGCGGACTCGAACGTCCGCTCATGCGGACGAATCTTACCAGAAGAAAAGTCCTCAAGGCGCAAGGCGGCAAGCACGCCAGCTCGTCTACGCCGTATTCCGTCCTGAAGGGTAAATTCCTGCGTGGAGAAGTACAGCGCCGGCTCAGGCTCTTGTATTAACACTTCCTGTTCGAGCCACCGTGAGAACGTTTTCGCCGCCACGGCGTATCGATCTGGATCACGATTCAGATCGAGATGCACAGCGTTGTACGGACTCCGCAAATGCAGCAAGGTCTGTTGTTCAGGAGAAATCACATCATACGGCGGCGATACTACTTGTTGGAGGTCGCCCACCACGGCAGGATTATATCGCACCCCGCGAAACGGTCGAATGATTGCCATATCATAGAAACGTCAAACCTAGCGCCCTACCTCCAGATCGAAGGGTTGCTGCTCACGGTTGACGTTCAGTCCTTTCGCTCAATACTTTTAGTGTACAGGGAAAAACAACAGCGAAACAATGCGACGAATGTTTACCGACGCAGAGCGCGTTGACCAATGTCGCGACGATAGTGCATTCCCGGCCACGAAATTTTTTCCACCGCGCGATAGGCTTCAGCAATAGCCTCCTGAATGTTTGCCCCAGCAGCGGTTACTCCCAGCACGCGTCCGCCTTTCGTGACAAACGTGTTATCGATTTTTGCCGTTCCAGCGTGGAAGACAACGCCGTCGGTCCAGGTTCGCAGCGTTTCGAGGCCGGAGATAGGTTTCCCGGTTTCGTATGCGCCAGGATACCCCTCAGCAGCTACTACCACACATACCGCGGGCCGAGGATCCCACGACAACGTCACCTCAGCTAAGCGTTCATCAATCACCGCTTCTATCACTTCCACCAGATCAGATCGTAAGCGCAACATCAGTGGCTGACACTCGGGATCACCGAAACGAACATTAAATTCTAGCACCTTTATCTGATCGCCATGGATCATAAGCCCCGCATATATAATGCCTTTGTAAACAATCCCACGTTGCTTGAGCCCTTGCACCACTGGCAGCATGACCTCATTGACTATACGGTCCGCCAACAGTGGCGTTACAACCGGCGCTGGCGAGTACGCTCCCATCCCGCCCGTATTGGGTCCTTGATCATGGTCGAATACCCGTTTGTGATCTTGTGAAGAAGCGAGCGGCAGCACGGTGGTCCCGTCCGTGAAAGCCAGGAACGAGGCTTCTTCTCCTTCGAGAAACTCTTCGATCACGACTTGATTGCCTGCGTCGCCAAACACGCGCGCATGCATAATCTGCTCTATGGCCATGAGCGCCTCTTCCACCGTAGCGCACACAAAGACGCCTTTTCCCGCCGCCAAGCCGTCGGCTTTGACCACGACTGGAGCGCCGTGCGTGAGCACATAGCTCCGCGCTTTTTCCAGGTCAGCAAAAGTCGCAAACGCAGCAGTCGGCGCCCCGTATTGTTTCATCAATGCTTTCGCGAACGCCTTGCTGCCTTCCAGTTGCGCCGCTTGACGATTTGGACCAAAGACGCGCAGTCCATGCTTTTCAAATTCATCAACGAGACCAAGCGTCAGTGGCGCTTCTGGCCCGACGACCGTCAGATCTATCGCCTTCTGTTGAGCGAATTGCAGCAAGCCAGAGATATTATCCGGCGCAATCGACGCGAGTTCAGCCAGCTCGCCAATTCCCGCATTCCCCGGCGCACAGTACACCTGCGTGACACGCGGACTTTGACGAACTTTCCATACCAAAGCATGCTCGCGGCCGCCGCCACCGATGACTAAGATTTTCATGATGCTTCAGTTCCGCGATAAACGTTGGGGGACACGTCGTGAAACGTGGCGCACGAAACGTGTTACGTGTTGCAGAAAACACCGTAGCTGCAAATACGTCTCACGAAATACGCCCTACGCTTCACGCACCACGCACTAATGCCTGAAATGTCGCATCCCCGTAAAAACCATCGCCATTCCATGTTCGTCCGCCGCCGCAATCACTTCTTTATCGCGCAGGCTGCCGCCGGGCTGAATCGCAGCAGTCGCGCCGGCGTTGGCGACAACATCAAGTCCATCACGGAAAGGGAAAAACGCATCAGAGGCGACCACGGTTCCCTGCGTGCTAAGACCAAGATCGCGCGCGCGCGACACCGCAATCTTTGCTGAATCCACCCGGCTCATCTGTCCAGCGCCAACGCCAATCACGTGATCGCTTTTCGCCAGCACAATGGCGTTTGACTTTACATGTTTACACACTCGCCAGCCAAACGCTAATGCGCGGTATTCTTCCGGCGTCGGTTTCCGCCGCGTCACAACTTGACAGTCTTCTACTCGAACCCTGCCAAAGTCACGCTCTTGCAACAACATACCGCCAACCACGTATTTCGTTTCATACGGCGACGGCGTCGGGTGAGCGATCGCGGGAATCTCCAGCAGCCGAATATTGAGCAACCGCTTCGACGAGGCGAGCATGTCAAGCGCTTCTTGTGAAAATCCTGGCGCGAGCAGAATTTCGATGAATCCTTCCTTGTAGAGGTCAAGAATTTCTTGCGCTGTCTCAGCATCGACCGTGCGATTCAATCCAACAATGCCGCCGAAAATCGAGACTGGATCACACGCACGCGCCTTGCGGAACGCCTCAGCCAGAGAAGTAAAGGAAGTGGCTACACCGCAAGGATTCGTATGTTTGATGGCGACCGCCGTAATCTCATCAAACTCCTTCAACAACTCCAGCGCCGCGTTGGCGTCAACAATATTATTGAACGACAATTCTTTCCCTTGCAGTTGCCGCGCGTTAGCGATGCACGGCTCACTGATAACCCGCTGCCGGTAAAATGCGCCGCTTTGATGCGGATTCTCGCCGTAGCGGAGGTCTTGGGCTTTGACGTACTGCAAATGAAGAGTTTCGCCAAAGGGCTGGCGCTGTTTTTCGGCGTCAAGACTGCCAAGATAATCAGCAATTGCTGCATCGTACCGCGCGGTGAGCTGAAAGGCTTTTTTCGCGAGCGCAAATTTCTGCTCGGCGGACAAGGCGCCATGGGCTCGCAATGAGTCCAACACCGCGGGATAATCTTCAGGATCAACCACCACGCTGACATCGGCATGATTCTTCGCCGCGGCTCGCAGTAATGAAGGCCCACCGATATCGATATTTTCAACTGCCTCGGCGAACGAGCAACCTGGCTTTGCAATTGTCTGCTCAAAGGGGTAGAGGTTCACGACCACCAAGTCAATCGGTTTGAGCCCATGGGCGGTCATAGTTTGCACATGGACGGGATCGCTCCGGCGATGCAAAATACCCGCATGGATCCTGGGATGAAGCGTCTTCACGCGGCCATCGAGCATCTCCGGAAAACCGGTGAAGTCTTCGACCGGAACAACCGGGACACCGGCGTCGAGCAAGGCTTTAGCGGTGCCGCCGGTAGAAAGAATCTCGACTCCGAGCGCCGCAAGGCCTCGGGCAAACTCGACAACTCCGCGCTTATCGCTCACGCTTATGAGCGCGCGGCTCACGGTTGACATGCTGAACTCCTTAGTCAATCGTCTATGGAGGCGATGTTCATGAACAATGTGGTGGAGAAGAGGACATACCAAAAGGCTCCAGGGTTGTAAAGGTAAACGCAGGGTACTATGGTAGAGCGCGATGACGGTGAAACTCAATGGAGATAGGCGAGAGTGCCGAGAGGGCATGACCCTGGCGGATTTGGTGGCTGAGCTTGGTCTTGGGACAAAACGCATCGCCGTTGAAGTGAACCGGGATATCATTCCCCGCGAAGACTACGCCAATTGTCGCCTGAACGCAGGCGATGAGATTGAGATTGTCCATTTCGTCGGTGGGGGATGAAAAAAGGCGAGGGCAATATGAAAGATCCATTCGTACTGGCAGGCAAAGAGTATCACTCTCGGCTCATCGTTGGGACAGGCAAATATAAAGACTTCAATGAGACCAAGCGCGCCATTGAAGCCTCAGGAGCGGAAATCGTGACAGTTGCTGTGCGGCGCGTGAATATCACTGATCCCGGCAAAGAGAATTTGTTGGATTATATCGACCCGAAAAAGTACACCATCCTGCCGAATACGGCGGGTTGTTACACGGCTGAGGACGCCGTACGCACCTGTCGTCTCGCCCGTGCTGCGGGCATCGGCAATTTGGTGAAGCTGGAAGTTATCGGCGATGAGAAGACGCTCTTTCCCGACATTCCTGCTACGCTAGAAGCTGCGCAAATTCTCGTGAAAGAAGGGTTTATTGTCCTTCCGTACGTGCTTGATGATCCGGTCACTTGCAAGAAGCTCGAAGATCTCGGCTGCGCGGCGGTGATGCCGCTCGCGGCGCCGATCGGATCAGGGCTTGGCATTCGCAATCCATACAATTTGCGCATCATTCTCGAACAGAGTCGGGTGCCGGTTATCGTTGATGCCGGCGTCGGCACGGCCTCTGATGCTTCTGTGGCGATGGAGATGGGTTGCGACGCTGTACTGATGAACACCGCAATTGCCGGCGCCAAAGACCCGATTCTGATGGCTGAAGCGATGAAACTCGGCGTTGAGGCTGGGCGCAAAGCCTTTTTGGCGGGACGGATGCCGAAGAAGTTATACGCCACGGCGTCGAGTCCCTTGACGGGGATGATTGAGTAAAATCTATGGAATTCCTTTCTCTGTAGGGGCGAGCTCACCTCGTCCTTACCCTTGTGACGATTTCCTTTGCTCGACTTCCGTCTTTACTTTGTCACCGATCGTCAACAGACCAACGGCCGACCGCTTGTCGATGTCGTCCACGCCGCTCTGGATGGCGGCGTGCGCGCTGTGCAAGTACGTGAAAAAGATCTGGAAGGCGGTGAACTTTACCGTCTTGCCGCGGAGTTGCGTCGTCTCACGGCTCACTACAAAGCGCGGTTATTCATCAACGACCGTATCGACGTTGCGCTTGCTGTTGATGCTGACGGTGTTCACCTTGGACAGACGTCTTTTCCCGTAGCCATAGCCCGGCAACTAATAGGGTCAGGGAAATTGCTCGGGGTCTCCACTCATTCACAAGCAGAAATCGAGGCGGCGGCTAGAGCGGATTTTATAGTATTTGGCCCCGTTTACTTCACACCGTCAAAAGCAGCCTATGGAGAACCGCAAGGAGTAGATCGCTTAAGTCAAGCCGTTACTCAAAGCGCAGTCCCAGTGATCGCGATTGGCGGCATAAAAAGCGCACAGATTCCCGAAGTGCTCGCTGCTGGAGCGCACGGGATTGCAGTCATTTCCGCCATCAGCGCTGCGCCTGACCCGGCCCAAGCGGCGCGTGACCTGCTGGCGCAACTCCCTGGGCGGCGCAATTGACATTGCCCATGCTCTCGTTTATCCCTGCCAGATAACTCCTCCTCCGCCACCCTAGCTCAGTCGGTAGAGCAGCTGATTCGTAATCAGCAGGTCATCGGTTCAAGTCCGATGGGTGGCTTGCGCTAAGCCTCTGTAAAAGCAGAGGCTTTTTCGTTTCCCTTCTCTCATTTCCATGAAGAAGTGCATTTACTGTTGCAACCTTGCGCCAAAGTCCTGGATAGTGATCTGGAGAGAGTGCTCCAGGGTTGGTATCTTCAGTTCCGGCCTGTCTCTTCTGCCTTCCCGAACTCCTGATAGTCTTGGATATTTATTGCAGCTTCCCATTGGCGTAGTAAGGTTGGACGACAAAACTACCCCTTCCGCTTAAGTCCGCCTTGGTGCGGTCGATTCCCTTCAGAGAAGCCTGTCAGCACGTATACAGCTATGATCAAAAAAATTCCCGTCGCCCAACTCAAGCCCGGTGTCTTTGTTCATGACTTTAATTGTGGCTGGCTGCACCATCCCTTCTTAACGAATCGCGTCAAGATTAAAACGGAAGCGGATATTGCCAAAATCCTCCGCTACAAAATTCGTGAGGTGTACATCGACACCGAGCGCGGGCTGGATATCGAGGAGGCGCCGACCCAAGCCGAAGTCGTCGAAGAACTCCAAGCAGAGATCAACAATCTGCCCGCGGTTGCTGCGCCGACAAATCCCCATATGCAGCGCAAAGAGGAACTCACCAAGGCGGCGCGCTTGTTAGGCGAGGCCAAGCGCACCACGCGCCAGCTCATGGACAATGTCAAACTTGGCAAGCAAATCGATCTGCAACAGGTCGAGGACCTCGTCGACAAAATGACGCATTCCGTACTTACGAGCAAAGACGCCTTGATTAGTTTGGCGCGCATCAAAAATAAAGACGAGTATACGTACCAGCATTCGCTGGCGGTGTCGGCCCTGTGTATCTCGTTCGGAACGCGCCTCGGGCTTGAGGCTCAGCAAATCAAACACCTTGGAATCGGCGGTCTGCTGCACGACATTGGGAAGGTCAAGGTGCCAAGCGCCATCCTCAATAAGCCTGGCGCACTGACGGAGCACGAATTCGCCGTCATGAAGCAGCACGTCACTCAGGGGGCCTGTATTCTGCAGCAAACGCGGATCAATGCAGACGCGATCTGCGTCCCTGTCCATCACCACGAGCGGTTAGACGGGACTGGTTATCCAGAGGGATTAAAAGGAGAGCAGATTAGCCTGTTCGGCCAAATTGCCGCCGTGATCGATATCTACGACGCGCTCACCTCGGAGCGGTGTTACAAAACGGCCATGCCGCCGACTCAGGCGTTGCGCAAGCTGTTGGAGTGGAGTCCACACTATGTCAAGAGAGAACTGGTGGAACAATTTATCGCACACGTCGGCATCTACCCTCTAGGCACGCTAGTGCGACTCCGGAGCGGGTTCCTCGGGGTCGTCATCAGCCAGGGTGAAAAAGGTCTCTTATATCCAGTGGTCTGCACCGTCTACGATACGCGCAGAGGCGCACGGATCGAGCCCTTCACCATCGATCTCTCGCAAAAGGCTCGTGCGGGTAATGCTGACGAGATCCTGGGCTGTGAATCGCCGACGCGCTGGAATGTACGGCCTGAGGCCTACCTCGCCCAGTAAGCATGCGCACTACAGAAGAGACAGCGGCACGAGCAGGAGCAAAGAAGGACCAGCAGGGACGCCTCCTCATAGAGCATTACAGATTTAAGCGTGAAGCCTGCTAGGTCAGTACAGGAGTTCTGCATCCCATTCCTTAAGTGATGAAGCGTAACGGGTAGTGTAAAAGGATTACTCTCCAGTGTCCAACAACCGGGCGACCCGCTCTTTCCTCAAATTCAACACTCTCACTCTTTGCGTCATCGCACCCGATGGTCCACTATGAATGGTGCTGAGCATTCCAGACAAACACCCCCGTGGTTGAGTTTTTCCAGGAGTCTGCCAAGAGCGGGGCAGCCTCTGCCCCGTCGCCCGCCGCATCCGTCATTTACGAAAAGGTGCTCCTTCAGCTTCCCTTTGCTGACCTGCATGCCAATCTCTGCTCGACGAATCTCCAAGTTAACTCCCCCTATCGCATAGCCTCGGCCTTACTGCAGCCGTTTGTGGAGCAGCGCAAGCGTCTCCTGCTGGTGACACCCACCCTGCCTACTACACCCGCCATGCTCACCGCCGTGCACGATAATTTTCTTTGCGCCACTACCGATCGTGTGCGGCAGTTTGCACGCGCTCACGGCCAGAGGATCGTTGTCGTCTTTCCCGTCTCGCCGACCCACTCCTATAGCTTACAAACCACTCTCACCGACACCTCTGTAACTCAGGTCACGCTCCACTACCAGGATCCGCGCTATGAACCGAGGCGGCGCTTTCTGGCAGCAGGTGCTACAAGCGATCAAGCGGCTTTTGGCAGTATGGGCGGCTGGAAGTGGGATGTCGCAGAGCGGTGCGGACGTCCCTCCACTCTCCGAGACAAGAGGACTGCGATTCCTAACCCACAGAGACTGGAAAACACCACCAACCCACACGTCAGCGGCGTAAAGACTACTCGTGGATCAAGGAGCGTCACATTCCCACCCATACCAAGCAACGGGAAAATTGGAACAGGCATATCAATGTACCTCCTATTTCAGGATAAGCACGCTGCCCCTTTTAGGGAAGAGAAAGATGATGAAAAATCCTTGTCGGCAAGATAAGAAGTCTAGAATGTCCTCAGCCCTACCTACACAGGGGTTATTGCTTTCCGGCATCCAAAGATTTCCCCGTAGTGCCCTGGAGGAGTGGACACAACAAGAATATCGCCTTCGCTACACACACCGCCTCTGCGGTGTGGCTTGTGTCTGTCCTGGCTCGTGGCGCCTTTCAGATTCTCTCTTGGCGGTGGGCAGATTCCAGCAGCACACAAAGCTGACTACGATAACACCGCCAGACCAGCCTGCAGCTGCGCCGCGCAGAAGCCGAGAATCAGGCGAATCGGGCCTTAGGGCAATGTCCTCTCCTGAAGCGTCGCTTAGTGAGAAGAAGGGCTAACGAATACTTTCAGCTTACCGCATTTTTCGCGCTCTGCACGTCTGGCGAGAGAGGAGTTGCCGCCTTAACGATCGTTCTCTCAGCGGCAGGCGCTCCTCTTTTTTTAACGTATCGCTGTGGTCTGGCGTGCATTGCCTAGCCAGAAGGACATCTGAGCTATCGCCATAATTCTTCCTGGCGCAGAAGCATCGACGGTTCATTTCTGTCTCAGCACACACCCGTTTTCTGGCAATGGATTGCCGCTGACGGCGTGCTTGATATCATGCTTCGTTGTGGATCCTCTGGCACAAGACACATCGGTGAAGGCTGCTTTGCTTGACGCAAAACTGGCGCTTCTGCCCACGAGCCCAGGAGTCTATCTTTTTAAAGATAAAGACGGCGAAGTCATCTATGTCGGCAAAGCCAAAAATCTCCGCGCCCGAGTCCGTCAGTACGCGCGCGGCGGCGATGGCCGCGTCCAAATTACCTTTCTACTTTCTCAACTTGCTGATGTCGAAGTGTTGATCACCAAGAACGAAAAGGAAGCGCTGCTGCTTGAAAACACGCTGATTAAACAATACTGGCCGCGCTATAACATCCGCCTCAAGGATGATAAATCCTACTGGCACGTCAAAATCACAACCCAAGAACCCTGGTCTCGTCTCTTCCTCACACGCCAGGTTGTAAAGGACGGCAGTAAATATCTTGGACCGTTTCACTCTAGCTCAGCCATACAAGAAACGTTAGAGATTATCCGCAAGGTGTTTCCGCTCCGGACGTGCTCGGACACGGTGTTCCGCAATCGCGCTCGCCCTTGCCTTGAATACCAAATCAAGCGCTGCCTGGGACCATGCACCTTGCCAGTCGATCCAGCTGATTATCAGCGGCAACTGAAGGGCGCGATCCTGCTCCTTGAAGGCAAGAATAGTGAATTGATCGCTCAGTTGACGGCGCGAATGCGAGAGGCGTCTGAAGCGTTACGTTTTGAAGAAGCCGCCCGATTGCGAGATCAGATTCGCGCCATCGAACAAACCGGCGAACGGCAACAGGTCGCCACTCCACTCGGCACTGATCAAGACATCTTCGGGCTCTACCGAGAGGGCGGGTTTGTTGAAATTGAAGTCCTCTTGGTTCGTGGAGGGAAGCTGGTGGGGAACCTTGATTACAGCTTTGATGATAACGAGTTCCCCGACGAAGAGGTGTTGGCGGAACTACTGACGCAATTTTATCAAGGTGACCGGTTTATTCCCAATGAAGTTCTCCTCCCGGTGGAAGTAGAGGACGCTGCCGCACGGGAAGAACTATTGAGTGAACGCAAGGGTAAAAAGGTCGCCGTGCTCTGCCCACAACGAGGCGATAAGGTGCGGCTCGTCGAGATGGCGCAAGAGAACGCACGCCAGAGCTTTGTGGAAAAACGCCGTGGCGCTGACCAAAAGGAGAAAACCCTGGAGCAGCTGCGGCGCGCATTGCACTTGCGGAATGCGCCCAAACGCATCGAATGTTTTGATATTTCCAACATTCAAGGCAATCTCGCGGTCGGTTCCATGGTGGTGTTTGACGAGGGTGAGCCAGACAAAAACCGCTATCGCCGCTTTCGCATCAAAACGGTAGAGGGCGCCGACGACTTCGCCATGATGTATGAAGTGCTGACCCGCCGATATCAACGCGCGTTAGCAGAAAAGGATTTGCCAGACCTGTTGATAGTCGATGGCGGGAAAGGTCAGCTCAGCGTTGCCGTCGAGGTGTTTCGCGAACTCGGCATTACCGAAGTCGATGCCATTGGATTAGCGAAGATGCGCACCGAGCGTAATCCATTCGTGGAAGAAGTGGAGCACTCCTCCGAACGCGTGTTTCTTCCAGGCCGGAAAGATCCCATTATTTTAAAAGCAAATTCCACGGCGCTGTTCCTGCTGCAACGCGTACGTGATGAAGCGCATCGCTTCGCCATTACCTATCATCGCCAACTTCGCGCCAAGGAACGATTGAGTTCCCCGCTGGACGCTATCCCCGGTGTTGGTCCTTCGCGGCGTAAGGCGCTGTTGCGTTATTTTGGCAGCCTGAAACGGGTACGTGCCGCTACCATCGAAGAGTTGACCCAAGTCTCTGGCATCACGATCACCATAGCGGAAGCAATTCGGCAGTATTTCGCAGAAGAGGCTCAAACAGGGGTCGAGCAAGAAGGAGAGCAGCAGGACCAGAAACGCGGGATCGTTGTCCTTAAAGACTGAAGCGAAAGTTTCCTATAGATACGCGAGCGTGGCGTTCTCTTTTCAGCAATCGTTTCTCATCAGTATCGCTGTCACTTACCTTCTTGGTCAGGCATGCGCTGCGTGGGGGTGGTTCGTCTTTTCACGACTATGGATTTCATGCGGCGTTGTCATAGTG
>DATLYA010000196.1:0-19464 GCA_035575235.1 Candidatus Methylomirabilota bacterium
TGGGTGGCGCAGTTGGACGCCGCGCTTGAGGGAGTGCGACGGACGATCCCGGGCTTATGTGAACTGGCGATCGGAGGAACAGCGGTTGGCACCGGGCTCAATGCTCACCCGAGGTTTGGCGATCTCGCCGCTGCCAAGATGGCGGCGGAAACTGGCAAACCGTTCATCTCGGCGCCGAATAAGTTCGCCGCACTTTCGGCGCATGACGCCTTGGTGACGGCGAGCGCTTCGCTCCGCACTCTGGCGGGCGCCTTGATGAAGATGGCCAACGATGTGCGTTGGTTGGCCTGCGGTCCTCGCGCTGGTATTGGAGAAATTCTCATCCCGGAAAATGAGCCTGGCTCCTCCATCATGCCAGGTAAAGTGAATCCCACCCAATCGGAAGCGATGACGATGGTCGCCGTGCAGGTGTTCGGCAATGATACTGCGGTGGCGTTCGCCGGCTCGCAAGGCAACTTCCAGTTGAACGTCTTCAAACCGGTGATGATCCACAATGTACTCGAGTCAGTGCAATTGATTGCTGACGCTTGTGGGGCCTTTAATGATCACTGTGCGGTTGGCATTGAACCGAACCTGCCGGTGATCGAGAAACATCTTCACGAGTCGCTTATGACTGTGACCGCACTCAATCCCCACATTGGCTATGATAAGGCGGCGCAGATCGCCAAGAAGGCCCATAAGGATGGCACTACGCTGAAAGAAGCGGCGCTCGCGCTTGGTTATGTGACCGCTGAGCAGTTCGATCAATGGGTGCGGCCGGAAAAAATGACTGGGCCTCAGTAGGTCAAGCCCCTGGAGAGACGGGGAGAAGAGGGAATTATGAATATTCACGAGTACCAGGCCAAAGAGATTCTGCGCAAATACGGCGTGGCGGTGCTCAACGGCAAAGTGGCCTTCACGCCTGAAGAAGCGGAAGCAGCGGCCAGGGAGCTGGGCGGTGGTCTCTGTGTGGTGAAGGCGCAGATTCATGCTGGCGGCCGCGGCAAAGCTGGGGGTGTGAAGCTAGCGAAGACACCGCAAGAAGCGAAAGCGATAGCCGCTTCACTGCTCGGCAAAAAACTGGTGACGCACCAGACAGGGCCTGAAGGCAAAGAAGTCCAGAAAGTATTTGTCGAGCAAGGGTGCGAAATCGCCAAAGAGTATTATCTCGGGATGGTCATTGATCGAGCGACCTCGCGCGTGACGATGATGGTCAGCTCTGAAGGCGGTGTGGAAATCGAAGAAGTGGCGGCGCGTTCGCCGGAAAAAATTCTTCGTGAAGCTATCGATCCTGCTGTGGGGTTCCAGGATTTTCAAGGCCGCAAGCTCGCGTATGGCCTGGGGTTGCCCAAGGAGTCCGTCAATAAAGCGGTGGGGTTTATGCGCGCGCTCTATCGTGCATTTGTGGAGAGCGACGCCTCAATGGCGGAAATTAATCCGCTCGTGCTGACCAAGTCTGGCGATCTCGTCGCTTTAGATGCAAAAATGGGCTTCGACGATAATGCGCTGTTCCGGCATAAAGATATCCTGGAAATGCGCGACCCTACGGAGGAAAATCCGAAGGAAATCGAAGCGTCGAAATTTGATCTCAGCTACATTGCGCTGGATGGCAATATCGGCTGTATGGTCAACGGCGCCGGGCTGGCGATGGCGACGATGGACATTATCAAGCATTACGGCGCTGAGCCCGCCAACTTTCTTGATGTCGGCGGCGGCGCCACGACTGAGAAGGTCACGGAAGCCTTCAAGCTCATTTTGTCTGACAACAATGTCAAAGGCGTATTGGTCAACATCTTCGGCGGCATCATGCGCTGTGACGTGGTGGCCACTGGCGTCGTGGAGGCCGCGAAGCAGGTGAAATTGTCTGTTCCCTTGGTGGTGCGGCTGGAAGGCACGAATGTAGAACTGGGCAAGAAGATTTTGGCGGAATCCGGCTTGAACATCATTCCCGCCAATGATTTAGCGGATGCAGCCAGGAAAGTTGTTGAAGCGGTGAAGCAATAGTGCTGAGCAATGAGTCCGGAGTCCTGAGAAAAGATCTCGTTGTTCCCTACTCAGCACTCAGCACTGAGCATGCATTCTGAGGAGCGACCGTGAGCATTCTTGTCAATAAAAATACAAAAGTCGTGACGCAAGGGATTACTGGCGCGACAGGTCAACTCCATACACGGGCGTGCCGCGAATACGGCACGCAGATGGTGGCGGGCGTCACGCCCGGGCGCGGCGGGACGGATTTCGAAGGCATTCCCATCTTTGACACAGTTGAACAGGCGGTGAAGGCGACCGGCGCGAACGCTTCGGTCATCTACGTGCCGCCGCCGTTCGCGGCGGATGCGATCATGGAAGCAGTGGACGCCGGCATCTCCTTAGTCATTTGTATTACCGAAGGCATTCCGGTGCTCGATATGGTGAGGGTCAAACGCTACATGCAGGGGAAGCCCTCTCGCCTCATCGGACCCAACTGTCCTGGTGTGATCACTCCTGGTGAGTGCAAAATCGGCATCATGCCCGGTTATATTCACAAGCCGGGCAATATCGGCGTGGTCTCCCGCAGCGGCACATTGACCTATGAAGCCGTGCATCAACTGACGCAATTAGGCATCGGTCAGTCGACCTGTGTGGGCATCGGCGGCGATCCCGTGAATGGCACGAGCTTCGTGGACGTCTTGCGCATGTTTCAAGATGACCCGCAAACCGACGGCGTCGTGATGATCGGTGAGATTGGCGGCAGCGCGGAAGAAGAGGCGGCGGCGTTCATGAAAGCGAATGTGACAAAGCCCGTCGCCGCATTTATTGGCGGGCAAACTGCGCCGAAAGGGAAACGCATGGGCCATGCCGGCGCCATCATCGCCGGCGGCAGCGGCACGGCGGCGGAGAAAATTAGAGCCTTGCGCGACGCCGGGGCGCACATTATTACGAGCCCGGCGGAGATGGGCGTTACGCTGGCGAAAGCGATGGGAAAAATGTAACGCTAATAGGCTCTCTCTCCCATCAGGGGAGAGGGACAGGGTGAGGAGGGGAAAGATGTAGGGGCGAACCTTGTGTTCGCCCTTTTCATTTATGAAAAACGCAGATCCAGATAAAATTTTTCACCAGGGTGAGCACGCGCGCCAAAAAAGCCGCTTCGCCGAGGCGTTGGCGCACTATCAACGCGCCCGCGACGCTTACGAGGCCGAGGGTGACGCCGACGGTTGCCGCGACACGCTGATTGGTATGGGAGATTGCCTGCGCATGCTGGGGAAATTCGCGCAGGCGCAGCGCGCGTATACCAGCGCCGTGCAACTTGCGCACGCGCTTGAAGATGCGGAAGGACTGGCTGAGAGCATCGCGGGCGTCGGATTAAGCCTGCGCGCCCAAGGCAACCCCGAGCGCGCCTTACCGTATCTTAATGACGCTCGCCGTTTGTACCGTCACGCTCAGGATCGTCAGGGAGAAGGATTTATTCTCTGGGCAATCGGCAGCACCTACCGTTTTTGCGGCGACTTGCATAAAGCGGTGGCGCACTTTCATAAAGCACTGGTGTTGGCTGAGCAAAATAAGGACATGGCAGGGAAGGGCTATGCCCTCTGCGGGCTTGGCGGCGCCTCGCGCTTGATGGGGCGGTTCGCCGATACGCAACGCTATTATCAAGAAGCGAATGCGCTTTTTGAGCAGGAAGGCGATGTCTACGGCCGCGCCTACTCCTATTGCGGCTTAGGCAACGCCGCGCGCATGCGGCAAGACTATGACGTAGCGATGAAGTTTTTTGCGACAGCGGAAAAGTTCTACGCCCGCATCGGCGATAAGGCGAGCTTTGCCTACACCGTGTGGGCGATGGCGACGGTACACAAGATGCGTGGTGAGTATTCGCGCAGCATAACGGAATTTCGCCGTGCGCAGGCGCTATTTCGTGACACGAAGGATCATCGTGGTTTGATTTATTGCCGCTTGGGGGTAGGGGAGCTGGCGTTCTTAGCCGGAAAAGAAAAGACAGCGCAGAAAGATTTTACCTGGAGCCTGGAGAAAGCGCAGCACTACGGCTATCACGCCGAAGCATGTCACGCACAGGCCTGCCGCGCCTTGCTTGATCCAAAGCCGGACTGGGCGGCGGTTAAGAGCGCCTATCGCGCATGCGGCCTGCATTTCACACCACCGCCGCCGCCGTTGAACTTGCCGTAGCATTACTGCAAGCGCGCGTTTTGCGGGGCGCACTGAGTGTGGACTATTGCAAGAGTAGAGGCGGGGATTTAGGCTTTAGAGCAAATAAAGGATCTCCTATGTCTCAGTCAGTTGCCGCGCCAGAATATAGTTTGCCCTTCAAGCTACATGTCCAACAGACTCAGTTAACTGAAGAGCAGTTCATACGCCTGTGCCAAGAAAATCCTGATCTGCGCATCGAGTTGACCGCCCAAGGAGAGTTGGTGATTATGCCTCCGACAAGCTTAGAATCCGGCTGGCGTAATATTCGCATTGCTCGCCGCTTAGATACGTGGACCGAGGAAGATGGTACAGGCATCGCGTTCGATTCCTCCACTCTCTTTACCTTGCCAAATGGCGCCAAGCGCTCCCCCGATGCGTCGTGGATGAGACGTGAGCGCTGGGAAGCGCTGCCGAAAAAAGAGCGGGAAGGCTTTGGGTCGATCTGTCCGGACTTTGTCATCGAGTTACGTTCACCGACGGATCGACTGCCCGATCTGCAAGAGAAGATGCAGGAATATCTGGCGAACGGCGCTCAACTCGGCTGGTTGATCGATCCGTTGGAGAAACGCGTCTACATCTACCGCCCAGACCAACCAGTAGAAGTGCTAGATGACCCACCCATAGTCAATGGCGATCCTGTGCTGCCGGGATTCGTGTTGCCCGTGCGCGAGTTGTGGTGAGCAAGTGGAGGGCGGATTGCAACCCACCTCCCGCATTCCTTACGGCGCAATCGTCGCTCCGCCAAAATCATCCAGGAACGCCTGGGGAGCAAGCAGCGACCAGAGCCCGACCTTACCGCCTTTGCCGTTAAAAAAGCCCTGATCGGCGGCATTCAATGTCACCGTCTTGACCAGCGTGTCGTTCTTATACACCCGCACCTCGCCATTCGCCTTGGCGCACGCGCCGAGCTTGTCGCCGTTGCTGAGCACCACCGCCGTGTTGCCATACGAGGTCCACGTCAGCGCGCCCAAGCGCAACGTCGAGACCCGTACGGCTTTCGCGACTGCGTCATAGACGACGGCAATGGCGCCGGCCTCAGGCACGGAACCGCTCTGCACCTTGAGCAGCAGCCCTTGGGAGGGACCTTTGGAATCTATCGTACTCAGGGTTACGAAGGCCGCCTGACTGGTCCCGAAAGCGATGGGATTCCAGTAGAGTGGGCCGCCAGCCTGCACATCCAGGCGATTGCTGGCGATACGGTAGAACGTGGGGGTAGTTGCCCCGCGCCAGTTGGGACCGACGCCGCCATCTGCCCGGTTGAAGGTGTCCAGGATGGTCGTGGGCAAGCAAGCATCTATGGGCGGCGGGGGAGGACAGCCGTTATCCACGATTCCATCACAATCGTTATCCAGGCCATCCACGCAAATCTCGGCGCCGGGCTGGGTGGTTTGCTGGCAGACCAAGGCGCCGTTGGTGCAGACTAGGATCCCGGCGCTGCACACGCCCGGTCGCCCGGTCGAGCAGGCCGCGCCGCCGCCGGGATTCCCTTCATCCACTGCGCCATCACAGTTGTTGTCTAAGGCGTCACAGACCTCGGCTGAGGGCTGAACATTCCGTTGGCAACGCGAGCTGCCTGCCGAGCACACGATAATGCCGGCGCTGCACACCCCGGGTTGCCCGGTGGTGCAGGCCTGGCCTGCCATCGTGTCCGGCACGCCACACCCGCACGCGCCCGGATCCGTCTTATTGGGATCGTCCGGGCACTGGTCGAGCCCTCCCACGAGCGTTTGGGCGTCAGGCGCGGAGGGAGGAGCCTCTTCGTTGCTCGCTAGATCACGAGCAATACTGTAAAAGGCGTCACTGTGGCCGACTTGACCCGTAAACGTGGCCGAGGTGTCTGTGGTGTTGCTGAGGAAAGGGGAGAAGGGGCCGCCGTTTTCGGAGACAAAGATGGTGTAATCCGCAACGTCTGAACCCGTGTCTGTTCCTGTCCAGTTGACCGTGAAGCTCGTCGAGGTCTGATTCGCCGCTAAGGAGAGCACCTGGCTGCTGGGCGGTGTGCTATCAATGCTATTGCACCACTGCGGCGTTGGGATTGGCGCGTTGGCGTCAAAGACAATGCTTGCCTGATTGCAAATCGCCGTACCGGTGGCCAGCCCGGCTTTGGGCTGCACGGTGAACACCACGCTCCCTTCCCCTTCTGGCGGATTCACGTTGGGCGGCAGGAAGCCCGCGTCCGGGTCGTCAGTCACCTGGCCCGTATCCGGGTTCATCGAGGAAAACAGCCAGGTGAGGACGCCTGTGCTTTTATCCAGGCTAGCGCTTACCGTAACAATAAGATTTTGCGCCGGGCGCAGGTCGATGCCGCCGGCGAACTGACTCAGCCCCGGCGCGGGCAGCAGCGTGAGATGGCCGAGGGTGATGGGACCGAGGCTGAGGGTATCGAGATCGAGGTTTTGGAGCGCGAGCGGATCAGTGATTGTCACTATCTGTGCGGGAGCGGTGGCGGTCTCCAAATTCTCAAAGTGGATCGTGTAGCTCAGCGGCGACTTGTCCACGAGGAACTGAGCCGTGCTCACTCCTAAAGAACCAGCTTTAGCGTTCGGGTCAATCGCTTTCTTGGGATTGACGGGAAGCACTTTACACTTTGTCGTCACCGTCTTCCCGCTCGGTGTCGTATAGGTCTTCCCGCAGTTTGTTTCGGCGCAAATAGAGCTGCCATCCGAGAAGTGAATTTCCGTGTATCCGAGATCCTTTAGAGCCGCACACTGCTCCGAGGTAATCCTGCAGTCAGGGGGACTCAGCAGGAAACTCAACGTACCGCTTGCATCCTTCAGCCTCTCTTTTACCTCGTTGGGATCGCAACCGGGGGGAGGCTGGATCGGTGGTGGGAGATAAACAATGCCATCGGCGCCACACGAAGCGCGTTCGGGTAGAACTTGACCTGAGCAGTCGCCTCCCCGCCCGGGTGTGAGTGCCTGCGCCTCCGTGGGCTCTAGCCAGGATAAAAAAGAGACAAGGACGTGGTAGGCGGTCGCCAACCACGTAGGTGCTGCCGGTGGCGCTGCCGAGGCTTGGCTGTTGGCGAGGGTTCGCACGGCGCCGAAGATCGCCGCGTCAGCCTGAAGCTGGGCGATGCTGTAGACCTGCGGCGTCGCGCCCAAATTCGTCACCAGGTCGTTGCGCCCGTTGCTCACCACCAGTTGGAGCTGGTTCGTGACGTAGCGCTCGAGGTCAGGACCCAGCGCCGGCGAGATCGCTACACCGAGGCCTTGCGCCGCGTAAGCTTGGGCGCCCTGCACGAAGCCGCTGACGACCTGGGTGTCCAGAGCCGGGTGGAAGTACGGGGAGCCGAGGTTGGCGAAGAACGTGCTCTCCACCGCATTAACTGGGAGCGTCACCACGACCTGCAGCGCTCCAGTGAAGCCTGCCGGCACCACCGGCAGCAACAGCGGGACATTGATAAAACTCTGCTGCGCGTCAGCTTCCACAAGGATCGGTACTTGATCCCAGTTCGTCCGGATCTGACCCGCTTGAGGCGGGGGCGGCGCGGGCCGGCCCGGCTCCTGGTCGTCGGGACCTATCGACCAGCGGATGTGATGGTCGGCGGCCATCCACTCAAAGCGATCAAGCAGGAATTACAAGGGCATGGATAATGCGCAGAGTTGCCGCTGCGATTTTTAACCATCGCGGAAGTGAGCCAGTATCTGGCAGGGCGGTTTGGTCCCGGGGCGATTGATGAACTGCTCCGGCAAAGCGTGGCGCAGCTTGTGCATCAGAGCAGCGACGGGAATCCTCTCTTCATGGTCATGCTGGTGGACTACCTCGTGGCTCAAGGCGTAATCAGGGGTGCGGCTGGGCGGTGGCAGGTAGAGACGCGCCTCTGGTTTACCGAGGGGTTTGATACGAAAGACTTGCGAGAGGCAACAACATTGCTGGAGGAATTCTCTTAAGCATTGTCGGGGCAGACTTTCCGTCTGCCCTCAACCCTCGACAGCCTACAGAATTATTCCTTCTGAGGTGAGTCCTCCCGCTTAAGCACTGCGCGCTAACAAACGCTCGCGCACTCTGGCGTCCGCCGCCAAATCAATCGCCGTCCAGGCCATAGCAAGCCCGCCATCGAGCACGGCTTTATCCGCCGCCTCAGTCACGCAGTGCGCGGTGAATTCAGGTTGATGGTTGACCGCCGGCAACGAGTTAATACCAATAGCCGGATGGATCGAGGGAATCGCCAACGAGACATTGCCCATATCGGTTGATCCGGCTGCACGGTCGAATGAAGATGAGGGAATGCGAGACACCCGACCCAGCGCTTCAGCGTTGCGGCGGTACGCCGCGGCGATGTCCGGATCATGGCGCATCTCAGCATACGGCTTTTGTCCGCCGAGAATATCCAGCTTCGCTCCTGTGGCTAACGCCCCGGCCTCAAAACAGCGCAAGACTTTGGCGCGAATCTCATCGAGGTCACGGATGGTTTTGGCGCGCACGATATACTTCGCCGCCGTGTGCGCTGGAACGATATTCGGCGCATCCCCACCTTTTGTGACAATACCATGAATACGGTCGGTGGACCGGATGTGTTGCCGCAGGAGACCAATGGCTGTTTGAGCGATCGTCAAGGCGTCGGCGGCGTTAACGCCCAATTCAGGAAACGCGGACGCATGCGCTTCTTTACCGGTGTAGCGCACTTCAAACATGGAGGCGGCGATGATCGGCATTTCTACGACGTCAAAGGGAGCTGGATGCGCCATCATAGCGGCATGGATGCCTTTGAAAGCCCCGCGTTCGAGCAACAAGATCTTTCCGCCGGCATCTCCAACTTCCTCCGCCGGCGTGCCGATCACGTTCACAGTTAAGCCAACTTCATCCGCCACTTTCGCAGCGGCGATGCCCGCGCCCACCGCCATAGCGGCGATGAGGTTATGCCCGCAGGCATGGCCAATTCCAGGGAGGGCGTCATATTCAGCGCAGATGGCGACGTGCAGAGGTCCAGAGCCTGCGCGAGCGATGAATGCCGTTGGGAGGTCGCACACGCCTTGTTCAATGGCAAATCCCGCCTGCGCCAATGCGTCGGCCACCCAGTTCGCCGATTGCTCTTCTTCAAAACCAAGTTCCGGATGAGCATGAATGCGATGGCTCAGTGAAAGAAGTGCGGCTTGCTCACGATCGAAACGCTCGCGCGCCCCGGTTTTTGCGTCCATAGATCCCTCCTTCTCGGGCGGAATGAGAGTATACTGCAGTCTTGACGAAGCGACGCTACCATGATGCCGTTGCAGCATCAATCTGGAGAAAAAGGAATGACCGAACAAGCAACCGACGATGCTGTCAGAATCGACAAATGGCTGTGGGCCGCACGCTTTTACAAGACGCGGTCCTTGGCGGCAGAAGCCTGTGATGGCGGGAAGGTTGAGGTGAATGGCCATACCGCCAAGCCGCATAAGCTGGTGCGGGTGAACGATACAGTCTCTTTCACGCATCCGAGCGGGCCGAAAGAAGTCACGGTGATCGGCTTGTCAGAACGTCGCGGGCCGGCATCCGCAGCGCGCTTGTTATACGAGGACCATTCTCCGCCGCCGCCACCGCGCGAGGAGCGACCGTTTTTTGCTCCGCCGCCATTCCGCCCGCCAGGGTTTGGACGACCGACCAAACGCGAGCGCCGAGAAACTGATCGGCTGCGCGGAAGAAATTAACATAAAAATGCAAAATGTAAAATGCAAAATTTCCTTCATTAGTTGTTCTTTTTTCATTTTTACTTTTGCATTGTGCCTTGTCCTGGAGGGAGCATGATTGATCTTCGTAGCGATACCGTAACTCTGCCAAGCCCGGCAATGCGCGAGGCGATGTATCGTGCTGAATTGGGCGATGACGTGATGAGGGAAGATCCGACTGTGAATCGTCTGGAAGAACTGGCGGCTGAGATGACTGGCAAAGAAGCCGCGCTTTTAGTGGTGAGCGGCACGATGGGCAATCTGGTGTCGGTGCTCGCGCATTGCCGTCGCGGCGATGAGGCGATTCTTGGCGATAATTCTCATATCTTCAATTATGAGGCGGGTGGGGTCTCTGCATTGGGCGGTGTGGTGTTTCATCCCGTAACAACCGGACGGTTCGGCGAGCTTGACGTCGGCGCGCTGGAAAAAGCGATCCGCCCGGCGGCGACAGACTTGCACTACGCACCGCCCGGCGTGATTTGCCTGGAGAATACGCATAACCGTTGCGGAGGAACTGTCCTCCGGCCCGAATATTTTCGCGCTGTACGCGTGATTGCTGATCAGTCCAATATTCCTGTCCATCTCGACGGTTCGCGTATTTTTAATGCGTCCATCGCTTTGCATTGCACGGTCAAGGACTTTACCCGTCAGGTTGATTCAGTCCAGTTCTGTCTTTCGAAGGGACTGGCCGCGCCGGTGGGATCGCTGGTATGCGGCAACAAAGAGTTCATCGCGCGCGCCCGGCGGCTCCGGAAAATGGTCGGCGGTGGGATGCGCCAGGCCGGCGTTATTGCGGCTGCAGGAATTGTGGCGCTGACCGACATGGTCGACCGCTTAGCTGAAGATCATGCGACTGCGCGGATGCTGGCTGAAGGGCTTGCTGATCTTCCTGGGATGCAACTCGATCTAGAGACGGTGCAGACCAATATCGTGATTTTTGGTCCAAGGACTCCACCGCCTGACGGCCCCTCGTTCGCACAACTACTCGCACGCAAGGGGGTAAAAATAGGCAACATTGGCGGCGGACGCTTTCGCGCTGTGACTCACTACGGCGTCTCTCACAGTGACATCCAGAAAGCAATCGGCATGATGCGAACAACTTGGCGGGAGTTCTTGCGCTGAACTTGTGACTCGAGCGGCTGGCCATTACGTGCGCTCGTTGGAGGGGCGATCGTTGTGAGCGCCCACGCATCTGTACATAGAGAAATCTTCTGACGCATCAGCCGTTCGAGACCGCAGCTTGCGGTGGCGACTCCTCTACCGGCATGGGTGCAATCAGCACGCGCATGATCCTGCGCCCGTTCATCTCTAACACTTTGACGATGTGGCCATCGAGCTCCACCGTATCGCCAATGCGGCCGATACGACCGAGTTGGGCGTTCACGTACCCGCCAATCGTATGCGTATCTTTCACCTCAACTTCTTCAAGTCCTAAAGCCTCGGTGACCTCTGAGAGCGGCGTTTGCCCATCGACCACGGCGCCTTCCGCGGTTTGTTCAAGCTTGGGCGGTTCTGCATCGAATTCGTCTTGAATTTCTCCGACCAGTTCTTCCAGCACGTCTTCCATGGTCACGATGCCCGCCGTGCTGCCATATTCATCGATCACCACGGCCATATGCAACCGCCGTTGCTGGAAGTCTTGTTGCAACGCTTCGACAGGGCGACTTTCAGGAATAAACAACACCTCTCGCTTGATTTTCAAGAGATCGGCTGACGTCTTAATCTCGATGCGTTGCAGGAAGATGTCTTTGATGTGGACCATGCCGATGACATGGTCGATGTCGGTTTCACAAAGGGGATACCGAGTATGGCCAGTGCGATAGATAATGTCCAGGTTTTCTTTCCACGGGCGGCTGAGCGAGAGATAGTCAACATCTGGCCGGGGAGACATAATCTCCATGGCGGTGCGTCCGGCCATATCGAGCACGTTTTCCAGCAAATTGACCTTCCCGGCGGACAGCGCGCCATGCCGCTGTGACTCGGATAGAATCAAGCGGAGTTCTTCTTCCGAATGCGCCAGATCTTTCACCTTGAGATCGTGAACGCCAAAAAGACGTAACAAACCGTTAGCGCACGCGTTGAGCAGCCATAAGGCGGGATAGAAGCACCAGATGAAAAGCAAGAATGGCAACGAGGTCCACAGCGCAACCTCTTGCGACTTGCGGATGCCCCAAAACTTCGGCATCTGTTCGCCAACGATGATATGAACGGCAGTAATGAGGGCGAACGCCACGGCGAAAGAAATACTATGGACCGCCTCTGGAGAGCCCAGGCCTACAAGAGACAACGTAGGCTCCAGCACTTGCGCGACTGCAGGTTCCCCGATCCAGCCCAACCCCAGGCTGGCGAACGTCACGCCGAGTTGGGCGGCGGCAAGCGAGGCGTCGAGATTGTGAATAATTTTTTGCGTCACATTCGCCAATGGACTGCCGCGCCGCGCGAGATCATCAATCCGTGCGCCGCGCACTTTCACAATGGCGAACTCAGCCGCGACGAAGAAAGCATTCGCCAGGAGCAAAACAACGGTCAAAATGAGTTGTGCTTGGATACTGAACATAAAAGCCCGCTCGTGTTCTTTACATGAGAGAGCAGGAAGAAAATGATTGGGAGAGGAAAAAGCGGAGAACCGCAGGAGAGGCGGAAGGGCCTATTGGTACCGGGTCGGAATCTTTGGCGCTACTCATATGCAGGCTATGAAAAGTGCCCTTATTTGAGCATAAAATGGTGCAGGTGTGCAAGTCTTAAAATGGTGCAGGTGTGCAAGTCTTACGTAAAAAACCTTTGATAAAACACGGGACTTACGAAAAAGCGATCCGGACCGACTGTGGAAAAAGAGAGAGAGAGAACAGCCATGACTATGCAAGCGCTCTATTGGGATGGGAACCGGCTGCAGGTGCGGCGGAACTATCCTGTTCCTCGCATTGCTGAGAAGACAGCCGTAGTGCAGGTTCATGTTGCCGGGATTTGTTCAACCGATGTGCAGATTTTACAAGGCTACATGGGGTTTCAGGGCGTGCCTGGGCACGAGTTTGTTGGAACGGTCAGTGAAGGTCCACCCGCTCTAGTTGGTAAGCGTGTGGTCGGAGAGATTAATTTTGCCTGCGGAAATTGCGCCAGGTGCCAACAAGGGTTAGGACGTCACTGTCCGACGCGTCGCGTCATGGGCATTCTCAATGCGGACGGCAGTTTTGCGCAGTACGTGGCGATCCCGGTAGCCAATCTTCATCTCGTGCCAGACTCAATCGCAGACGAAGAGGCGGTGTTTACCGAACCGCTTGCTGCCGTTTTTGAAATTGTAGAACAAGCGCCTGTCCACGCGGCGACTGAGGTCGTCGTCTTTGGCGATGGAAAATTAGGTCTCCTGTGTGCGCAAGTGTTACACACGACCGGAGCACGCGTCACGCTCATTGGCAAACACGACGCCAAACTCGGCATCGTGCGAAAGTTAGGCGTGCGGACTGTCTTGTTGTCCGATTGGAAAACACATCAGGCTGATATGGTGGTGGAAGCGACAGGTTCTACGGCCGGGCTTTCTGTGGCAATGGAAACCGTGCGTCCGCGAGGCATTCTCGTCCTCAAGAGCACTGTGGCGCGACGCCACACGCTCGCCTTAGCGCCGCTGGTCATTCATGAAGTGACGGTGATCGGTTCCCGTTGCGGTCCTTTCTCCCCCGCGTTGCACGCCTTGGCGCAAAAACAGATTACCGTGTCGCCGTTGATTGACAAAGTCTATCCGCTTGCTGAAGGCGTCGCCGCCATGCGCCATGCCCGCCGTCGTGGCGCGCTCAAGGTGTTGTTACGCAACGAGCGTTAAGGCCCTCTTCTGATTTCCTTGCCCGATTGTGGCAGGGATGGTACAAGAACACGGTTGGGGATGCGCCTGCGACCCGAGCGGGAGGACATCCGTTGCCTTAACGCAAGGCCACTCAAGAAGGAGAAGATATGAAAGCTGGAGTTTTTATGATGCCCTCGCATCCGCCGGAGCGGGATTTCTATGCCGGGCATAGGTGGGATCTTGATCATCTCGAACTCTGTGACAAGTTGGGCTTCCATGAAGCGTGGATTGGCGAGCACTTCACCGCGCCGTGGGAGCCTAACCCGGCTCCCGATCTGTTGATTGCGCAGGCGCTTCTGCGGACGAAAAACATCAAACTGTGCCCCGGGGCGCATCTGCTGCCGTATCATCATCCTGCCGAACTGGCGCACCGGGTCGCGTTTCTGGATCATATGGCGCAGGGGCGGTTTATGTTCGGCGTTGGCACCAGCGGACTCCCGAGCGACTGGAAGCTCTTTAATGTCGATGGCGCAGGCGGCGAGAATCGCAAGATGACGCTCGAAGCGCTCGACATCATCCTCAAATTGTGGGACAGCACCGAGCCGTTCGAATACAAGGGCCAGTATTGGACAGTGAATCGCATCGATACGATGCTCGACACGCTCAAATATCACATTCGTCCTTTCCAGAAGCCGCATCCGCCCATCGGCATCGCCGGCCTGACGCCGCGGTCAGATACGTTGAAATTCGCTGGTGAACGCGGGTTCATGCCGCTCAGCGTAGCGTTGAGCAACGGGTACCTGAATACGCACTGGCAGGCCGTGGTCGACGGCGCCGAGAAAGTCGGCAAAGCGCCCAACCGCAAGGACTGGCGGGTGTCTCGCGAAGTCTACATCGCAGAAACGGACAAGGAAGCGCGCGAGAAAGCCATTAACGGGATGATTGGACGCGTCTACCGGGAATACCTGATGCCGCTCTTTAAGTCCTTTGGCATGGTCAATCTTTTCAAGCATCATCCGGAAGTGCCGGATTCTGACGTGACAGTCGAGTATCTGGCTGACTATAGCTGGCTGGTGGGTTCCCCCAGGACAGTGGTGGAAAAACTGGGACGGATGTACGAGGAAACTGGCGGGTTTGGCTGTCTGCTCGTGCTGACGTTTGATCAGTTAGAGAATAACGAGGGCTGGGCGAACTCCCAACGCCTGTTGATGGAAGAGGTCATGCCGCATTTTGCGAACGTGTAGTCCTTTTTCTTCCCCTTTGATGGAGATTAAGCAAGGGGAAGGGCTTATACGCGTATTGCCAGTTCTTGTCCGTCTCGTGTTGCGTAAGACAGTGAGACAACACCTCTGGACGAGGCTCAGGGGCGTGTCATTGCGAGGAGCCGCAGGCGACGAAGCAATCTCTGGGTGCGGGCGACGACTGCTTCGCTGCGCTCGCAATGACAGGATGACCCTCCGGCAATCGATAAGGTCTTGTCGCGTAATTCCTACTTCCACGCATACCATCTTCGCCCGAGCCATTCATACAGCACAGCGCTGCTCATCGCCAACGTCGAGCTTTGCGGGAGAAAGTCAAACACAGTGGTCTTCTCCCAGGTTGTATACATGGTGGGCGCTGGAATGACATGAAACCCGAGTTTTTCAAAGGTTGCGCGCGCGCGCTCCATATGCAGCGCATGGGTGACCAGATAAATCGTATGAATGCCCTGCTGCTGCAAGATCGGGGCGCTCAGCTGAGCGTTCTCAAAGGTGGTGCGCGAGCGATCTTCCACCCACTGCACGGGCACGCGGAAGTCTTGTTCAAGCGCTTCTTTCATTGCGTGCGACTCCGGACGCATGCCCTTACGCCAGCTTCCCCCTGTCACCAGTATTGGTTTACCGGTTAAGCGATATAAACGCGCCGCGTAGCGCAACCGCTCGAGCACATATCCGTCAACAGTGTCAACTCCATATTCCGGCGCTTTGTGGTAGAGACCGCCGGCCAGGAGCACGATCGCCTCGGCTGGCGGTGGAGCCACGGTTGGGTCAAGCGGAGGAATGGTCTCAAAATGGCTTCGCACCGTTCGGACGATGATAGGGGCGCTGAGAACGTAGAACAACAGACCGGCAGTGATCAGCAAGACGCCGCCGAGACGCGGACGGCGTTTGCGCAAAGACGCGCCGCACACGCCTAACGCAACCACGTTCAGCGGCGGCAAGAGAAATATGGCGACGAATTTGGGGAGGAACACATCGAAGTTCGCCATGAAAGCCGCGCCGATTGCTTATAGTGTCCCTTTTGTAGACAGAACGCCCTTCACCCGCGGGTCATATTGGACGGCGTCGCTCATGGCGCGGGCAAACGCCTTAAACCCGGCCTCGATGATGTGATGCGGGTTGCGTCCCTGCGTCATATTGAGATGCAGATTCATGGCGAGTTGGTTAGAGAACGCGAGAAAGAAATCGTGAATTAATTCGGTAGAAAAATTGCCGACTTTTTCCTGTTTGAGCTGGAGATTGTAGGCAAGAAACGGTCGCCCGCTCAGATCCACCACGCAGGACACCAGCGCCTCATCGAGCGGCACGACGGCATGGCCAAAGCGACGGATGCCGTGCTTGTCTCCCAGGGCTTCACGAAACGCCTGTCCTAGCGCTAACCCAACATCTTCAACAGTATGGTGATCGTCGATCTCGACGTCGCCCGTGGCATGAACCGTGAGGTCGAAGAACCCATGCCGTGCGAAGAGTTCCAGCATATGGTTGAGAAACGGTACGCCGGTAGCGACCTGATACTGCCCTTCGCCGTCAAGGTTCAAATTGATGTGGATATCCGTTTCGTTCGTCTTGCGGTGCAGGTCTGCTTTACGCATGCTTGCCTCCGGTAAGACGATACTGCACCGCGCGCGCGTGCGCCTCAAGCCCCTCCATTTCCGCCAGGCGCACGATGTGCGGACCCAACGTGGCCAGCGCACGGGGCGATGCTTCAATAATATTGGTGCGCTTGAGAAAATCATACACGCCGAGCGGCGAGGAAAAGCGCGCCGTGCCGCCGGTGGGCAGGACGTGGTTTGGTCCCGCTATATAATCGCCGAACGGCTCGGTAGAGAGATGTCCGAGAAAAATCGCCCCGGCATGATGCAGATCGGGCAGCCAGGCGCGAGGATTTTTTACCGCCAGTTCAAGATGCTCGGGCGCAATGGCATTGGCAAGCTCGATGACTTCCTGCCGGTCGCGGGCAAGGATGACCGCTCCGTGGCGGCGCATGGCGGCGGCGGCAATCGTACTGCGTTTGAGCCGGGCAAGCTGCTCGGCGATCGCCTCTACGATGGCCTGTGCGAGCGGCGCCGAGGTCGTCACGCACAGTGGCGCCGCCAGCTCATCGTGTTCTGCTTGCGACAGCATATCGGCGGCGACCTCATGAGGAGAGGCGCTGTCATCGGCGATGACCAGCACTTCACTGGGTCCGGCAATCATATCAATGTCGACCTGACCAAACACCAGCCGCTTGGCGGTGGCGACATACACGTTGCCGGGGCCGACGATTTTATCGACCCGCGGAATGGTCTTTGTGCCATACGCTAACGCGGCGACCGCCTGCGCGCCGCCCACGCGAAAGAAGGCCGTTGCTCCCGCGAGATGAGCCGCCGCTAAGATTGCCGGATGATATCCCTGAGGTGATGGCGGGGAAACAACGAGGATTTCCTTGACGCCGGCAACTTTGGCGGGAATCACGTTCATGAGCACAGAAGAGGGATAGGCGGCTTTTCCGCCCGGGACATAGACGCCGACCCGTGGTAATGGGACAACACGTTGCCCGAGGAAGACGCCAAGCGCATCGCGGTACGACCAGCTCGCCTCACGTTGCCTGCGGTGAAATGCGGTGATGCGTTGCGCCGCGGTCTGCAGGGCGCGACGTGCTGCCGCAGGGAGTCGCGTCAAAGCTTCCCGCATCTCGTCCGCGGACACGGCTAAAGTGGCTGGGGTAACGCGCACGGAATCAAATGTCCGTGTGTATGCACACACCGCATGGTCCCCGCGCCGTCTCACGTTGGCGATAATGTCACGGACGCTTTTTTCAATCCGTTCGCTGGCGTTCTCTCCACGTGAGAGGAGTTTCTGCAACCGTCGGCAGCAGGCCGGTTTTGTCGTGCTGAGCAGTGCGACGACCTGAGGCCTTGGGGTTTTTGTTTCCATTCCTTACTCTTTACTTGTCACTTTTTACTCTGTGAATATCCGCGCCGATGCGAGACAGTTTCTCTTCAATACGTTCATAGCCGCGGTCCAGATGGTAGACACGGGACACTTCGGTAACGCCTTGCGCCGCCAATCCTGCGAGCACCAGGGAGACACTGGCGCGTAGATCCGTCGCCATCACTGGCGCGCCGCTTAAGTAGGCGACTCCGTTAATCACGGCATTGTTTCCATGGACATGGATGTCGGCGCCAAGGCGGACTAACTCTTGCGCGTGCATGAAACGGTTCTCAAAAATCGTCTCGGTAATCATGCTGCGCCCGTCGCCCAATGACAGGAGCGCCATCATCTGCGCCTGGAGATCCGTTGGAAAGCCGGGGTAGGGAAGGGTGGTGATGTGCAGTCCGGACGGACGCCCGTTGCCGACGACACGAATGCCATCGGCGTGAACAGTAAAACTGATCCCCGCTGCGGTGAACGCGTCAAGCAGCGCTTCCAGATGGTCGGCCCGCGCGCCGCGCACAAAGACATCGCCTGACGTGATAGCGCCCGCCGTCAGAAACGTTCCTGCCTCGACACGATCGGGAATGACCGTGTGGGCAGCGCCGTGCAAAGCCGCAACTCCTTCGATCGTAATCGTGCCGGCGCCTGCGCCCTGAATCCGCGCACCCATAGCGTTAAGGAAAAGCGCGAGATCCACAACCTCTGGTTCGCGAGCGGCATTATCAATAATTGTCGTTCCTTCCGCCAGCGTCGCCGCCATCATCAGGTTTTCCGTGGCGCCGACGGAGGGAAAATCCAACGGCACATAAGCGCCACGGAGTTTTTTTGCTTCTGCTTCGACGTACCCTTGATGCAGACGAATGGCGGCGCCAAGTCGCTGCAGCCCATCGAGATGAATATTGACTGGCCGTGCGCCGATGGCGCAGCCGCCAGGCGTCGAGACGCGTGCTTTGCCGAAGCGCGCTAACAACGGTCCCAGGGCGAGGAACGAAGCCCGCATGGTTTTCACCAGCTCGTACGGCGCTTCACAGCACTGCACGGGACGTGTTGATAACAGGACCTCCTGCTCATTCAACCACTCGTACTGAGCACCGAGGTCGCGCAGTAACCGCAGAGTGGTGTAGATGTCCACCAGTTGCGGCATGCGACTGAGACGACATTCTTCTTCAGTGAGTAATGTAGCAAACAAAAGCGGCAACGCCGCATTCTTTGCGCCGCTTACCGCGATCTCGCCTCGCAGCGGCGTTCCTCCCCGCACCACAATCGTATCCATTGCGTGTTGTCCTCCTCCCCAATCTGCCTGCATCCGGCCGTGCTGCGATGCTCTTTCTCAGCATGCGCACAGTCTACATTAGCTTATGTCAAATTACAGTCTATACGCAACGGCGACGCGCTCGTGTCCGGCGTAATCTCGCACACTTGCACTCTCGATATAGTTGCGCTGGGCGCGAATCAGGCGCAGAACCTCGGCGGACTGCCCAGCCCCAAGTTCCATCACCAGGACGCCGCCGGAGCGCAGATAAGAGGGACTTTCCTCTATCAGCCAGCGGTAAAAATCTAGCCCATCATCTCCACCGGCCAGCGCTTCGCAAGGTTCCCAATCGCGCACCTCCGGCTGCAGCGCGGGCAGGTCTCGATGAGAGATATACGGCGGGTTCGAAACGAGAAGATCAAAATGCGCCGTGTGCTTGTTGAGTGGCGCAAACCC
>DATLYA010000197.1:0-6468 GCA_035575235.1 Candidatus Methylomirabilota bacterium
TTTTGGATTGACTCCGTTCCCGTGGGTGGTACAATCCCCATAACTTAAGGGAGGCACAATGGACCAAGAGGGTTTTATCGAGATGAGGGTCGGCGGACTCACCCTTGATCCAGTGACAAAGACGCCGATCGTTATCCTCAAAGACGCCGAGAATAAGCTCACGCTTCCCATTTGGATTGGACTGATGGAAGCCACGGCGATGGCGACGGAGCTGGAAGGCATTAAAATGGCTCGACCCATGACGCATGATCTGCTCCGGCAAATGATTACTGATTTGGGTGGAGTGGTTGACTCTGTAGAAGTGACTGATCTGCGGGATAATACCTATTATGCCGTGATTCACATCCGCGCCGGTGAGAAAAAGATGGCTATTGATTCACGGCCGAGCGATGCTATCTCGTTGGCGCTGCGCACGCGCAGTCCTATTTTTGTGGCGAAGAAAGTGCTTGAAACCTCCAGTATTTTACAGCAGAACGAAGAAGCGCAAGAGCAAAATCTGTCTAATGTCTCACGTGACAAGTGGGCGGAAATTCTGGAAAAAATGTCGCCCGAAGATTTTAAATATAAAATGTAGCTGTTCTTTTTGACTTCCTGCCGGGCGCTCTTTACATTGCTCGACTTATGGCAAGGTCGCATTCGTTCTCGCGCACTCAATCTGCTACGCATCGACGTGGATCTTCACTTCCCCTGGCGCTGGATGATGAACACCGTCACTGGTTAGAGGCAAACAAGGCCCGTCTGCTGGCTGGGGGCGGGGTGCTGGCCGCCGTCGCGGCGGTGGTACTGTTGGTAGTGCTTTTCCATCGCAGTCAAATTGCCGCAGGCCGCGAAGACTTACGGGTGGGGATTGCTGCGTTACAGGCTGGAAAACTTGAGGAAGCGCTTTCAGCGCTTGAGAGAGCAAAGGCGCGTTTCACCACAGGAGACGAAGCGCGGCTTACTCGATTCTACCTGAGCGAGGCGTACCAACGGAGTGGTAGGGGAGAGGAAGCTCGCCAGACACTCGTGACAAGTCCGGCAGCGGCTGAGGACGCTGCCTATCTCGCGCAAAGCCTGTTCTTGGCGCAAGGCCAAGCTGCTGAACGGCAACAGGATCTCCAAGCGGCAAGGAAAGCCTATGAGAGCGCATCGTTGCTTGATGGTCCGTTTACGGCAGAAGCGTTGCTTAGTGTAGCCCGCGTCTGTGAGGCTACAGGAGATAAGACTGCGGCGCTTGCGGCGCGAGAGAAGGTTCTCGGTTCTTATCCTACTACGCCATTTGCTGAAGTCATCCGACAACAACTAGGAAAGTAAACAAGGAAAGGGAAGGGAAAAATAAGAAATTATATGTCTGATAATATATATTATGAAAAATTGTTTCTGGACCTTCCTGCGGAGTTGGTATTATTTTAAAATTGTTTGACTATAGTCAAAAATAATCTTTCCAACTTCTACCTTTAGAGAGACAAATTTCTTCACTTCAGTTTTAGCGCTGAAAAAAAGTTAGAAATTTAATTGGGACAAATTTTTCAGACTATAGTCAATATATTGTAATGGTACGGCTACGTTACTGCTCCCACCGAATAGACACTACCACAGCAACCCCAGACAAGACCGTCACCGTCCTCTCCAACATCCCCAAGGTCTCATGCCAGAACCTTAAGCGATACTCTCCCGGGGGAATGAGATCGAGGCGAAATTTCCCAACCGTATCCGTCACCGTCATGTAGGGATGCTCTTGAACAATAATCCATCCACGCATCCAAGGATGCGCATCACACGTAACAGCAATAATTTCCGGCGCAGCAAAACTTTCAAGCATTTCTTTTTTGAACTTTGACTGCGCTTTATTAACCGGCGGATTTTTTTCACTCCGTGTATGGACACTATGGAGAATGCCGTCAGGGTTCAAAATCCGCAGCGGGACGTCTACCGGGACCAGGACAATGTGGGGATCGTAACGGCATTCCCGTTGATCTAGCACGGGCGCGATTGCAGAAAAACTTTTTCCTTTTTGCATGTTGACAATCGACACGACAACATTCTGGAGTCCGCCATTCTCCCCTACCACCAGGGATTCGTCTCGCTTCGCTGTCTTGCCGCAGACGTCTTGGTCCTTCGTGATCTCGACGTCTTTCGGCGGCGGCGGCGTCCCACCTAGCGTTACTTCCCCCTGAATGCTTCCGCCATTTGCGACCTCTATGACTTCATAGGCGATCCCCACCGCACTGCGCATGGTCATCACTATGGCGGCCATTACTACCGCCATACGCGGTCGCTGATTAGGGGTGTTCATAGAGGAGCGCAAGTGTTTTCGGCGCTGCGGCAGGCGGTGTGCCCACCCCTACCCTTGCTTTCGCCTTTCGTGGTTGCCATTTCGGCTTGCCATGAGCTCTAGACCGCCCATATACGGACGCAACACTGGCGGGATCACGACACTACCGTCTTCCTGTTGGTAGTTCTCTAGTACCGCAATGACAACACGCGGCAACGCCAAGCCGGAACCGTTGAGCGTATGCACGAACTCAGGCCGCGCCCCAGGCGCCGGACGATAGCGAATCCGCGCGCGCCGCGCTTGAAAATCGCGAAAATTGGAGCAGGAACTCACTTCCAGCCATTCCTGACACCCGGGCGCCCACAACTCTACGTCGTACTTCATCGCCGCCACAAAACTGAGATCCCCCGTACACATCTGCACAATACGGTAAGGAATTTCTAATTGACGGCAGACGTCCTCGGCGTTATCCAGCAGTTTCTGCAATTCCTCGTCAGAGGTCGATGGCTCTACGAATTTCACCATTTCTACCTTATCGAACTGATGCCCGCGTTTAATGCCGCGCACATCCCGCCCTGCCGACATTTTCTCCCGCCGAAAACAAGGCGTGTACGCGACGTGGTAGACTGGCAGCTGTCCGGGCTCGAAAATCTCGTCGCGATAGAGATTCGTCACTGGCACTTCCGCCGTTGGCACGAACCAGAAGTCTTCTTCGGCGTCGTGATAGAGGTTATCGCCAAATTTCGGCAGGTTGCCCGTCCCTACCAGACACTCGCGTTTGACCATGGCGGGCGGATACACTTCAGTGTAGCCATGCTGTTGCACGTGGAGATCAAGCATCCAATTAATCAAGGCGCGTTGTAACTGCGCTCCCGCGCCGCGCAAGACATAGAACCGCGAGCCGGAGATCTTTACCCCGCGGGCAAAATCAATGATCCCGAGCTGCTCGCCTAACTCCCAGTGCGGTTTAGGGACGAAGGAGAAACCCGGCGCCGCGCCAACAGTTCGGACAACCACATTGTCGTGCTCATCCTGTCCCACCGGCGCATCAGGATGCGGCAAATTGGGAATCTCCAGCAACCGCTGCTGAAAAGCCTCCTCCAGGGCGTTCACTTCCTGTTCGAGTTCAGCAATGCGGCTCCCCACCTGTCGCATGGCGGTCACCGCCGCCTCGCGCTCCTGCGGGTCAGTGATCACGCGAATGGCTTGCGACCGAGCAGCGCGCTGGGCGCGCAAACTTTCCGTTTCATGAATCTTCGCCCGCCGTTGTTTATCAAGCGCCAGTAAGGCGTCAATCTCCTGGCCGGCAAACCCGACTTTTTGCAATTCGGCTTTGACAAATTCCGGCTGTTCACGAATGAGTTTGATATCCAGCATGGACAGTCCTCACCAACGCGCCCCAGGCAGTTCAAACGCGCCTTTCACATGCGACAGCTGCGGCGTCCCATCGTCTTGCCAACAAATCCCGATCACATCAAACCGCAGAGGCTCATTCTTAATGTGATGCCGCATGACATAATGCATGGCGGCTTTCGCGATCTGGCGCTGCTTGCGCCGCGTCACCGACTCCAGCGGATCGCCGAAGGTCGATCCGGTGTGCGTCCGCACTTCTACAAACACCAGCGCCTCGCGGTCCCGCACGATGAGGTCTACTTCACCCCAGGCGCAGCGATAGTTCCGCGCCACGATCGTATAGCCGCGGGCGCTGAGGAAGCGTTCTGCGGCACGCTCTCCGTGTTGGCCAAGGTCGCGCTTTTCCACCCGCTGGCGCATAATGGCAGCGTAACCGAGGGCCGCGCCCAGGATCAAGCCCACGCCGGCGGGATTCCGTTGCATCTTCCACTACTCTATGCCACACTAACCCTCCAACGAACCAAGGATCGTGTCATTGCATGCGCATCGCCAGAGAGACCGTGCAGCGGGTCGCGCTGCTCGCCCGTGTGGAATTATCGCCGACGGAAGAACGCGAGTTGCTCGACCACTTTGACCGCATTCTCCTGTACATGGAGAAGCTGAACGACCTCGACACCACTACGATCGAACCTACGGCCCACGCCATTGATGTGCCAGGCCCCCTGCGGGATGATGTTGTCACCAATCACCCCGACACCGCTGCGCTGTTGGCCAACGCCCCAGCGCGGGAAGATGATTTTTTTAAGGCGCCGAAAATTATCGAGTAACTAGCGCGCCTGCTCCGAACGAATTGAGCTCTTTGCCCCTATGATCCCGTATCGTTTAACGATTCATGAGGCCGCGGCGCTGCTCCGGCAGCGGTCATTGTCCGCTCGCGAGCTGACGCGGTCTGTGCTCGATCGCATCAACGCCACCGACGTTTATCTGCATTCCTACCTGACGGTGAATGCCGCCGACGCGCAGCGCCAAGCCGAGGCAGCCGACCAGCTCCTCGCCCGCGGCGCTGCGCCTTCCCCGCTGTGTGGCATTCCCATCGCCATCAAAGACGTTATTTTGACAAAAGGCCTCCGCTCCACCGCCGGGTCCAAAATCCTCGCCCAGTTTGTGCCTCCCTATGACGCCACGGTCGTCCGCCGCTTGCGCGAGGCCGGCGCGGTCATCATCGGCAAGGCTAATTGCGATGAATTCGCCATGGGCTCCTCTACCGAGAATTCCGCCTTTACGCCCACGCGCAATCCCTGGGACCTCTCCCGCGTGCCAGGCGGCTCCTCGGGCGGTTCTGCTACGGCCGTGGCGGCCGATCAAGCTTTGGCGTCGCTCGGCACCGACACCGGCGGCTCGATTCGTTTGCCGGCGGCGTTCTGCGGCGTGGTGGGCCTCAAACCTACTTATGGCCGTGTCAGCCGTTTCGGCGTCGTCGCCTATGCCTCGTCCTTGGACCAAGTCGGACCACTCACCAAAGACGTGCGTGACTGTGCGCTCATGCTGCAGGCGTTAGCGGCGCATGATCCCAGCGACTCCACCTCGGTCAACGTGGCCGCGCCTGACTACACAGCGCGTCTTGCACAAGGCGTTCGTGGACTGCGTATCGGCATCCCGAAAGAATATTTTGTCGAGGGGATGCAGCCGGAGGTGGAAGCCGCCGTCCGCCAGGCGCTCTCGCAGTTGACCGCGCTGGGCGCTCAGCCAGCGCCCATTTCACTCCCTCACACCGAGTACGCCATCGCCGCATACTACATCATCGCCACCGCTGAGGCGAGTTCTAATCTGGCCCGCTACGACGGCATAAAATACGGCTATCGCACGCCCCACGCTGCAGGCCTTGACGCCACCTATCAAAAATCGCGCGCCGAGGGGTTTGGCAGTGAGGTCAAGCGCCGCATCCTGCTGGGCACGTATGTGTTGTCCGCCGGGTACTATGACGCCTATTATCTGAAAGCCCAGAAAGTGCGGACGCTGATTCGACGCGATTTCCTCCAGGCGTTTACCCAGTGTGACGTCATCGCCGCGCCGGTGGCGCCGACCACAGCCTTCCGCCTGGGGGAAAAAACCGCCGACCCGCTCACGATGTATCTCTCAGACATTCTGACGATTGCTGTCAATCTGAGCGGGCTGCCTGCGCTCTCCGTCCCCTGTGGGTTCGACCGCCAGGGACTACCGATCGGGTTGCAACTCATCGGTCAGCCCTTCCAGGAAGAGACGCTGCTGCAAGCCGCCTACGCCTATGAACAGGCGACGGAGTGGCGCACCCGCAAACCACCACTGGAGGACGCCGACGTATGACATACGAAGCGGTCATCGGCCTCGAGGTGCACGCTCAATTATTGACAAAATCAAAAATCTTTTGCGGCTGTTCCACGCAATTTGGCGTCGCGCCAAACCATAACACTTGCCCGGTCTGCACCGGCTTGCCTGGCGTGCTGCCCGTCCTCAATCGCCGCGTGGTGGAGTTCGCCCTGCGCACGGCGCTGGCGACCCAGTGCGAGATCAGCCGCGTCAGCCGGTGGGCGCGTAAGAATTACTTCTACCCCGATTTGCCCAAGGGCTATCAGATCAGCATGTATGAGCTGCCTCTCGCCCGGCAGGGGCAGATCGACATCGAGGTCAATGGCGAGAAAAAACGCGTGCGGTTGACGCGCATCCATATGGAGGAGGATGCGGGAAAGAGCATCCATGATGCGCGCAGTGACGCGAGTCTGGTGGACCTGAATCGCGCCGGGGTGCCGTTGTTGGAAATCGTCAGCGAGCCGGATCTGCGCTCGCCCGAGGAGGCGGGCGCCTATCTGCGCCGCTTGCGGGCG
>DATLYA010000198.1:0-23263 GCA_035575235.1 Candidatus Methylomirabilota bacterium
CGGTGGATGACCGGCATACCTGGTCAAGGGAATATATCCTTAACCGCCTGGCTATCATGTTTGGCGGCCGCGTGGCTGAGGAGCTCGTGCTTGGCCATATGACGACCGGCGCGGGCGACGATATCGAAAAAGCCACGGAACTGGCGCGGCGGATGGTCTGTGAATGGGGGATGAGTGACCGTCTGGGTCCGATGACGTTTGGGAAGAAAGAGGAACAAATCTTTCTTGGCCGCGACTTCACCCAGATTAAGGATTATTCGGAAAAAACTGCTATCGAGATCGACGCGGAAGTCCGTCGCATTATTGGCGAAGCGTATGAGCGCTCGAAGCGCTTGCTGCAAGAAAACATCGCTATTCTGCACAAGATGGCCGAGGTGTTGCTCGAAAAAGAAGTGCTGGATGCGCCGGAAATCGATGAAATTATCAAGAGCTTCAGCCACGGCAACGGAGCTGTGCAGGAGCATGCTGCGACCGCTGAATCATCTTGGGAGCCCTCTGCCCCGAAGGTCAGCGATCTCCCTGCCGCCTAACCTCTCGTTTGAGTGAGCGAGGAGGGGAAGATAGAGCGACGGCTTTTTCTTCCTGGCGTCGTTTTCTTTTTCATCCCTGAGTGAAACGGTGCGCTTGCCATCGATATGGCTGACCTTTTTACCCAAATTCGCTGGCAAGATCTCCTCGATATCGGTCTTATTGCCTGTGGTGTGTACTGGATCATCCATTTGATCCGCGGCAGGCGGGCGGTGCAGATGTTGATTGGGCTGGTGGTGGTGTTTGGAGCCTACCTGGGGTCGCAGGCGCTTGAGCTGTACACCCTCAACTGGGTGCTCGATAATTTTCTCAGTTCCGTGCTTCTGGTTATTGTTGTTTTGTTTCAAAACGATATCCGCCGAGCGTTAACCGAGGTAGGCCGCGGTTCGCTCTTTGGCGTGCGCGACCGCGCGCTCTATGGCGAGATCGTGGAAGAGTTGGTCCAGGCTGCGGTGTTTCTTGCGCAACGGCGGATCGGCGCCCTCATCGTGCTCGAACGTGAAATCGGATTAAATGAATATGTAGAAGGAGGCGTTCAGATCGATGGACGAGTGAGTAAGGAATTACTCTGCAGCATTTTTGCTCCTCCCTCTCCCGTCCATGACGGCGCTGTGGTGATTCAAGAAGGCCGTCTGGTGGCGGCGGGCTGTTTTCTGCCGCTGACGCTTGAGCCTAACGTCAGTAAAAACTTGGGGACGCGGCATCGCGCCGCTCTAGGCTTGAGCGAGGAAACCGATGCGGTGATCATTGTTGTGTCAGAGGAAGAAGGCTCAATCGCCCTGGTGCGCGAGGGGCGCATTACTCCGAATATGACCGCCGAGGCGTTGCTTGGCGCGTTGAAGCCCTTATTCACATATGCGACGGCGAAAGCTGAGTAGCTGGATTTCTCACAATGGCACGCTGAAGCTTTTCTCTTTGGCGTTTGCTTGCGGCTTATGGTTGCTTGTGAATGCGGGAGAGCGTGATACCGAGCAAACTATGTTGTTGCCGGTTGAATTGCGCAATCTGCCTGCGCAATTCGTCGTTGTGGGACAACGCGTAGACTTCGTTGATGTCCGCGTGAGCGGACCGCGCACGCTGCTCGGACGGCTCAGCTCCAAGAAAATCTTACTGGATCTGACCGCCGTGCGTCCTGGACCCTCCTCCTTTCGCATCACGACTGAACTGCTTAATTTGCCGCGCGGCGTCAAACTGCTGCGTGTTACACCCTCGGTTATCACACTCGATATTGCTCGCATGACCAAGCGGGTTGTCCCCGTGCGGGTTGACATGATCGGAAAACCGCCCTTCGGCTATACGGCAGGCGAGGTAGAAGTGGCGCCTGCCACGGTCGAAGTGTCCGGGCCGGCGCCACAGGTGGAGAAACTCCAAGCGATCGCCACTGAAACAGTCGATCTGAGTCGGCTTACGCAACCTGTGACTCGTGAGCTGCAATTGCTTGGACCAGAGGGCGATCTGATATCATATAATGTAGAACGTGTGCGAGCCCGGATCGATGTCCAAGAAGTCCTGACGACCCGAGAATTCCGGCGCATCCGCATTACCGTCAAAAACACGGAGTATCGGGTAGTCCCAGCTCCACCACTGGCGGATGTGGTGGTGCGCGGGCCCCAACGTGTCGTTGATAAAATGAGTTTGGCGAATGGAGAAGTCTTCGTCGATGCCAGCGGGCAAGGACCTGGGACCGTGACCTTGCCGGTGTCGGTGTTATTGCCACCGGAGGTGGAAATCGTGGCGCAGGATCCCAATGAGGTGGAACTGAATCTTCTCTCGGAGAGCGAAAAGAAATCCCCCAGTGCGCCGCCGCCGGAGAAGAAGAAAAAATCTGGAGTGTAAAGATGGTTGGAAACGGAACCGCACGAGAACGGTTGTTTGGCACGGATGGCATCCGTGGTGTGGCGAACATCGAGCCGATGACATCGGAGACGGCTTTGCGCGTCGGGCGGGCGCTGGCGTACGTGTTTCGGGACCGACCAGGGCAGCATAAGATTTTGATCGGCAAAGACACCCGACTCTCCGGCTATATGCTGGAGACCGCACTCGCCTCGGGAATCTGCTCTATGGGTGTGGACGTGCTGCTCGTCGGGCCGATTCCGACCCCAGGCATCGCCTTTCTCACACGCAATTTGCGCGCGGACGCCGGAGTGGTGATCTCCGCTTCTCATAATCCGTTTCAGGATAACGGAATAAAGGTGTTTTCCCGCGACGGTTTCAAGTTGCCCGATGAGATGGAAGATGAAATTGAAGCGCTCGTGGTTGATCGCAAAATTGATCATCTGCGTCCGACCGCGACGGCGATTGGCAAAGCCTTTCGCGTGGATGACGCCGAGGGACGGTATAACGTCTTCGTCAAAACCAACTTCCCGCGTCAGCTGACCCTGGATGGGATAAAGGTCGTCGTGGACTGCGCCAACGGCGCGGCGTACAAAGTCGCGCCCGAAGTGCTGCGAGAGCTGGGCGCTGACGTCATTGCCGTCGGCATTGAGCCGAATGGTGAAAACATTAATCTCAACTGCGGCGCACTGTATCCGCAGCACGTGCAGCGCTTAGTGCGGGAACACGGCGCGCAGTTTGGCGTGGCGCTCGACGGCGATGCAGATCGCGCTATTCTCGTGGACGAAACCGGAGAAATTGTCGACGGCGATACGATCATGGCGATTGCCGCCGAGGAGATGTTACGCCATGGAACGCTGCAACAGCAGACCGTAGTGGCCACAGTGATGAGCAACTTGGGGCTCGAAGTGGCGCTGCGGCGCATGGAGGCGCGTTTGGTGCGGACAGCGGTGGGCGACCGGTACGTGGTCGAAGAGATGCTGCGCAATGGATACAACCTTGGGGGTGAGCAGTCCGGGCATGTGGTGTTTCTTGACGCCAACACCACCGGAGATGGTACGATCACGTTTCTCTCAATGCTCTCCATTATGGTGCAACGGCAACGTCCGTTGTCTGAATTGAAGAAAATCGTGCAACGCTATCCCCAGGTGCTGATTAATGTGAAGGTGCGCGAGCGGCGAGATCTCATGACTGTCGAGCCGGTGGCGAAAGTGATGAAACGCGTCATCGACGCGTTGGGCGACCGCGGGCGTTTGCTTGTGCGCTACTCCGGCACCGAACCGGTCGTGCGGGTCATGGTTGAAGGCGAAGACCACAGCGCTGTGAAGCTGTATGGCGAAGAGGTCGCTGACGTGGTGCGTAAATATCTGGGGGCGAGTGAGTAGCGTCGGAGTAGGGGTGAGGGCGCCTCGCCCCTACGTTGTCTCGTCTGTTCATCCTAGCTAGTGTGAGGGCGGGTTTCAGACCCGCCCTTATTTTTTGTGTGGGAAGGAAAGCGTAGAGAGCCATGCGCCTTGTTACCGCCAAACAAATGCGTGAGTTGGATCGGCTGACGATCGAGCAGTATGGAATTCCTGGCCATGTCTTGATGGAAAGAGCCGGCGCTGGGGCTACGGAGGCGTTGCTCCAGACCTTTCCGCACGCGCGCAAAACATCCGTGCTGATCTTTGCTGGGAAAGGTAATAATGGCGGCGATGGACTGGTCATGGCGCGCCTTCTCAAGAAGCAGGGCGTCAAATGTGAGGTGATGCTGACTGCAAAAAAAGACGAGGTGACCGGCGACGCGCTGCGCAACCTGACGGCTTTTGTGAAGATGCGCGGCAAGGTGACGGAAGTGACAGACCCACAACAACTGGACTTTGTTCGCGACAAACTTGCCCGCTGCGGTCTCATTGTGGACGCTTTGCTGGGCACGGGACTCAACGCGCCGGTAAAAGGATTGCTGGCGGGGCTGATCGACCTGATCAATACGAGCGGCGCACCAGTCGTTGCGGTTGATATTCCCTCAGGCCTTGACGCCGACCGGGGAGAACCGCTCGGGACCGCGGTGCAGGCAGAATTAACTGTGACATTCGGCTACCCCAAACTTGGGCAGATTGGCGAGCCGGGGGCCTCATATGTTGGCGAGCTTGCCATTGTGGACATTGGCATTGCACCTGAGGCGCTCGCGACAGTGCGTCCGCAGGTCGAGTTGCTGACAGCGGAGGAAATTGGCGTTTTGGTTCGTCCCCGTCGCCGCGTTGCTCACAAAGGCGATTTTGGTCACCTTCTTGTTCTGGCCGGCGCCCGGGGAAAAAGCGGCGCGGCTTTGTTGTGCGGAGGCGCTGCGTTACGAGTCGGGACTGGACTCGTCACGCTTGGCGGCCCAAGTGCCTTGAACGCAGTGTTCTCTTCCGTCTTGATCGAAGCGATGACCATACCTTTACCTGAGTTGCCAGATGGCAGTTTCTGTCTCGATGAGAACGCCACCGCCCAGGCTATGAAGGGGAAGACTGCAATCGCTTTTGGCCCAGGGGTGGGCGTTTCTACTGACACCATCGGTTTGACCCGCTGGCTGCTGAGCCATAGTGAAGCGCCGTTAGTGATTGACGCTGATGGGTTAAACTGTGTGGCGACAGACGTGGCTGTGCTGCAAAAAGCGCGAGTCCCGGTGGTGCTAACTCCTCATCCGGGGGAGATGGCGCGGTTGCTCCAGGTGAGTAACGCGGAAGTACAAGCCAAACGCCTTGACGTAGCTCGGGCCTTTGCAGTGGAGCATAAGTGCTTCCTTGTCCTCAAAGGAGCAAACACCATTATCGCTGCGCCTGACGGCCGAGCGTGGATCAACACGACTGGAAACCCCGGCATGGCGAGCGGTGGGATGGGCGACGTGCTGACAGGCATTATCGGGGGACTGCTGGCGCAAGGCTATGCACCCGAGGAAGCCTGTCAGCTCGGCGTTTTTCTCCACGGTTATGCTGGCGACAGAGCTGCTGAAGAGAGAGGCGAGGCCGGTATTCTCGCACGAGATTTGATCGAGCGCTTGCCAGAGGGACTGCGAGCGTTGCGTCAGAGCGCCCTGGCGGAGGCAGAGGAACCATAACGCTTTGCCTAGGGCGCGCCTGAATATGAGACACAGAGCCTGATGGCGTACGAGATCCATACTTTCTCTCCCGAGCAAACGAAAGCCTGGGGCGCTCGCTTGGGACAATTGCTCTTTCCAGGCGCCGTCGTTGGTCTCGAGGGCGACCTTGGCGCCGGCAAGACCTGTTTCGTAAAAGGACTCGCTTCTGGCTTGGGGATTGATGAGGATGAAGTTTCTAGCCCTACCTTTACTCTGATCGCTGAACATTATAGGGGAAAACTGCCTCTCTATCATATTGATCTGTACCGCCTGGAAGGAGCCGAGACCGAGGAAATCGGGATAGAGGAATATCTGTTTGGCCAGGGAGTAACGGCGATAGAGTGGTTTGGTTTTCTGCCTGCCGGGCTGGTGACCGACTACCTGCTGATCTCGCTTTCCTTTGGCGTTGGAGAGGAACGAGTCCTTACGCTAACGCCGTATGGCGTACGCTATGAGCAGGTGGTAAGGGCGTTACAAGAGAGAGAAGGCAAACGGCAAAGATAGGGAAGATAATAAAGACGAAGCTACTCGAAACCCTCAGGCATTACGCGGCAATATGCTCCTCGTGTGTCAAATCTGCAGAGTTGAAACAATTTTATGTTAATCGTCCAAAAATACGGTGGCACTTCGGTCGGCTCGATTGACCGCATCAAAGCGGTCGCCAGGCGCGTGGCCGCCACGAGAGATGCTGGTCACCAGGTTGCAGTTATCGTGTCCGCCATGAGTGGAGAGACGAATCGTCTTCTGGCGTTGGCGAAAGAGGCCTCGGCTCAGCCTGATGAGCGGGAATGCGATGTCTTAGTTTCCACGGGCGAACAGGTGTCGGTAGCGCTGCTCGCCATTGTGTTGAAAGACATGGGCTATCCTGCCTTTTCCTTGCTAGGGCATCAGGTGCAGATCGAAACCGACAGCGCCTTTGGCCGTGCTCGCATTAAGAACATTCAAGCGGATCGGCTCTTGTCCGCTCTGCGGGATGGGCATATCGTGGTGATCGCCGGTTTCCAGGGGGTGGATACAAAGAATAATATTACGACCCTGGGCCGTGGCGGTTCGGATACCACCGCGGTCGCGATTGCCGCGGCGACTCATGCTGATGCCTGCGAGATTTATACTGACGTGGATGGGGTGTATAGCGCCGACCCGCGCATCTGCCCCAACGCGAAGAAGCTGAGCCGCATTTCATACGATGAAATGCTCGAACTTGCGAGTCTCGGCGCGAAAGTCTTGCAAATTCGTTCAGTGGAGTTCGCCAAGCGCTATCAGGTGCCGGTGCATGTGCGTTCGAGTTTCTCGTTGGACGAGGGCACATGGCTTGTCCATGAGGAGCCAAGCATGGAGGATGTGATTGTTTCAGGCGTGACCTCAGATCTTGACCAGGTGAAGATCACGGTCCAGCACGTGCCAGACCGTCCTGGGCTGGCGGCGCAGCTGTTTGGGCCGATTGCAGCGGATAATATCGTGGTGGATATGATTATTCAAAACGCCAGCGCCGACGGCTATACCGATTTAACGTTCACCGTGCCCAAAGGGGATGCGCAGAAGGCGTTGGCGAAAGTGCATGCCGCGGCGCCGGCGCTCGGCGCGAAAGGCGTCGTGTCTGACGCTGGCGTCGCGAAAGTGTCGATTGTTGGCCTGGGCATGCGGAGTCATGCCGGCGTAGCGGCGCGTATGTTCGAGACGCTGGCGCGTGAAGGCATTAACATCCAGATGATTTCGACCTCGGAGATCAAAATTTCGGTCGTCATCGACGCAAAATACACCGAACTGGCCGTTCGTGTATTACATGACGCGTTTGTCACTCCGGTAGAATGAGAACATTATGAAGCGCATTGCATTATACGACACCACGCTGCGGGACGGATGCCAATCGGAAGATGTGGCGTTCACGCTAGAGGATAAACTGCGGATCGCGGAAAAGCTCGATGATCTCGGCATTGCATACATTGAGGGCGGCTGGCCAGGCTCCAATCCGCGCGACGAGGAGTTTTTTCATGCGGTAAAGAAACTGCACTTGCAACACGCGCGTATCGCAGCCTTCGGCTCCACACGCCGCGCCAATATCGCCGCAAGCGAAGACTTCAATATCCGTCTCCTCCTGAAGGCGGAAACGCCGGTGGTGACCATCGTCGGGAAGACGTGGGATCTGCACGTGCGCGATGATCTGCGCATTTCCAAGAAAGCGAATCTGGAAATTATCGCTGACTCCATTGCCTACCTGAAAAAACGCGTTGATGAAGTGTTCTTTGATGCGGAGCATTTCTTTGACGGCTATCATGCGAACCCCGAGTACGCCCTGGAGTGCATCAAAGCCGCCGCTGACGCCGGCGCCGATGTTATCGTGCTGTGTGATACCCGCGGGGGACGAATGCCGCACGAAGTGAAGGCGGCGATACAGGCGGCGGGGCAGGTGGTCACGACGCCGCTCGGTATTCATTGTCATAATGATTGCGAACTGGCGGTGGCGAATTCGCTCGCGGGCGTCGAAGGCGGCGCCATCCAGGTGCAAGGCACAATCAATGGCTTTGGGGAACGCTGTGGCAACGCTAACCTCTGTTCTGTGATTCCCAATTTGCAAATTAAATTGGGGTATCACTGTGTCTCCCCGGCCCAGCTCACTCGTCTTGCGGAAGTGTCCCGCTTCGTCTACGAACTGGCGAATATCGAACCCAATAAGCGGCAGGCGTACGTCGGCGTCAGCGCGTTTGCTCACAAGGGCGGGCTGCATGTCGCCGCCGTGCAGAAGAATCGCGAAACGTACGAACATATTGATCCAGAGCTGGTCGGCAACACGCAGCGGGTCTTAGTGTCTGACCTCTCTGGTCGCAGCAACGTGGTGTATAAGGCGAAACAGTTTGGGCTTGATGTGGAGAGCGCCGATCCCGCCGTCAAGCAGATATTGGACGAAGTAAAGCGCTTAGAGAATGTAGGATACCAGTATGAAGGCGCGGAGGCTTCGTTCGAGCTGCTGATGCAGAAAGCGTTAAATGGGAAGGTGCGACATTTCCGTCTGATCGGCTTTCGCGTCATCGATGAGAAGCGTAAGGAGGATGAACCGCCGCTCTCCGAAGCGACGATCATGGTGGAGGGGCCGGACGGTGCTGTGGAGCATACGGCTGCGCAGGGAAACGGTCCGGTGAATGCGCTCGACCGCGCGTTGCGCAAAGCGCTGACGAAGTTCTACCCGCAACTGGAAAAAATGGAGTTGCACGATTACAAAGTGCGCGTGCTCACCGGTGGTGGAGAAGGTGGAACAGCGTCGACAGTGCGAGTGTTGATCGAGTCAGGCGATGAGCGCGACCGTTGGGGCACCGTTGGCGTCTCTCCCAATGTGATCGAAGCAAGTTGGCAGGCGCTGGTCGATAGCATCGAGTATAAATTGTACAAAGATAAGAAGCAGGCGGCGTTGAGTCATCAGCGGTCAGCCAGGAAATGAAATGGATTGAGTCATTGCATCATCGGGTCATTGAGTCATTGACGGACTTACCATCCTGATCATCAGTGGTTCACTCTTTCAATGACTTCAATGATGCAATGACTCAATCACTCAATGACTCAATTCTTCGATGGCGCGATAAGACAATGGTACTGAAGAGCTGACCTGTAGGAGCCATGTATGTTCTGGGAAGAGATCAAGGAGGATATCCAGGCGGTTTTCGAACGCGACCCCGCTGTACGCTCAAAATGGGAGGTCGTGCTCGCCTATCCTGGATTTCACGCCGTGCTGTTTCACCGGCTGGCCCATTGGCTGTGGACGCACGGGTTGACAACATTGGCCCGCGTCACCAGCCACTTTTCTCGTTTCCTTACCGGCATTGAAATTCACCCTGGCGCTCGCATCGGCCGCCGGTTGTTTATCGACCATGGTATGGGCGTCGTCATTGGCGAGACGGCGGAGATTGGTAATGATGTGACGCTCTATCAAGGCGTTTCTCTTGCAGGCACGAGTCTGGAGAAAGGCAAACGTCACCCAACGTTAGAAGACTGGGTGCTGGTAGGGGCGGGCGCTGCGGTATTGGGACCGATTACGATAGGTCGTCACAGTCGTATTGGCGCGGGGTCGGTGGTCGTTCACTCTGTGCCCGCGCATTCGACCGTGGTTGGCATTCCCGGTAAGGTAGTCAAAGAGGGCGGAAAGCATCAACCCTCTGGACGGCCGATCATTGACCTTGATCATGCGAATCTGCCTGACCCCTTCGCGCGAGCGTTGACCACCTTGCTAGATCACATTGAAAAACTGGAGCATCGTGTTGAGGATTTATCGCTACGTCAAGGCGTATTAGAAGATCGCGCGGCCAAGGGCGATGAGGATCTCGAACGAGTGCGTGCGCTTCTGGGCAATGGCCGGGTGACGCAATAAGAGCGTAAAACGTGAGGCGTGAAACATCAGAAGCGTCTTCTGAAACGGCGGGTGACGTTTTCTCTGCTCCTGTTTCTTGACAGAACTGGCCGCCGCTAGGACAATAGCATCCTGATCTAGTCGACCGGGGCGCCGGTGCGAGGTGGAAGTGGTTCAGGGATGGGAACGAGTTGGCTTGGCGGGAGTGCTCGCGTTTGCGATTGGATGGCTGTTTGCTTGTGGCCACGCGCTCTATCATCAAGTGCGGCCTGGAGACACGCTCGGCGCGATTGCCAAAAAATATGGAGTGTCGACGCAAGAGATCGTCCGTTACAACGCCATTCGTAATCCGGACAAATTAGAAGTCGGACAAATGTTACGGATTCCACCGGGGAACCTGCCACAGGCGGCGACGGCGACAAAATCCTCTCCCCAGGCTCCAGGACATCCAACAACTGAACAATGGGATGATGACCGGACGCCTTTTTCTGAAAGGAAACGGAGTGATGGCCGTGCGTTTTTCATATGGCCCGTCGAAGGTCCGGTCACTTCAAAATTTGGTCCGCGCAATGGCAGTTTCCACGATGGCGTCGACATTGCCGCCCCATTAGGGACGCAAGTGCTGGCCGCGGCGGATGGGAAAGTGATTTTTAGCGATGTGCTGCGCGGGTATGGCAATGTCGTCATCGTCCGCCATGCGGACGGGTACCTTACTGTATACGCGCACAACAAAGTTAATCTCGTACAGGAGGGACAAAATGTTCGTCAAGGCGACTCAATCGCAGAAGTGGGGCAGAGCGGACGCACGACAGGAGCGAGCCTCCATTTCGAGGTGAGAAAAGATAACCTTGCCCGCGACCCCATGCGGTATCTGCCGCAAGGCGCTCGAACCGTGCAAAAAGAAAATTCGCCGCGTGCGTCTGTTAAGGAATCAACTCCACAATAGGCCGTAGAGACGCCCCGGTGGGACGTCTCTACAAGCACAAACTATGCTCCATGGAAAAGGTGTTCCATGACTGACCTGAAGCGCTTTATTCGTGATATTCCACATTTTCCGAAGCAAGGGATCATGTTTCGTGACATTACGCCGTTGCTGGCTAACGGCGCAGCGTGGCGGGAGACTGTGGACCGTATCGCTAATCAATACCGGGGGCGAGTGGATATCGTGCTCGGTATCGAATCACGCGGCTTCCTGATTGGCTCCGCTGTGGCGTACAGTTTAGGCTGTGGTATTGCGGTCGTGCGGAAGCCTGGCAAATTGCCGGCTGCGACGTTCAACGCAAATTACGCCCTTGAGTATGGGACCGACACCCTGGAGATTCATCAAGATGCGTTCACGCCCGGCAGCCGCGTCCTCGTCGTTGATGACCTGCTCGCCACCGGCGGCACGGCGGGTGCGGCTATTTCACTCGTACGGCAACTGCGCGGCGAAGTCGTGGCGGCGGCGTTCATTATCGAGTTAACATTTTTGGCTGGACGCCGGCGTCTGGCTCCGTGTGAAGTCTTTTCGTTGGTGCAGTACGAGAGCGAAGAGTAGCCGTGAGAGAACGGGGAGGCGGCGTGCTCCATGCAGTGCTCTTCGATCTTGACGGACTGATGGCGGACAGTGAGCCCCATTCCCTGGCTTCTTGGCGCGCTGTTCTTGCCGCCCGAGGGGTGACGCTGGAACAAGCCGTGATTAACCAGATGTTTGGGCAACGGCTGATTGAGACGGCTCACCTGCTGGTCGAGCGGTATCGCTTGCCAGACTCACCTGCTGCGTTAGCCCAAGAAAAAGAAGCGTATCAAGTCGATCATCTCAAAGGCCGCATTCGACCGATGCCTGGGCTTTTCGAGTTAGTGGAAGACATCGAGCGTCTCGGCCTGCAGAAGGCGGTCGCAAGCAGCGGCGTACGCCGATACGTTACCGCCGTGCTCGACGAAATTGGCCTTGCTGGACGGTTCGAGGCTGTGATTGCGGGTGATGATGTCGCCAAAGGAAAACCCGCGCCGGATATCTTTCTCGCCGCTGCCCGCGCTCTTGGCGTTGATCCACGAGATTGCCTTGTGCTGGAAGACGCCCCCGCTGGCGTGCAGGCAGCGCATGCCGCTGGCATGCGCTGTATTGCCGTACCGAATGCGCATACGCAGGGATTAGATTTTTCCCATGCTGATGAAGTCGTGGTCTCGCTGTTCGCCGTTCGCGACATCCTCCCGCAGTTTTCTACCTGATAAACGTCCAGAACCTGATGAACTTTGACGAGCAAAATCGACGCTCACACTCTGGCTGCACAAGAGCTCTTCGCTGTAGGGGCGGCGCGCCCCTACGCCCTCGCGCACCACAACGCTCTGCTCTACCAACTCCTGCACCACCTCTGGGCGTCGATCAGTTCTGTTCTCTTACCGAGTCACTTTTGTTAATGGAGCGCGGGCATGACTTCCTTAGCAAAGAGCTCCATGGACCGCTGGCTCTTGGCCGGATCGAGCCCCGGCAGATGCATGCCCAGAACCAGATGGGTGGTGCGAATGGTTTGCGCCATGGCTTCAATCTCGCGCGCCACTTGCTCTGGCGTTCCCACCATGGGAGCGCCAATGAGTTGTTGTGTGACCGTGCGCAATGATGCTGCGGGTGGCAGCTGACTAAACTGCTCGGCGCCAGGAAAGTCCTTGGCTTCGGCTAACCAGCGGCCGTACCACGTCAGCATGTAGTGCAGATGGTCTTGCGCCTCGTCCCACGCCTGCTCATAGGTGGGCGCCACATAAGCCCACCGCAGTTGTGCAGCATGATAATCCTTAGGGTCGCGTCCATGGGCGCGCAACGTCGCATCGTAAATGGCTTGCGACGTCGGATTGGCCGTCCCCAAAAAATGACAGCCCAGCCGTGCAGCTCGTTCCACCGCTTTCTTCGCGCCGGCGCCTATCCAGAGCGGTGGATGCGGCGTTTGCGCGGGTTTAGGAACTAACCGGATATTTTTCAGATTGTAATGTTTGCCGTGATAGGAGAAGGGATCCTGCGTCCACATACCGCGAATGACCTCGATTCCCTCTTCCAGGCGTGACGCTCGTTCGTTGCGAGGAATACCGTAGCCCTCAAACTCGGCAGGCGAATAGCCTTGTCCAAGCCCCAGGTCAAAACGGCCGTTCGCAATAATATCAACCGTCGCTGCGTCTTCTGCCACACGGACCGCATTGTGTAAGGGTAAGAGCAACAGAAAAGTGCCAATGCGGACGCGGCTGGTCATTCCGGCAATGGCGCCGGCGATCGGCAACAAAGACGGCGAGTAGCCATCCTCGGCAAAGTGATGTTCCGTCAGCCAGATGGTGTCGTATCCAAGCTCCTCCGCCACCTGCGTCTGACGGAGCTGCTCAGCATAGAACTGAGGGAAGGGTTGGCGCCACTGGGGGGGATTGCGAAACGGAAAGAGAAGTCCGACGTTCATATAGCCCTCCTTTCCCTTGTCAACCATTCTCCGCTCTGCCCGGCAAGTTCACCTCAAGTGCTGCGGTGTCCCAATGTCTTGTGACGGGATGGAGAATCCTAAGCATTCAGCTCCTCTCGAACGACCTCTAGGCCATAGAACACGAGATGCGGCACGGCTGCAACGAAGCAAAAGAAAAAGGCAGCTTAACGCTTCATGGCTATGACATTCCCAGCGCTCCTGGGGGGAGGTTGGGACTCTTAACTTTGTTTCCGGAGCGCAAAGAACGAGGTAGCATTGCCGCGTCTTGCTAGCAGCAGCAGGGTTTCCTTGTCTTTGGCGTCCGCCATGGCTTTGTTGAAGTCATCTACGGATTCAACTGGCTGGCGATTGACTTCTTCGATGATGTCTCCAACCTGAATGCCGGCGAGTTCAGCGGGACTCCCTGGATCGACGTCGGAGACGATGACTCCCTTCTGGTTGCGCTCTAGTTGAAAGCGACGCGCGACCTCAGGCGTAAGATTTGAGACGGTCATCCCCCAGCTCTCTCCGCTCTCCTCTGTACTTGACGCCTTTGCCTGCTGATCCGTCAGCTCGCCAAGTTTCACGGTGATGGTTTTTTCTCTTCCACTACGCAGCACCGTGACTTCCGCTTTCTCGCCAACAGGAGTTCGCGCTACCAAAGCTGGCAATTCATGAGAGTCTTTAATGGTCATGCCGTTAAAGGCAATAATAATATCACCTCGCTCAATACCAGCTTTTTCCGCGGGTCCATCTTTGGTGACTTCAGCTACAAGCGCTCCAGACGGTTCTTTTAGGCCAAAGGATTTCGCGAGTTCTGGCGTGACAGATTGAATAGCGACACCGAGCCAGCCGCGTGTTACTTTTCCTTTCTCCTTGAGTTGGGCGACAATAGTTTTTGCGAGATCGATGGGAATTGCAAAGCCAATGCCGATGTTGCCACCGCCTTGGCTAAAGATCGCCGAATTAATGCCCACCACCTCTCCTTTCAGATTAAGGAGCGGGCCGCCAGAGTTTCCGGGATTAATGGAAGCGTCCGTCTGAATAAAATCATCATAAGGGCCGGCGCCGATAACACGACCTTTGGCGCTGACGATGCCAGCCGTCACTGTTTGTTCGAGTCCAAAGGGGTTGCCGATAGCGATCACCCAGTCGCCGACTTGTAAATCAGAGGATTTGCCCAATGGCACGGTAGGAAGCGAGTGTTTCACGTTAATTTTTATTAACGCAATATCAGTCTTCTCATCCGAGCCAACTACTTTTGCTTCATATTCTTCTTTGTCTGAGAGACGGACGGTGATTTTGTCCGCATCACCGACAACATGATTGTTGGTGATGATGTATCCGTCCTCACTGATGATGAACCCCGAACCGAGACTGCGAGACGGCCCCGGAGGGGGACGGTCTGGAAAGAATCGCCGGAAAAATTCCTCGAAGGGATCTTCTCCACCAAAGGGGTTAGGTCCTGGCATGGGGCCAGGTCCCATACGAGGAGAACGACGCCGCTCGACCTTTTGCGTCGTTGAAATGTTGACGACCGCCGGAGAGGCCTTCTTCGCTGTTTCCGACAAGGACGGCAATGCGCCGGTTCGACCAGGAGCGGGAGGGCCTTGCTCCTCGCTTTTTTGTGATCCGAAAATGTCGAGCGCCAACAGTTGCGGGGCCTCCCAGAGGAGGGCGCCTGCGCAGAGTGCTACAATCAGGACTCTGCGGCTTTGCAACCATAAAATCTTCATCGTATCATCCTTCCTGAATTGCGGACGGGATTTTTCTTCACCACGATATAAAAATAGATAGAGGCTTTCAGGGAGACGATCAAGGCAGGGTTGACGGGGGAGAGGGAATCGTTGCTTTCGCCTTCCCTCTAGCGAAGGGGCTTCTCATTGCGCTTGTTCGCCTTGTTCAGCTTTGTTGCGTAGCTCAACCTGCTTAATAAAAGTGGGGACGACAGAAGAGAATTCAGGAGATAAGCGATGGCGAATATCTTCTGCTGCTTCAGCTGCGAGACGGCGTAGAGGAGGAGATTGTTCCGTATGCGCCACACTGTCAAGGAATGGCAATACACGGTCATTTCCTACTGCGCGGAGCGCAAAGATCGCCGTGCCTTTTGTTTGCGGATCAAGCTTACGCTTGAGAAATTCCATGATTGGTTCGGCTCCCCGTGGGTCGCCGATTTTGCCAAGGGCGACTAACACCTTTTGTTTGACGCCAGGTCCGACGTCACGCAGGAATAATTGTTGGACGAGCAACGGCGTAGCGTCAGTCGCTTTAAGATTGCCCAGATAGTCAATGGCCTTAACTTTGACACGGATATCGACGTCAGCCGTGGCGTTCATCAAGTGTTCAATCGCCTTGGGATCTTTTGAGTCGCCCAGAGATTTGACAGCTTCGAGTCGGGTTTCTGGTCGATCATTTTTGAGTCGCCGCACCCACTCTTGCAGGTTCGCGCCTTTTTTCTGTCGATTCATGCGATCGCGAACTCGATCACCGGAGAGCTGACTACCGATGCGTTCGCCTTGAGAAACGAACTGTGCTGCGGCTCTGAGCGGTAGCACCCATGTCAAACCTAAGCTACCCGGTAGAACAATACAGAATAGCCACAACGGTTTCAGCTTCCAACCACACACCATGATGCTCCCTCAATGATAATGATCCACCGGACCCGAACATGCCCAACTGCGACGGAGATTGCAATAGCCTCAGCTTGAGAACAAAGATTCTTGCTCCTCGCGGCGAAAGATCTGCACCTCTTCAGGATAGAGGCCGCCCTCGGGGATATCCTTCAAGGGCGTTCCATCACGAAGGCGACCTTCCAAAATTTCACGATAGTTGCATACGAGATAGCGATGGCCATCCCGCGGTTTGTTGGGCAGACGGGCTTTCTCAACTCGTGTCTCTCCTTTCGCATCAGGTCCGATGAGACGAATGATATAGCGTTTTTTCATGAGCCCTTTCAGGGCGCGAATCACAGATGCACGGGAGAGGCCTGTCATTTCAGAAATTTCCGCGTAGCCAGCAGTAAGCAGCGGGGTATGGCGAAGACCTATCGAGTGGCGCCACATGGCGCGATAGACTTTCCATTCACGAGGGTCCATGAGTTTGTTGAGATCATCTTCCAGTAAGTAGTCAGGTAAACGAGGAGAGGGTTGCCACGAGGAACGGCGAGAGAGACGAATCTGGATTTCTGGTCCCTCTGGGGGGGAGGGGAGAGGGGGAGGAGACTGAACTTCCTTTTTAGGCATGGTTGTTCTCCACTAAAATTGTATTGACTATATTCAAAAAGTGCAAAAAAGGCAAACCGTCAGCATTCTTTTCCTGCCTTTCGTCGTTCCTTCGGTGTTGTGATTGTGTTGATCCCTGGTAGGGTGTTTCCAATAAAGGGAGAATTGATGCGATGAAGATTCGAGCAATTACCGTGGGACTGGCGCCCGAGTTAACGACGCTCTGTAAACAAATTCAAGAAGCGGGACGATTCGCGATGCATGCTAAAGAGGCCTGTGAGAAGAGTGGCGTCGCGGTCCAAACCTTACGGTTCACGACGCCTCCATTTCCGCTTTATCTCCAAGACTTACGAGATGAGGGGATTGTAGCCTTTGCGGAAGAAATCGAATTCTATTGTAGAGAGGCAGGGTTTGAGTATTGTTCGCTTGGTCCTGTCATAGGAAGGGAGGAGGATAGGGAGCGTTTCTTTTCTCTTGTCCCGTACATTATTGCGCAGACTTCCTCGGTTTTCACCAGTGCAGTCTTGGATGAGGAAGATATTAAGAGGCGAAGGCTTGCGTCCTTACAGATTGCGAAGGTTATCCGAGCAATCGCTTTGGCCACAGAGGGGGGATTCGGCAACCTGCGTTTTGCCGCGTTAGTGCACTGTCCAGCGCATATTCCCTTTTTTCCTGCTTCTTATCACGAAGGAGAGGCGGCGTTTGCTTTCGCTCTGGAGGCGGCAGACGTGGTGCGAGCTGTCTGTCGTCCGGAGAAAAGTTGGGATGAAATAGCAGAGAATCTGGCTCGAGAGTTCGAGCGACAAGTATTGCCGCTGCAGCGCGTTGGCGAAGCGCTTGCACCCTTGGGCTTTGTGTTTCGTGGCGTTGATTTATCCCCGGCTCCGGGCCCTGATCCAGAAGCGAGTATTGTTTACGCTTTGGAGGGGTTCGGAGCCGGACGGTTTGGTGAACCTGGAACTTTGGCAGTAGCAGGCTTGATGACTTCCGTATTGAAAACGACACGATTGCAAACCTGTGGTTATTGTGGGCTGATGCTGCCGGTGCTAGAAGACGTAGGGTTAGCGGAGCGCAACAATCAAGGGCTGTTGCGGTTGACGAACCTGTTGGCGTATTCAGCTGTGTGTGGAACAGGATTAGACACCATTCCGCTTCCTGGAGACGCTAGTGAGCACCAGCTTGCGGCCTTATTGAGTGATGTCGCGACTCTTGGCGGGAAATTGCAAAAGCCTCTTTCCGCGCGCTTATTGCCAATTCCAGGGAAACGCGCGGGGGAGATGACTGAGTTTGATTTTCCCTACTTCGTGAACACAAAAGTCATGGAGCTTTTATAAGATTTCCGCTTGTTCATACCCCAAGTTGCTTTCCGACAGGGCGGTTCTTTGCTCTTTTGCTCTATTGCTATGGAACTTACATGGAAGGAGCGAGTTGTTGTGTGGAGTAGTGTGATTTTGTATTGCGTATTCATTTTTTTACTTTCTTCACAACCAGATCTTACACTTCCGAACATAGGACCACATAGTGATAAATTCGCCCATCTGTTTTTATATGCTGGGCTAGGAGGGCTTGGCGCGCGTGCGTGGCGGCGCGAGCAGCCAGGCTGGCCATTTTTGGCGGTAGTTGTATTCGCATCCACACTTGCCGCCGCCTACGGGGCAAGCGACGAATTACACCAAGCCTACGTTCCTGGGCGGTGTTCTGATTGGCGGGACTGGTTGGCCGATATTTGTGGAGGAACTTTTGGCGGAATTGCCTATATTTCTTGGCTGCAACTTAAAGCTACAGCGTGGCGGCGCTGGTTTTCGCGGACATTTTAATATTGTCGACTATTGGGTTTCGGTAGATTTCTCAGATATGTCCCTGCTTACTCAGAGGGATCTCCGCTCGCGCCCGCAGCGCTCACGGAGACCCCTCTTCGTGCGTTGGAGACAATTTATTTATACCGAATGATCACCTGTTCTGAGAAATCCTTCAAGACCTTTCTGGCGTAGTCTATAGGAGGTAAAAGGGCCACTTCTGTGATGCCCGCCTTCTCAGCCTGGCGAAGTTGATGAATAATCTCATCGGGCTCGCCCACGATGCAGGTTCCTTGAATGGCTTTGGGGGTAATGAAGCGACGTTCCTCTGGTACGAGGAAGGTGCAATGACCAGTGTGAATCTGCAGATAGCGTTTCTCTGGAGGAATCGACATCTTGTCCACGTAGGCGCAATATTCATCCCAAATATCCTGCAGCGCGGGAGGCACCACTTCCGGATTCTTCGTGTATTTATAAATTTCGTAGACAAAATGGATCACCGCGGCGACTTGCGAGCCGCATTCATTAATGACGCGGTCCGAGGTGAGTTTTTCTCCGGGTTGGAGCACGACTGCCGTCGTGAGGGCTGCGACGTGGAAGTTCGTTGGCAGTTCGCGTCCCGCTTTGTGAGCTCCGGCTTTGACGGCGTCCAGGCTTTGCTGCGTGACTTCCGGACGTACATCGAAGACAGTGACGAGACCATCGCCGAACTCGCCCGCAGTACGAAGCGCCAATGGGCCGTTCGCCGCGACGTAAATAGGAATTGGATCTGTGATGTTAATAAAGCCGCGGTCGAGATGGAGGAATTTGGTTGTCCGCGTTACGCCGTTCAAGGTGAGTTCTACTTCTTCTCCTCTTAGCAGGGTTTTGACAACGCGGAGGTATTCCCGAAAGTCGCGGATTTTCATCGGATCGAAGCCCATCACGCGCATGGCGGTGTGGCCGGTGCCGATGCCGAGAAAAACGCGCCCGGGAGCGATCCGGTTAATAGACGCGATGGAGTGAGCGGTGACTGGAGCAATACGCACGCCTGGGATGGCGACGCCAGTGCCAAGCTTGATACGGGAAGTATTGTGAGCTGCTAAAGCAAGCGTGGCGTAGCAGTCTGACCAAATCATCTGAGAATCGGGCACCCAAGCGCGATCGTACCCTAAGTCTTCCGCGTATTTAATGAGCTGCCAGTCGTCGATTTTCGTGGCGACGGTGAGGCTAAATTCCATAAGGTTCTCCTTGCATAGGTGGTTGCGGGCGCGCACGAATATAACAGCGAGACGCGCACAAGGTAAACCATAAATTGAATGAACTGAGACTGCATAACAACGGTATGGAGACGTATGATTGCGCAGTGATGAGCGGGGGAATTGCTGAAGCTTCAGCAACGTACGAGCCAATCAGACAGGGAATGGTCGGCGGCGCGGCTTGCCGCGGCAAGCATTCTTAACCTTCTTCCCGCCGACCGAAGCTCCTTTTTAGGCGGAAAGTTGCACGCCTTGTTCACTCGCCTTGCCGGTTGTGGAGAGCAGGGCTGCCGCTTCTTTCTCTACCACCGTGCCCCTAAAGAAATCCGGATTGGCTTCGCCCCAGAAGCGAACAGGGTTGGTAAACATGAAGTCGCGGAATCCCTCTTCGCTGATTAAGCCGTCTTCCACCAGCTCATAGGCTTCAGGCACGACTTGCGCCATGTCCTGAACATCAAAGTGGCCAATGTCGGAGCCGAACAAGGCATTGAGCTGCGCGTTACAGGGATTGTGCCGTCGGTTAAAAGCCCAGGCGTTCATGCGGTCGTCGGCCTCGCAACCAAAATAGAAACTATCGACGAAGAGATCATGGAGGTCCTCAGGCCGCTTAATCCCACACGCAGAGTAATCATCCAGGTCAGCAATGCCGCCGACAGCGCTTGGGCCTTGGGGAAACGTTGCCGTGTCGAGAACATCCTCGCGGCGACGCAGCGAGTCCGCCATACCTGGAGGGCCGTAGGCTTTGGCCAACTCCAAAAGGAGCGCGTAGTGAAGATTCTTCGGATCCACCTCCTCCAGAGCTTCGCGATTACGTTTCTCCCAGTGACCAATGAGATCGGCGTACAACTGACAGGCCCAGCCAACGCCGCCTTCGAGAAAAGCGAACTTGAGCCGAGGAAAGCGCCGGGTGACGCCGCCCAAAAACAACGCCTTACTTACGGCTTCGTGAGCGGCGGCGAAATGACCGATGTGGTTATAGACAAAATTGGTCGGCGATATCCGCAAGCCATACCCCCGGGAGCCGGTGTGAAAGGTGGGGGACACGCCAAGCTCGAGACATTTTGCCCACACAGAGTCATAGTCGTATTCGCTGTCGATTCCGAGCGGATCGTACCAGACAGCGCGTTTTGCCGCTTCAGCTTGCGTATCGGCGAATGCAGGAATAGGCCGACGAATCATGCTCCACAACATCACCACTTTCAGGCCGAGCTGTTTCGTGACGTATTCCAGCTCTTCAATCGCTTCATCCGGCGTATGCATAGGGATGACCGCAGCCGGCGTCATGCGGTCGGCAAAGGGGCGGAAGAAGTCGGCGGTGAAGATGTTGAAAGCCCGACAGGTGATCCGGCGCAGCTCAGCATCAGAGATACGGGGGATGCCCAAACCGGCCGTGGGATAGAGCACGGTAAAATCGATGCCGAGCTCTTCCAGGCGCTCGTACAATAGCCGCGGCATCATGGCTGTCGCGCGATCGCGAGTGTTTTTGGTCGGCAGCGCCCAAAACGCCTGCTGCGCTATACGCTGGGCGCGCCGTTCGGCGACCGACATGGAAAGCTCCTTCACGACTTGTGAACGAAACAGCGAAAACCCTTCAACGGCGCACTCGCCGCCGATTTTTTTAAGTTGTTCGCAAACCAGAGGGCCAAACTCCAACCAGTGTCCGTCCGCATCGATGATGGGATGGCGGAGGCGAGCACGGATAGCTGCCGCCGTCAGATGTCCATTGCTGCTCATGGGTGCGCTCCCTGGGGTTATCCGCGTCCATGACGGAGTAATTTGCCTGGCGTCGCGCCTGTGCATTGGCCCTCAGAAAACGTCTCAACTCCGTTGACAATGATCGAACGATAGCCTTTCGCCCGCTGCACTCGACGCCACTCGCCGCCCGGAAGATCATGCACGATATCGCCAATCCACTCCGGCTCGACGCCTAGATTTTTCAGCTCATACACGACGACATCCGCAGCCCAGCCTTCACGCAGCACGCCGCGATTACGAAATCCCGCTGCATGCGCTGGCAGCGCCGACAGGCGATAGTGCGCCTCTTCTAGCGCAATTTTTTGCTCATCCCGCACTAACCAGCAGAGAAAATCCGTGGTAAACGCACCACCGGTGAAGAACTTTGTGTGCGCGCCGCCATCTGATACGCCTGGGAACGTGTACAGGGAGTTATTGATAATCTCAGCATTGAAGTCTGCATTAAACTGCGGTTCGGGCTGGAGAAATTCCGCTTTGAGATCAGTCGCGAGGGACAAATCCAGCATCACGTCGACCGGATGCTTCTCTTCTTCTGCAGCGATTTGGCTGAGGGATTTTCCAACGTACTTTTCTAATTCCGGTTTGTTTGCCACTGATTGCACGATCAGGCGGGGGAGCTTGCCCCCGATCCCTGCAGCATTCCGATCGAGCGCGCGCATGGCTTTTTCGCTTTTAGCGGCCTCGCGCATTTCCGGATTGCGCATCTTGGCGGCGCGTTCTTCCTTTGTGCCCGTCAACATGTCGCGCCACGCCGCTGACACGTCATAAAGATTCCAGTGCTCAAGGGTAAAAGCAAAGCCGCTACGCACCGTCGCCGCCTGGCCAAAGATCGGCAACCCTTGCGCGCGCATGCGTTCGAGCCACGCGAGACCCTTGCGATGCGGGTCAGGATCACGTATGCCGGCGGCGATCGCGTTGTGCAGCACGGGCCGCTGGGCTGTCGCCGCTAGTTTTTCCAGAAACCCTAAGTCTTCTTTGATGTGGCCGGTCGCTTGCGTGATTTGGATAAAGCCCTCGTCTCGCTCGCGCAGCACTTGAGCCAAATTCAGAATATCCTCGTCAACCATGGTGTCGGTCACCATTGGTGAGCCGTCATAATCGGCCTGGCCCGAATGACGGCCAAGTCGCTGGATCGAGAAGCCGCATAACCCCGCGTCCATTCCTTCGGCGAGGAGGCGGCGCATCTCAGCGCGTTCTTGCTCGGTCGCCGGACGGGTTTTTGCCGCTTCCAGGCCCATTACATACGTCATTAGCGAGGCGGTTGGCATGTACTGAATGCAGTTGACGCCCTTGGGAGCACGATCAAGAGAATCCAGGTATTGTGGAATAGTTTCCCAGTCCCAGCGCATCCCAGTCGCCATCGAGACATAGGGGATCGCTTCCGTGCGCGTCATCGTGAGCATAGAGCGCTCGCGGAAATTTGGTTTACAGGGTGCAAAACCAAACCCGCAGTTGCCCAACACGATGGAGGTCACCCCGTGCCAGCCGGAGATGGTGCAGTAGGGGTCCCAGCGGATTTGCGCATCGTAGTGTGTATGCAAGTCAACAAACCCCGGCGCCACAATGAGCCCATCGGCGTCAATAACCTTTTTGGCGAAGCCTGGCGCCCGCCCGCCAATCTGCGCGATCTTGCCGTCCTTAATCCAGACGTCAGCGCGAAAGCGCGGCGCCCGCGTACCATCGACTACCGTTCCACCTTTAATGTGAAGATCAAAATCCGCCATCCTGAGATCCCTCCTTATATAATATACGGCGGTAAAAAAGGAACGAGCACCAAGAAAAATCCATACTAAACCTGCCATATCCATAGCTCAGAGCGATGATGGAAGGCAAGACGCAATGGAAAAGAGGGCAAAAGAGGGGATGAAAGGGCTATTTCGTAAGGGTGACGTCCAAGGGGCTCAATGGCCGCGACGGGGAGTGGTTTGTCTGCGAGAATATCACCCCGATGGCGGTCGCCGGCTTTTTCGGCGCCGGCGTGCCCTCCCACGAGCTGCCCGAGCATAACAAGAAAGGCTTTGAGCAGGCGCCCCA
>DATLYA010000199.1:0-20702 GCA_035575235.1 Candidatus Methylomirabilota bacterium
TGGAGTTTGAGGTGATCGTTAATCACCGCCAGGAGGTCGCGCAGCTGTTCTTCGGCATTACATAAGTGATCGCACGAGGCCATGATGTCCTCCGTTGTGCCGCGCAGGGCCATATTTGCGCGGCATTGTAACCGACAATACGGTCGTCGCATAGAGCGGTTGGCCTCTCCCTTGCACGGGCACTATCCGTTGCGGTTCTGCAATTATATTTGTATGCAGAAGAAACACATGGAGGAATATGTGAATAAATCATTGGCGCTTTTCTTCGTAGGATGCTGCACTGCCGTTCTTTTCAGGGCTCCGTCTGCGGCTCGCGCTGAAGATCTCATGACCAGGGCGCAAGGATACGAGAACGAGCAACGGTGGAGCGAAGCGTTCTCCGCTTATACCGAAATTCTCAAACGTGATCCCAACAACGCCCTGGCGCATTATCATCTAGGCGCGGTCAGTGAGAAACTGGGAGCGGTCGACAGCGCCCTGCGCTCGTATCAGGAAGCATTGCGGTTGAATCCTAACCTGTCTGAGGCGCGCACCGCACTTGAAGGGCACTACATTAACCAGGGCGTCGCCCAACGCCGGAGCAACCAGTTAGACGCTGCAGTGCAATCCTTCCAACAGGCGCTCAGCTACAATGCATCGTCGGCGAATGCGCACTTTGAGTTAGGGCAAACCCTGGAGCAGCAGGGCCGACTTGGCGAAGCAATCCTTGAATACCAGGAGGCGATCAAACAAGATCCCGACAAAAGTGCGGCGCATATGCGGCTGGCGAACGCCTACGCCGCGCAAGGGCAACAAGAAAACGCGGCTAAAGAGTACCAAGAAGTTTTACGGTTGAACCCCCAAGACCCGGCGGCGCACCATGGACTCGGCGTCGCCTATAATGCGCTGGGGAAGAAAGATGAGGCCCTCTCCTCCTTGCAGCAAGCGGTCCGGTTTTATCTCATTGCCGGACAGCGAGACAAAGCGCAACCTGCCTATGATTTGCAAAAAAAGTTAATGGCGGAAAAGTATGGACAAGCAGTCACCCCAGCGCCGAAAAAGAAAAAATAGCAAGAACTAGTAACGATCGTCCCAACATTGACAAACCCAAAGGACGACATGGAGTAGTTTACTGCTTCTAAAACCGGCACGTCTACTGCTCTTTCATTTTCTCCTCGCGCAAGAACGAGCGGAGCGAACGCTCGGCTTCTATTCAGCCGCGATTATAAAAGGAAGAGCCTAGATCCGCGAGCTATCTGCCCACAGGCATAGCAGGACGGTGAGAAGAGCGCGCTGCGCTAAAAATGTGGCACGGCGCGCGGCCCTATCCAGAGACGGGCTCCTTAAGTTCAAGGGTGGGCGCGACGCCGGTGAAGAGGATGCGCCGGTCGAAGGAGAGCAGGTGTCGGAGGAGGTATCAGCATCACAGTGCCAATTTAACTCTCCGCGGCACTGCCCAGCGTCACGCCCATATTATCTATCGGAGCAGGCGCTAAAAACTTGAAAAACAGATTTACCGTTCACTTGGAAAGTTGAGCAAACAGCGCCTGGCATACTCGGGCGATGGAGCGCGCCACTGTTTCGCGAGCACGCTTGATCGCCAGTAGCGCGGAAAAGTGTTGTGGGTGCGTAGCCAAGTAGGCGACCGCTTTCATATACCGGACGTTTCCATCTGACGTTGTTAAGCCAGCGTCCACTGGAATGGTCATATCAACCCCATCAAGAATAACTCGGAGGACCAGAAACGGTAAACCGCGGCTGACGGCAAAAGCAGCGTGCACTCCGCTTTCCATTTCTACGGCAATGGCGCCCGTGCGTTGGCCTTGCCGAACTTTTTCTTCAGGGGTGAAGAGAATTTTGGGACTGGTGAACAAGGCACCGTCAGCCACCGGCGCTCCAACACGAAGCGCCGCCTCGCGGAGATGCGCCAGCAGTGCGGCGTCGACCTTATACAGCTCAAGCCGATCGTCATCTTTCATCGGTTGTAAGTGAATCGCGGGAGCAAGAATCAGTTGTCCCGTGCTCAAGCCAGAGATCAAAGCCCCCGCACAGCCAACGGAGAGCACGGCGGAAAACGGAGTATCCGCAAAGCGTTCCACTGTCTCCCAGGTGCGGCGTGGTCCAATCCCTCCAGTAACAACGAGCACCTCCACGCTTCCCGCAAAACCTTGCCAGACACGCGCTTCAACCTGCCTCACCTGACGTAATATAGAGCGCACTGCTGCGCTTTCCCAAGCAAGCGCAGTGAAGACGCCGATCGGAGCAGATCCTGGCTCCAAGGGTTTGCCGCTCTCCATGATTTTCGTTCAATTGCGTGCGTGAAGCGCGTCACGTGATGCGTATTGCGTGGTGCGTGACTTCAGCATCATACAATCACGCAACACGTTTCACGCGCCACGTTTCATGTCTCACGCGTTCAGCCTTCTGTCTTTTCTCTTATGGTGCTATTGATCTCGCCAGCCGATGCGGCGGCCTGTTGCATAACGCAGGGCGGAATCGAGGGTCATACACTCATAGAGCACGCCGGCAACCGGCAGTGTCCAACACCAGTGTGATGGCAAACGAAAAAAACGGACGGCTGGACGATACACCGTTGCCATGATCGCCCACGCACTGAAACCCAAAGTCGAGGCAAGTACAAACGGCCAGAGCCCGGCAGGAGGTCCAGCAAACACCCTAACCAGTGCTACACATAAGCCGCCAAGCGCCCACAGCGGAGGCACGACAAACATCACCGCCATACCGACGAGCGTCCCGAAAAGCCGTATCCACGAATAGCGGAGTTCTGTAAACGCTGTACGGCGCACCATCGCCCAAATGGCGCGGATTGAGTCGTACACCCGTTGGCTCTCCACCTCTGAGCGGCTCAAGGCCAGCTGAATAGGCGCATCGATACGCTTAATCAGCCGCGCCAGGCTCACATCGTCAATGATGCGATCCTTGATGCCTGCAAACCCACCTGCTCGCTCTAACGCCGCAGTTTGTATCAACACACATCCTCCCGCCGCCCCAGCAATGGCGCTCTGCGGATTATTCACCCGTCGCATGGGGTATAGCAAATTGAAGAAAAAGACAAAGGGAGGAATCAGTAACCGTTCAGGTCCAGAAATGCATCGCAACCGCGCCATACGGCTGTTCAGCGCCAGGCCCCTTTTCTCGCTTTCCGCCACCAAACGACGCAACGAATGCGGCGCGTGTCGAATATCCGCATCGGTTAACAAGAGATACTTTGGCTTACCTCCCTGTACTGCAAGCGGCGTGCGCGTCGCCGTTCCGCATTCCACACTCCGCACTCCGCACTCCGCAGCGCCCTGCTCTAACGCCCAAACTTTTCCCACCCATCCCGCCGGTAATGGCGCGCCGGAAATCACCGCGAGCCGATGTTCAACGCCGCAGCCTTGCGCCACCGCCCGCGCGACCTCAGCGGTTCCGTCCCACGAACGGTCATCAATGACAACAACAGAAAAGTCACCAGGATAATCCTGCCTGAGCAGCGTCGGCAACGTCTGCGGCAGCGACTCGCTCTCATTGCGCGCCGGCGTCAAAATACAAACCGATGGCCAAACCGCAGGCGCCGCCGGCGGCTCCGTATCATCTCCGACCGGTTGAAAATCCCATGGCCGGGCAGGATGAAGCAGCACCCCCAGCCAGATCGCCGCCGCCAGCACTCCAAGACCAAGAAGAACCGCCACCACCGTCTCCATAAGCGCCGAACTTATACTTTGACGTAGCCGTTTTGCACAAACCAGACGACTGCCTTCCGCAGCGCTTCGCGGACCGGCGTTTGTGGCAGCCCCAACTCGCGCACTGCTTTCCCGGGGTTGAAGAACATTTTTTTCCTGCTCAAGCGAACGCCCACCGGCGGCACAAACGGCTCACGGCCAGGAATCAGCCGTGCAATGCCAGCATCGACATACGCGACACTTAAGGCAAGTATATACGGCGCCTTGAAGCGTGGGGCGGGCTGCCCAGTGAGCTCAGACAGCAAAGAGAGAATCCGCTGAAGCGTAAGATTTTCGTTGCCGAGAATGTATTTCTCTCCGATCCGCCCCTTCTCTGCCGCCAATAGATGTCCAGCGGCAACATCTTCCACATCGATCAGATTTAAGCCAGTATCCACGTAAGCGGGCATTCTCCCCTTCAGGAAATCGACAATGATTTTTCCGGTGGGCGTCGGTTTGATATCAGCCACGCCAACCGGTGTGCTCGGATTAACAATAACAACCGGAAGACCTTCTTGCGCATAATGCAACGCCACTTGCTCAGCCAGGTATTTGCTGCGCTTATAGTGCCCGATCATATCTTTCAACGACACCGGCGTCTCCTCATCACCCGGAGCGCCATTCTTTGGTAAACCGAGCGTCGCGACTGAGCTCGTGTAGATAATTTTTCCGACCCCGTATTCTCGTGCGACTTTGAGCACATTCTCTGTCCCAGTCACATTACTGTCATAAATATCTCGCTTGCGCCGCACCCACAGCTTATACATTGCCGCCACGTGGTAGACTTGCTCACAGCCACTCATAGCGCGCCGCAAGGACTCCACGTCCGTCACATCGCCATGGTAAATTTCAACTGGCAGATCTCGCACATTTCGCCGGTCCGCTGTTGGACGGACAAGTAAGCGCACTTCCCGTCCGGCGCGCAGCAACGCCCGCGCCACCGCTCCGCCTACAAATCCCGTCGCTCCAGTTACTAACACGCGCATAAGCACTTCCCCCTAAAGAGGCATGCGTGAGGTGTCAAGGGGAGCAACCCTAGTAATGTCCACCAGACAGTATTCTCTATGCTGTTGTGCAGCAACATTTTGCCAAAGCCTGAGGTTGCGAGGTATACTGCCTTTAGTGATGCAAGAGCATGAAGGGGAAACGCAGAGTGACGGATACGTCTCTGATTGAACAAGACCTCGATAAACAAATCCTTGCAACCCAACGACGCTTTCAAAAGGCGATGAAGACGCGCTTAGCGCGGATGACGCTGGGCTCGAAGGAGCGGTACTTTGCCGTATTGTCCACGCTCGTCGTGAAGCTTGAGGATCCCAAGAAGCCGCTGCGCGATGTGTTGCAAGAGGTGCTCATAGAATCCGCGCCGTACATCGCGCAAGAGCTCAGTGAACAATAACCGCGGCAGGCTGAACAGAGTCCTTTTTCCTATTCCATTTGCCACGTTGCACTGTCTCGCCCTACTAGGTTGACCTTTGTCTTTTTGCTATGAAAGGAATATTACGGCAGAAGGAGGCAGAGCAATGGCGGATAACATTGTACAGGTTTCGGATGACACCTTTGAGAACGAAGTCCTTCAATCACCGCTTCCTGTTCTCATTGATTTCTGGGCCCCGTGGTGTGGACCGTGCCGTGCGATTGCTCCTATTGTTGATCAGTTAGCGGATGAGTACGCTGGAAAACTTAAAATTGTCAAAATGAATGTCGACGACAACCCGCGTACGCCGGCTAATTATGGCGTCCGTGGTATTCCAAATCTTATTCTTTTCAAAAACGGGCAAGTGCAGCAACAAATTGTCGGCGCCGTACCGAAATCTCACTTAGTGAAAGCAATCTCAACTGTTGTGTAATTAAAACAGCGAGCGCCTGGCGCTGACATTAAGCGCCAGGCCAAGACACATCATCACCGTCAGTAGCGAGGAGCCTCCATAACTGAGCAAAGGAAGAGGCACTCCGACCACAGGCAACACGCCAAGATTCATCCCTAAATTAATCAGCAGCTGCCAGAATATTACTCCTACTGCGCCGATGACCAGGCAAAAGCCGAAACGGTCCCGCGCCTGCCATGCAATGGCCAACAACTTTGCCATCAAGACGCCGTATAACGTTAAGAGAAGCACTGCCCCAATAAAACCCCACTCTTCGGCGACTACCGCAAAAACAAAGTCGGTGTGCTTTTCCGGCAGAAAGTCAAGTCGGTTCTGTGTCCCTTGGAGAAATCCTTTCCCCCACAACATGCCAGACCCAATCGTGATCTTCGATTGGATCATGTGATAGCCGGCGCCTAAAGGGTCTTGGTCTGGATTGAGAAACGATAGCACTCGCTGTTTTTGATAGGGTTTCATGTGTTGCCACAAAAACGGCAACACCCCTCCGCCAGCAATCGTCACCAAGAGGAGAGAGCCGATACGCATGCCAGCCGCAAATGTCAGAGTCATGAACAAGAGACCTAAAATGACAGCAGTGCCAAGATTAGGCTCCGCCAACACGAGCCCAGCGGGAACGGCGACGAGGATGGCCGGGATGATAAGATCCCGCAAACCGTATCCCTTAGGAGGCGCGTAGCGATGATAAAAACGAGCAAGGACAAGCAACAAGGTGACCTTCGCCAGCTCAGAAGGCTGGAGAGAGAACACTCCCAAGTTGATCCACCGGCGCGCCCCGCCGCCAGAAGAACCCAGCACGGGGACCAGAAGAAGCAAAAAGACAGATACTATATACGGCAGATAGGCCCACCGCTCCAGCCGACGATAATCAACGGCAAAGGCCAGAAACATGCAGAACAACCCCATTGCCGCCCAACTCATTTGCCGAATCGCAAAAGGGCTGAAGCGATGATTCCCCTCATAGGTGGCGCTGTAGACGGCTAACACACCAGCTCCCAGCAGTGCGAGTACTAAGAGAAACAACACCCAATCAAAATGCGAGATGAGCCTCCTGTCGAACCTCATGCGGACTGCTCCCTCTATTCCGGGTGATCGCAAAATACGTTTCCAAGACTTCTTTCACGACGGGCGCAGCAGCGGCGCCGCCGCCTTCCCCTGCATGCTCAAGCAAACACGCGACCGCCACCTCTGGCGCATCGGCTGGAGCGAAAGAAATGAACCAGGCATGATCCCGGTATTGCCGCGGTAGTCCTTTCCCTTTTCCTTTTGTGCCGGCAATCACTTGTGAGGTGCCGGTTTTGCCAGCCACCAGAATATCTTCTAATTTCGCTTTCTTTCCTGTTCCGGAGGGAGAATTCACTACCTCGGTCATCCCTTCCCGAACAAGCCGTAAGGTGCGGGGGTCGATCTTTGTTTCTTGGAGAACTTCTGGGACATACTCTTTGACTGGTTGTCCGTCATCCCCAAGAATACGCTTGACAAGATGTGGTCGATATACCGTCCCGCCGTTCGCGACTGCCGCCGCCACCATCGCCATCTGCAGGGGAGTCGCCGTAACATAACCTTGGCCAATGGCGACGGATAATGTCTCCCCGGCATACCACGGCGCTCCTAAGCGCGCCTTTTTCCAGGCCGGATCAGGAATCACACCACTTGCTTCATGATCCAAGGCGATACCAAGTGGAGCCCCCAGGCCAAATCGCCGGGCGTAATCGGCGATCGCTTGAATACCCAGACGTTGACCAACCTGGTAGAAGTAGACATCACATGATTGGGCGATCGCCTGGCGTAGATCGACGCTGCCATGTCCGTGTTTTTTCCAACAGTGAAACACGTGGCCGCCGAAGGGCAGGCCGCCAGAACAAAAAAATCGCGTGGAGGGCGTGACCACGCCTTTCTCTAACGCCGCCGCCGCCATAATGACCTTGAAGGTTGAGCCTGGCGGATACTGACCTTGAATGGCGCGATTGCTGAGGGGGTGCAGCGGATCATTGATGAGGTCGCGCCATTCATCCACCGTAATCCCTCGAGCAAACATGTTGGGATCAAAGACTGGACGACTCGCCATGGCAAGGACATCGCCGTTTCGCACATCCAACACGACGATGGATCCTTCCCTGCCTTCAAGCAAGCTCTCGGCTTTTTTCTGTAATCCAGCCTCCAGGGTCAGCACCAAGCTTTGCCCAGCGGTCGCTTCCACAGTATCAAGCGCACGCAACCGCCGCCCAGTAGCGTCTACTTCAATTTGCTGCCCTCCCCCCTTTCCTCTGAGAATGGATTCCCATTTTTTCTCGATGCCAAATTTCCCAATCAAATCTCCCATCCGATATCCGGGAAACTGCGCTAATTCTCGGGGGCTAATCTCACCAACATAACCGAGCACATGCGCGGCAAATCCACCGCTCGGATAATAGCGTCGTGTACTTGTCGCAATAGTAACGCCAGGGATCTCGAGCTGATGAGTTTCTACAGCCGCAATCATCGGCCAGGAAACATCTTTCGCCAAGACGATCCCCTCATAGGAAGGCCGTCGCACATCACGAACGACGATCTTGCTCGAAAAATTTTCCCCTGTAGCAACGTAGCGAGACAACGCCTCGATGGTCTTCTGCATATCAGGCGTATCTTCGGGCACGAGCACGACATCATACGCTGGTCGACTATCAACGAGGACTTGTCCACGTCGGTCATAAATAACGCCACGCAGCGGAGGCGTACGGATCAACCGTAAGCGGTTGTTCTCCGACATCGTACGCAGATTCTCGCCATCAAGTATCTGTAAATGCCAGAGCCGCGACACCAGCAGCGAGAGAGCTTAAGCAATCATTAACCCCATCGCGCCGATGCGCGCATGGGGAGAAACTGCGGTCTCACGCGGCCCAAGGCTCAGGCGTTCGAGGTCGCGCATTTATACTTTGTAGCCGAATTCTTCTCCGCGGTAAAGGAGAGTAAACACCACGGGTGTCAGCGCAAGCGCAGCAATAGCCTCACGAATCACCACAGGCGACGCCAGCGATTCCATCGCGGATGTAAGCTGCCCCAATTCACCCCACAAGAAAAATGCTACAGTTTTGAGAAAGACAGCGAGCAGGATCATGAATGAGACACAGAGAGGATTATTCAGCCACAACCAGCGCGCCGTCAAGGTAATTACGGCAAAGATCAGGCTCATGGCAAAGGCATTCATGCCCATCGGCGCTCCCGAGCAAGCATCCAGGCTATACCCCAGCAGGAAGGCTCCCGCCGCGCCGCCCACCGAACAATGATAAATCGCGAGATACACACAGAAGATCAGGAGAAGATCAGGGATCACCGGCAGATGGGGCAAAAGAGTCGTCTGTAAGACAACAGCAAAAATGCCGCTTAGTATGAGGAGCTTCGAAGTAGCCTGTTTCTTCTCGCCAGATACGTCACTCTCCCGCTCGTACCACAGCGGGCGGAACCACCAGGACTTCTTCAATTTTTGCGAGATCGGCACTGAGCTTGACCTCCACCTCCTGGAACATCCGGTTCTCGCGTGCATCCACGCGGGTCACCGTGCCCACAGGCTGGCCTTTGGGAAAGATGCCATCAAGTCCAGAAGTAATGATGGTGTCGCCAACTGCGACATCACTTCCTCTTTGGATATACTTCAAAGAACAACCGTTTTCGACTGAACCGGCGGCAATTCCCTGCACGCGCGACCGTTGCACGAGGACGTCAATGCCACTATTTGGATCAGAGACGAGCATAACACGCGCAGCATGGGCGCTGACGGCTATGACTTGCCCCACTACCCCATCGGGCGCTAATACCGCCATCCCTTTTGCTACCCCGTTCGCTTCGCCTTTATCGAGTACGACTGTACGCACGACAGAACTTGGACTGCGGCCAACAATGTGCGCAGCAATGGCGCTCCCCGCCCATGTTGCCTTCAGATCAAGCAATTTTCCCAGCCTGCGGTTGGCGAGATCAAGCTCCAGCGCGCGTCGCGACAGGTCTTCCATATCCGCAAGGCGGCGGCGCAGCTCTTCGTTCTGCTCCCGCAATGACCATAACGCAATATATTCGTCCCACACCCGCGTCGCACCACGGCTGACCGCTGTCATGCCTAGCTGCAATGGGTGCATAACCTCCAGTAATAGCACCCCAACGGGATCGACCCGTCCAGGCGCTAAGGTGTTCATTGCTCTCAGCATCAGAGCTAATCCCAGAAAGAATACACAAGAAACCACGACCCGGTATCGATGAAAGAAGTCGTGCATGGGTCCTCGCTTTGATCGAGGGTGGCGCTACTTATTCTATTGTATCGCCACTTCTTTCAGAAGGGATAGTTCGTCGAGCGCCTTCCCAGCCCCCATCACCACCGCGGTGAGCGGATCTTCCGCCAACGTCACCGGCAAGCCCGTCTCTTCGCGGAGCAGGATATCGAGATTACGCAACAACGCCCCACCTCCAGCCAATACAATCCCCTTATCCACAATATCTGACGCCAGCTCCGGCGGCGTGCGCTCGAGCGCAATACGCACGGCCTCCACGATCTGATTAATCGATTCGACCAAGGAGTCGCGAATTTCCTCATCGGTCAGCTCAACGGTCTTGGGTACGCCAGCAACCAAATCCCGCCCTTTAATCTCCATGGTTTGGATCTCATCGCCAGGATACGCCGATCCGATAGTGATTTTAATCAACTCCGCTGTCCGTTCGCCGATGAGGAGATTATACTTCCGCTTGATGTACTGGATAATCGCCTCATCCATCTTATCACCCCCGACCCGCACTGAGCGAGAAAATACTACTCCAGCCAGGGAAATCACCGCAACTTCGGTTGTGCCGCCACCGATATCGACAATCATATTGCCTACAGGTTCTGTCACCGGGAGACCGGCGCCGATCGCCGCCGCCATCGGCTCTTCCATTAAGTATACCTCACGAGCGCCAGCGGATTCAGCTGACTCCCGCACGGCCCGTTTTTCGACCTCGGTAATTCCATTAGGCACGCAAATCACGATGCGCGGTCGAACTAACTTGCGATGGTTATGGACTTTTTGGATAAAATAGCGGAGCATAGCTTCCGTAGTTTCAAAATCGGCGATAACGCCGTCTTTAAGTGGGCGGATGGCGACGATATTCCCTGGCGTACGACCTAGCATTTTCTTCGCCTCAAGCCCCACAGCCAACACCCGCCGTGCGCCGCGCGGGTCTTTCTGTACAGCAACTACGGAAGATTCATTGCAGACGATTCCTTGTCCCTTTACGTAAATCAACGTATTGGCGGTGCCCAGATCGATGGCAAGATCGTCAGAGAACAACCCCAATAACGAGCTAAAAATCATTGTTTTATTTCCCTTTAGTGCACACCGAGCCCTTCAAAACAAAGTTTCTAGCAGAATTTATACACCAGAGCAAGGTGCAGCAGAGCCGTTGCTTTTCTTTACCACTCCTCTTATGCCTTAAGGAAGGAGGTCTCACCTAATGCTTGAATTCATGCGTAAGCGGGCGCGCTCAACCTGGATTAAGGTGATGTTTCTCATCATCGTTGCGGTTTTCATTTTTTGGGGGGTAGGCGGTTCGGTCAGCGGCGGCAGACCGGATATAGTCGCAAACGTCGATGGCCAAGCGATCTCCCTGCGAGAATTCCAACGCGCCTACGAGAACGTGAAAAATTCGTACCGCGAGATGTATAAAGAACGGCTCACCCCGGAATTGCTGGAAAAACTGAATCTGCGGGAACAAACGCTTGACCAATTGATCGAGACTCGGTTGCTTGAGGCGGAAGCCGCGAAGGTCGGCTTTACCGTCAGTGATGAAGAAGTGCGGCAGGAAATCGCCAAAGTAGAAGCTTTTCAAGAGCACGGCTCCTTTAGCCACGACCGCTATCTGCGCATACTGCACTATCTCAGACTCGCTCCCAGTGAGTTTGAAGAGGAACAGCGGACGCAGCTGCTAATCAAAAAACTCCAACGTTTCATTATGGACGCCACCACAGTAAGTGACGAGGAAGTGCGAGACCTGTTCCAATTGAGCCGAGAAAAAGCGGCGCTCTCGTTCGTCAAGATTGCGTCCGCCGCCCTGGTGAACGAGGCGGCGACGGACCCCAAAGCAGTCGAAGACTACTACAACTCTCACCGTGAGGCGTTCCGCCAGCCGGAGCGCGTCAAGTTTGCTTACGTCGCGTACCCCGCCAAGCAGTTTGAGGCGAGCGTAGAAATCTCCACAAAAGACGTGGAAGATTTCTACAACGAACACAAGGAAGACCGCTTCACCACGCCGCCCCAGGTGCACGCGCGTCACATTTTGTTTTCCTTTTCTCCGACCGCCACGGACGAGGAAAAGGCCAAGGCGCGCGCCGCCGCCGCTGAGGTGTTGGCGAAAGCCCGGACAGGAGAGGATTTCGCAACACTCGCCCAAACGTATTCACAAGATAAAGCAACAGCCGACAAAGGCGGCGACTTGGGATTCTTTGAGCATGGGCGCATGGTCAAGCCTTTTGCGGACGCCGCCTTCGCCCTTCCGGCCGGCGGCATTAGTGATCTAGTTGAATCGCCGTTTGGCCTCCACATTATTAAGGTAGAAGCAAACGAGCCCGAAAAAGTACGGCCGCTGGGTGCAGTGGAGGCGGATATTCGCCAGGAGTTATTGCGGGAACGAGCGCGCGATAAAGCCCGGGAGCGAGCCCGGGAGGACCGCGCTAAGGTTCAGAATGGCGCAGCGCTGCCCGACGTCGCGCAAGCCTCCGGGCTCACCGTCGTGGAAACTCCGCTGCTTGCCCACGATGAAACCATTCCGAATCTCGGATCACAGCCGCAATTGATCGAAGCGGCGCTCGGGCTGGAGCTGCAAAAAATCAGCGAACCGATTGCGGTAGGCGACGTCTGGTATCTGGTCTCTCCTAGGGAGAAGGTCGCGTCAACCATTCCTGAATTTTCCGCCGTCAAAGACGAGGCGGAGAAGAAATGGAAAAGCGAGAAAGCCGAACAACTCGCCAGGGAAAAAGCCGAAGCTCTGCTTGTCAAAGTCAAGGAAACCAAAAACCTGAAGGCGGCGGCGGCGGAGCAGCAACTGACGGTGGAGGACACAGATCCCTTTACCCGGCAGGGCGGCTACATTCCGAAAATGGGCGCGCTTCCGGAACTGAAGAAAGCGGCGTTTCAACTCACCCCCGAAGCGCCGGTCGCTCCTGAGGTGTATATGTGGAGCGGCAATGCCTTTGTCGCCGTGCTGAAAGAGAAAACGGCGCCGACGAATGAAGAGTTTGAGCAGCAAAAAGAGGCGATCCGGGAACAGTTGCTCAAACGTAAACAAGATGACGCCATGAACGAATTAATCAGGCTCCTGAAAAAGAAAGCGACCATCACGTACAACCAAGATGCGTTGCTGAAAATCTCATAGACAGGCAGCGAAAGGGGGAAGCGCTTTGGTCTTTTTCTGCTACCCATGCACGCTTCCCCCAAGAGGAGCGCCACGGACAAGTCATGACGTTTCTAAACGTTGTCAAATTGTTGCGACGGACGCTGACTTAATAAGGAGGATCCACACATGCTACAACCTGGCGATACTGCTCCAGACTTCACCGTACAAACGCATGAGGGCAAACCCCTTTCCCTCGGACAACTCAAGGGCAAGAAAGTATTGTTGTGGTTTTATCCCAAGGCCGACACCCCAGGGTGAACGACTGAAGGTCGCGGGTTCCGCGATCAGATCGATGAGTTTCGCACGCGCAACGTAGAAATTCTTGGCGTCAGCTTTGACTCGGTAGCCGAAAATGCCGCGTTTGCGAAGAAGTTCGCTTTTCCCTTCCCGCTGCTCTGCGACACCGACCGCGCCATGGGTCTTGCCTACGGCGCCTGTGATGACGCCACAGCCGGCTATGCACGACGCATCAGCTACCTGATTGACGAGAATGGGAAGATTCTGAAGGCGTACGATTCTGTGAGCCCGCGGAATCATGCGGCGGAAGTATTAACGGATCTTGTGTAGAGGGGGTCTTGATGGAGTAGAGACGCCCGGCAGGCGTCTCTACAATCGCATCACGACTGCCGCGCGGCGAACAACGCCGCTTCATATATGACTTTGAGCGGAAGATTCTTTTCACGCGCGATGCGTTTACAATCGTCATATTCCGGAGCGGCGTGCACACGCCCGTCGGGAGCATAGGAAAGCTTGACGCGCACAGCGCCATAAGGCGTGGCGACTTCTTTACTCTCACGGCGCAACGCCACACGCGTCACTGGATAGGAGCGGAGACCCAGGGTGGACGTCTCGGCGAAAATAAGGGCGCTGAGTTTTTCCCGGTCCGCCGCCTCCGCGAGCACCCAGAGCATCACGCCGGGACGGTTTTTTTTCATTTGCATGGGCACTAAGCACACATCCCGCGCCCCCACAGCAAACAACTGCTCCATTACATGCTCGTAGAATTCGGGGTTCAGATCATCAATGTTCGTTTCCAACACGAGCAGTTGTTCTTCTCGCGGCGTCTCCACCAGTGTTCCGAGAAGCACGCGCAGGAGGTTTGGCCGATCAGGCAAGGTCCGTTCCCCGGCGCCATACCCAACGCCGGTTAACTGCCATTCGGGCGGCTCACCTTGCTGCGCGATGGCGGCGATAATCGCCGCCCCGGTCGGCGTGACCATCTCCGCCGCCCCATCTTCCAGGCGTACGCGCACGCCTTTCATGAGTTCAACTGTGGCTGGAGCGGGGATCGGCAACACCCCATGCCGTGATGACACAAAGCCTTTCCCCATAGGTAATGCGGAGGCGTAAACCTTCTCCACTCCCAATGCATGCAAGCCATACGCCGCCCCAACGATGTCAACAATGGAGTCAACAGCGCCGACCTCATGAAAGTGTACTGCGCCTGGCGCAATCCCATGCACGCGACCCTCCGCTTCAGCCAGCACGGTGAAGACTCGCAACGCCGTCTCTTTGACGGCGGGAGTGAGGCTGCTCTCGCGCAACATCCGGGCAATGGAGCGGAAGCTACGCTCGCCTAACGGCTCGTGCACCTCTACATCAAACTTCGTCGCGCGAATGCCGCTCAGCGAACGGGTTGATTGACGTAGCGTGTATCCAGACAAGGGCAACTTTGCGAGTTCTTGTCGGAGGCCTTCAAGCGTCAGGCCTAGGTGCAGCAAGGCCCCAACCGTCATGTCCCCGCTAATGCCCGAAAAGGCGTCAAAGTAAGCTATTCTCATAGGGCTTTTGTACTGTGATGCCCGCGCCTAGGGAAGGCCGTCGGTTTTTCCACCGCCACTCCTTCACGCCCATTCCTTCAACAGCGCCCCGGCGGCTTGCAAATCCGGGGTCTCCAAGCCCTCCGAGAACCAACGATAAACCGTCGCGAGGGCGTGTCGGGCTTTTGTCTCCTTGCCTCGCTGACGCTACAGACGCCCAAGGCTCAATGTTGCTCGCAGTTCCAACGACTTTGCTTTTTGTCTCCGTGCAATTGTCATAGCTTTCCGCAAGCACGCTTCGGCTTCGACTTGGACGTTAGGCATCAGGGATCGGGGATCAGTTCCTTTGAGCTCTAAACCTGGAACCTGGAACTTCTGCAATGTGAATTCCCCTTGCAACCGGTACAATTCCGCTTCATAGGTCTGCTGCCTAATTTCCCAGGAAAAGAGGGACTTGACCTTGACCTATCAATGGACCTTTGCGTTGAAGCCCGCCAACAGCGCCGCCAGCTTGACAGACGCCGGCTTCCTTCAGCCCCCACCTCGCGGTGACGCCCTTGCCTGGGACTCGTAGTTCTCTTCATGTATCCTTCGTCTCATGAAGGTGAACCTCCTACAGGAGACTTACACCCCGTTAACTCACGCCCCTGCCGGGCGTACACCACCCGGTCCACTGCATCGCGGCCACGGAGGGGTTCTGGAAAACGTGAAAGGTCGCGGGCTGGCCGCTCGCGCCGAGGGCTGACGTTAGGCAACTCAAGGAGGAGAGAACGATGTCACACTTTATCTCGCACCGAAAGGAGGTAAGAGCAATGAAAAAACTAAAAATATCCCAGCTTTTGCTCATTATCGGGCTAAGAGGTAGCTCTGCAATGGCTTGGACACAAATCAACCCATGGACGGCTGTAGGGTCTACTGGAACCGTAGACGATCGGGAACTTCTTTAACTTTCTCACTCACGCTTATTATGTCCTTGTGACGCTTAGTAAATCCGATGCTACGGGCAACCCTGGGCTCCAGTGGCTCCAAGTTAGTGGGAACCGCTGCGGGGTGCGCTAGCGCTGAGAGGCTCTCCTCTGCGAAGCAAGAGCACCAGAGATCTCTAAACCGGCAGGCCACAGTACGAATACAGGCTGAAGCCGCAGAAGAATTAGCGCACCTTGAGCAAGCGTCTTCTCAGGATCTTGGCGCACCACGACCGCTTCGAATTGTTATCGTCACCACTGGCGCGTTCTCTCAACCCTACGAAGTCCTTGGAGAGGTACACGTTAACACTCGGGGCATGATTAACTTCGGTTCAGCGCTTAACGATGCGCTGTTTCGTAGTCCTCTGGCGGTTGCTATCGGTGGACGCACCCCGGTTGCCCATACAGAGCAGATGAATGAGCTCCTGAAAGAGCAAGCCCGTAAACAGTATGGCGCCAGAGTCGATGCGATCATTAATGCCACCTATAAGGACCGTGAGACAAAACCCTGGCCGCACAGAGGAGCAACGGAGGCGCTGCTGTCATGGCGAGGAGCGGTACGTAATGAAGCCCTCTCGGTGTTCGGGCAAAGAGGGCTTCGCTCCACTCGCCATGACGCCTTGACCTTAGGCCATGCGAGGGGGGTTTTGTCCCATAGTCCTAATACTGACCACGACGGGGACGTTTTTGCCTCTGGTCTTGCCGTGCACTTCATCGAACAGAAGCCACCCCAGATGCAGCAGGCGGCGCCACCGGAACGGCACCTTGAGGACCGGCTCAAAGAGCTAAGGGATCTTCGAGAGAAAGGATTGATCTCTACGGAAGAATACAATCAGAAGCGTCAGGAGCTAATTCAAGGGCTATAAGCGAGGCCATGATGGCTAACCCCTCTCAGGCCTCCGGTGTCAAGAGGGCGGACGGAGGCATCGCACGGAGGCTGGGGGCCGCCCGCGAAACACACGGTGAAGCCTCCTGGCCAAGCGTCTGCGAAGGCGCAAGGCCATGCGGCTATCCGTGAGCTGTTCCAGATCTTCCAGAAGTGAATCAGTTTTTCGCAGCACATAGTGATGAATCCTATCATCGCAATTGCCGGGAACCGCGCCAGAGGAACCTGGTGCTTTTTAGGCCCCTTTACGTTCCGCAAGAACAACGAGGCAAAGTGGATTGCTGTGCGGTATGAAGACGATGACGTCAAAGTGAACGGGGAGTGGAAGTACCAGCATCTACGCGCGTATATCCGTATGAGCGCAGACTACGATAAAGGGTGGGCGAAGAAAGAGGCGTGACCTAGTAGTCCGTCAAGTAAAGCCTTAGACGATTCTAGCAATCCAGGATACCAGGTCATTGCGAGCGCAGCGAAGCAATCCTTGCCTTCTCTGGAGCTTGCTTCGTCGCCTGCAGCTCCTCGCAATGACACGAGCTGGTGGCGCGCCATAACTATCCATGAATTAAGTTGAAAGACCACTAGCCTTTTGTAAAGCCCCGTTTTCGGGTGTTGTGGCCAGAGCACGGCGACCTCATCGCCGTGCAGGGACTCTCTTTCTTTGTCATCGTTTCTTTTTTGCAGGCTGCTTTTTCCTCACCTGGGCGAAGGAGGAGCCTTCTTCAGCACGAAACTGTATTCTTTGCTTGCCTCCTAGGATTTCCATTTCTCCTTTCACAGGCGCGTCCTCTATGTTCAGATATCTCTCGATTGCCTGTTCAATGAACAGCGCTTGTTCGGCAGACTCTAGCCCGCCCACCAATTTCATTTCTCTTCCACTCCGGGTTCTCGCCCGCACCTCGTAGGTCACCGGACCACGATCCGTACCCACGGTGGTCACGATCTGTTTCGCATAGCACTGTGTAATAGCAGAGGCGCTCACAGTCTTATTGCCAAAATATGGTAACGGCTTGTGCTGAATTGTTAGCTTGTCTCGGTCTATCTGTATGTGAGTACGATTGAACCAACGGATGAGAGCGATATAGGTGAGGAGCAGACTCAGTATAACGGCCATTGGTTTTCCCCCGCCGGTATCTATAGCCCCCAGATTATCCATGACCGTGTCCCAATACAGCACGAATCCATCAACAGCAACGGCGCACAATGTAAAGGGAATGCGCTCCCAGCCAGACCACCGACGGACAATCTCAAGGGAAGTTCCTTGATCACGAACTTCCAGGTGACTCGGAAGCTCAAGCTCCATCGTATCATTTGACTTTTTTGACACAAAGACGTCCCTTGATGCAGAGGGCGAGCGCACTCCAACTTACCGCGAGCCGCTCAGCCATACGTTTTTGGTTTCAGTCAGAACCGCAACCTCGTGCTGTCACGGCGCAAGAGCGTTGTTAGGTTAGATATCAGAGCCCCGTCTGGTGGGCAACGTTGCGCGCTTGCCCACCCTACCCCCTTACGCGCCAAAGTAAGTGAACGCCGCACGGCTTGCGCTGAACCACACCGCCAGCGCGGCGATGCGGTTATTCCTGGTTTTCCAAGAATCGCTCCGCATCCATGGCCGCCATGCATCCCGTTCCGGCGGCGGTCACTGCTTGGCGATACACTTTATCGGCGACATCGCCCGCCGCAAACACGCCGGGAAGGTGCGTGAGGGTTGAGCCAGGACGAGTGAACAGATAGCCTACCTCATCCATCTCTAGTTGCCCCTGAAACAATTGCGTATTCGGTGAATGGCCAATCGCCACAAACACGCCGTCGCAGCGGAAATCGCGCGTCTCTGTCGTTTTCAGATTCCTGAGCCGCACGCCCGTCACGCCCTCTCCTTTTGGATCGCCGTAAATCTCTTCAACTACTGAATCCCAAATGAAACTGATTCTGGGATTCTTCCGCGCTTTGTCTTGCATGAACTTTGACGCGCGCAGTTGATCTCGCCGATGCACGATGGTCACTCTGCTTGCGAACTTGGTCAGAAACGTCGCCTCCTCCATCGCCGTATCGCCGCCGCCAACAACAATCACCTCTTTCCCTTGGAAAAAGAAGCCGTCACAGGTGGCGCACGATGACACCCCGAACCCTGTTAAGCGTTTTTCTGATTCCAGTCCCAGCCACTTCGCGGTGGCGCCAGTCGCAATAATTAACGCCTCTGCCGTATATCGCGCATCTCCACAAGAGACCGTGAACGGACGACGAGAAAGATCCACCTGCGTCGCGTCTTCCATGACGAACTGAGCGCCAAAGCGTTCCGCTTGTTCACGAAATAACCCCATCAACTCAGGTCCCATAATCCCTTTAGGAAACCCGGGAAAATTCTCCACTTCGGTTGTAATTGTCAGTTGCCCGCCGGGTTGGCGACCTGCGATGACCAGTGGCGCAAGATTTGCGCGCGCCGTGTATAGCGCCGCCGTTAAGCCAGCCGGTCCTGATCCAAGGATAATGATCTTGGCATGGGTATTGGCCTGCTCCATCGTGTTTCTCCGTCCTTTACTCTAGAATGATTTTCTTCTTTTATTATTTGCTACATTCTTCACGGCAGCGATAGCGTTCTTCATACAGCTGAGGTTTCCATGAAAAAACTGAGCCATATCGATACCCATGGGCAGGCGCGCATGGTTGACGTCGCCGCCAAACATGTCACTGTCCGTGAAGCCGTCGCTACCGGCGTTATCCGCATGCAGCCTGAGGTCTTGCGTCTTATTGTCGCAGGACAAATCCCGAAAGGCGATGTCCTGGCTGCGGCGCGTTTGGCCGGCATTATGGCAGCGAAGAAGACCCCGGAGCTGATACCGCTCTGTCACCCTTTACCCATCGCGTCAGTGAGTGTTGACTTTACGGCAGACGAAGCGGCAGGAACGATCTCCATCGCCGCGCGGGTAAAAGTCGAGGCCAAAACCGGCGTGGAAATGGAAGCGCTTACCGCTGTGTCAGTCGCGGCGTTAACCATTTATGACATGTGCAAGGCGGCGGACAAAAACATGGTTATTTCCGACATCTGCCTGCAGAAAAAAACCGGGGGGAAAAGCGGAACCTATGTGAGGGCGGCGTGACCACCATTCGCTTAAAACCTGGCCGCGAGAGCCTGGTTCGCGCCGGTCATCCCTGGATCTTTTCTGGCGCTATCAGTGCAGTCGAAGGCAAAAGTGCTGCGGGTGTGTTGACGCGCGTTGTTGCTGCGAATGAAGATTTTCTCGGGCTTGGTTACTATAACCCCCGCTGTTCCATCGCCGTGCGCATGTTAACGCACAACGATACGCCGATTGACGCCGCGTTCATCCGCCAACGTCTAGAAGCCGCCCTGACTCTCCGAAAAACGCTTATTTCCTCCGGCACGACAGGGTACCGTTTGGTGAATGGGGAAGGCGATTTTCTGCCCGGGTTTATTGTCGATATCTATGGACCATTCGTGGTATGCCAATGTCTTACCGCTGGAGCCGAACTGCTCAAGCCGTTCCTGATTGAAGGACTTGCTTCCTTACTTGCTCCTCAAGGTATCTACGAAAAAAGTGAAGGAAATGTCCGCCAAGAGGAGGGTCTCGCCAACGCCGCTGGGGTCGTATGGGGTGAGGAGCCTCCTGAGCTAGTGGAAATTGCAGAAAACGGCTGCCGGTTTCTCGTCGACCTTAGAGGAGGCCAGAAAACCGGCTTCTTTCTGGATCAGCGAGAAAATCGCGCGCTTGTCCGTAGTCTGGCGCAAGGCAAATCCACCCTGAATGGTTTCGCCTACACCGGCGGGTTTGGTATTTTTGCTGCCAAGGGGGGAGCTACTCATGTCGTGTCTGTCGATAGCTCAGAGAACGCCTTACGCCTTGCGCAATGGAACTGGACCAGAAATGAGATTTCTCAGGCACAAGGCGAATTTTTGCGGGCAGACATGTTTGCCTACCTGCGGGAAACGTCGCAACAGTTTGGGCTCATGATTCTTGATCCGCCGCCGTTTGTCCGCCGCCGTCAGGACTTGGCAGCCGGGCTGAAAGGTTATAAAGAAATCAACCTTCAAGCATTCCGGAAAATTGCTGCAGGCGGTGATATGCTTACGTTTAGTTGCTCTCAGCATGTTTCAGCAG
>DATLYA010000200.1:0-21224 GCA_035575235.1 Candidatus Methylomirabilota bacterium
TGATTCAACTGATTGAGCAACTCGATCGCGGCTTCCGCACGGTCATGGCTTCGAAGCGATGGAAGCTCGGCCATACGCTGGGGCTGCTCTATCGCGGCCTGCGACTGAAGCCGGGCATGCCGAAGCCGCAGGACTCCTGGAATGATAAAATAAAGAAGTTTCGCGCCTGGCGGAGCAACGTTGACGCGACAAAACGAGCCATAGGGCAAGAGCTCCCTCTGTCGCCGCCGCCTGTAACGCCGCTCGTTGTACAGGCGACGAATGGGCGCAGGGAGCTGGAGTCCTCCGTGGGCCAAAACCAGGAAATTTACCAAACGTTCCTCAAGCGGAGCCTCTTGACAAAGGAAATTTTCGCGCCTTTTGGCAAAGACCAGCGCGCAATTAAAGCGGAAATGGAACAGAAGAAGGCGCTGCTCCTCCAGAGCTACCTGATGCGGCCACAAGACATTAAAGTATCGATCATCATGCCGACTTTTAATCGGGACTATATTATTGATCGCGCCATCAGATCCGTGCAAAATCAATATTATCGCAACTGGGAATTGCTCATCGTCGACGACGGGGGGACGGATCAGACGGAAGCAGTCGTAGCGAAGTATCACGACAGCAGAATTCTCTACTCGAAACTGAAAGAAAATAGAAAAGCCGCAGGCGCGAGGAACGTCGGGCTCGCGAAGGCCTCGGGAACCTACATTGCGTATCTGGACTCCGATAATGAATGGCATCAAGAGTATTTGTTGCTCATGGTCAATACATTGAAAGAGCATCCGACGTTCGAATCCATTTACTCAGCCCAGGCGGTGTTTAAAAGGGCGCGCGAGCTCAACACATATATCATTGACCACATTCGCTTTGGACTCTTTCATCGCGCGTTGCTGGAAAATAAAAACTATATCGATCTGAACGCGTTCATGCATACGAAACAGCTCTATGGGAAATACGGCGGCTTCGATGAATCCATGCGGCGCATTGAAGATTGGGAATTCATCCTCAGAATCACCCAGGAAACGCCTCCCTATACGCTTGACTGTATCCTGGGGAATTACTACCACGACGATGAGAACCACGCCAAGAAAGAGCAGCTTGGGCCCTACCTGGCCCTGCTGCGCGAGAAAATCGGCTTTCGCAAACTGGAGGTGACGAACGCTGAAAAAATCATCCCCCAACAGCCGCAGTCGCTCTTTAGTAACATGTATACAAAAGAGAATAAACTGCCCCCCGAGAAAGTCAGCATCATTATTCCCAGTTACGAAGCGCCTGACTGTCTGATCGCGTGCGTCGACGCCATCAAGAAATACACCAAGAGCGACTGCTATCAACTCATCATCGTTGATAACGCGTCTTCGAGCACCGAGGTGCGAGAATATCTTACCTCCTTAGAGCGGCACGGCGAGGCGGTCGTGAAATTCAATCAGACGAACTTTGGTTTCACCTACGCCGTCAATCAGGGCATTCAGCTGGCCGATTCTTCCAAAGACCTTGTCATCATGAACAACGACGCCATTGTCACTGAGGGATGGTTGGAGGGCCTCTCCGAGGTCAAATATCTGGTGAATAACGTCGGCGTCATCGCGCCCCGGCAAGTGTTGCCGCCCTTTTCAGACACCATGCAGACGCATGTGCCGTTCTGTAGAGAATCTTCCGAAATTGACGTCAACCTCTCTTTGCATCATGACAATATTCATAACCCGCAATTGATGCCGGAAAAAGGCTTTATTGAACTTACCTTTGTCCCCTTCTTCTGCGTCTATATTACGCGACGATGCATCAACGACGCCGGACTGCTTGACCACATCAACGGAAGACACTACCGTTCCGATAAATTGTATTGCGATGTGGTGAGAACCAAATATGGCTACAAAGTTATCTACACCCCTCACGCTAAAGTGTATCACTTGTTGCAAAGAGCCACGAAAGAGTTAAAACAGAAAAACGCGCAGATGTATAAGACGATGTTCGTTGACAATCAGTGGTCGGACGTGTCACCTCCTATCATAACTTCGGACGTAGGGGCGGGTGATGGGAACGACTGAGCTGGACAGCAGATGAGAGGAAGGAGGAGCAGCGATGAAAGTGCTTATTATCGGAGGTGACGGCTATCTGGGCTGGCCGCAGGCCATGTATCTCTCGCACAGAGGCTATGACGTCGCCGTGGTCGACAACTTTGCCCGTCGAACGTGGGACTTGGAGGGTGGGACGGATAGTCTTATTCCACTCCGGTCCTTACACGAACGCGTCGCCGTCTGGAAGGCGGTGACGGGCAAAACCATCGACATGTTCGTGGGAGACATCACGGACTTTGATTTTATTGGCGGGGTGATTCAACAACTGCGGCCCGAGGCGATTGTGCACTACGGGGAGCAACGCGCCGCTCCCTTTTCGATGATTGACCGTAAACATGCGGTGTTGACGCAGGTCAATAATGTTGTCGGCACCCTGAATCTGCTATATGCGATTAAAGACTATTGTCCTGACTGCCATCTGGTCAAACTCGGCACGATGGGAGAATATGGAACGCCGAATATTGACATTGAAGAAGGGTTTATCGAGATTTCGCATAATGGACGCAAAGACGTTCTCCCCTTTCCGAAACAACCGGGCTCGTTCTACCATCTTTCCAAGGTGCATGACTCCCACAACATCATGTTCGCCTGTAAAATCTGGGGGTTGCGGTCCACCGATTTGAATCAGGGCGTGGTCTATGGCGTGGAAACCGATGAGATTAATTTAGACGAGCGTCTGGCCACTCGCTTTGATTATGACGGCATATGGGGAACCGTGCTGAACCGCTATTGCGTGCAGGCGGTGATGGGGCTTCCGCTCACCGTGTACGGCAAAGGCGGACAAACCAGAGGGTTTCTCGATATCCGTGACACCATGCGCTGTATTGAGCTCGCGCTCCTCAATGCGCCGCGAGCCGGAGAGTATCGAGTCTTTAACCAGTTCACCGAACAGTTTACTGTGGCTCAGCTGGCCGACATTGTGAAGGAAGTCGCCGGCAAGAAAGGCATTGCGGTGAAAATCTCTCATCCGGAGGACCCGCGCGTTGAAGCCGAGGAGCATTATTATAACGCGAAGCATACAAAATTGCTGGACATTGGACTCAAACCCCATTATCTCTCTAACGTCCTGCTGGAATCCGTATTCGACGTTGTTTCTCGTTATTGTCACAGGGTGAGAAAGGAAACGATCTGGCCGTATGTGAACTGGCGGAAAACCCACAACCCGATTGGGTATGGAGCTGAAGAAACGCAGGAAAGGCAATGAAAAGAGGAAGCATAGAGGTTCGGCAGACGCCGAGAGGAGGGGGGTGAGTTCTTTCCGGCAGCCCTGCGCCCTTGCAACGCAATTGTGGCGCGGGACGCTAACGCCTCTGTAACTGGCGGTCTGTCGCCTCTTCTCGGCAAAACTTACTGGTCGAACCAGTAGTCTTCTCCTCAGCTCCTCTCTCGGCTCACACCGCGGCTCGGCCGACGAACTGCAACGCCCTGCCGGGGCGCGAACCCGCCGCGGCAGGGCGCGGGGCATAACATGCGCCGTTCTCAAAGTCCACAGCAGCGCAAGACGCCCGGCGCACAAAAAACGCCAGGAGAACTCTTCAATGACAGGTTCTAGCGAAAACACGCCTTGGGTCCTTGGCCGCGGCGCCTTCTGGCTTGAACACGTGAAAGTGCGGCAGCGGATTTTTCAGAAGATCTCAGGAGACCCGAAGAAGGACGCCTACCTTTTTCTCATCGACTTTCTCAAAAAGCAAGGCGTTCAGCTGCCGCTCGAACGCGCCCTGACGATTGGATGCGGCGCAGGCAATATAGAAAGAGGCGTAGCAAAATACCCTTTAGTCAGCATTCACGACGCCTGCGATATCAACAAGGAGGCGATCACACGCGCCAAAGAGCTCGCAAAGTTAGCAGGACTGTCGCACATTAACTATTTTGTCGCGGACGCGAATAAACTTAAGTTGGAGCCGGACAAGTATGACTTAGTGATCGGCCAACACTCGTTCCATCATCTCGTTGCACTGGAAGATATCTACGCCCAAATAGCCGGATCCCTCAAAAGGAAGGGGTTTCTGTTCCTGAACGAATTCATCGGCCCTACCCGCTTTCAATGGACAGACAGGCAACTGGAAGTGGTGAATGCAATTTTGCGCATCCTGCCGGAAAAATACCGTAGGACTACGACAGGACGGCTAAAGGAACGGGTGGAAAGACTGTCGGTGGCGAAAATGCTCATGATAGATCCAAGTGAAGCGGTTCGTTCCTCTGAGCTGGTTCCAACCCTGTATCGATATTTTGACATAGTTGAACGCAGAGACTACGGAGGGACGCTGCTGCACACCCTGCTTGCCGATATTGCCGTCAACTTTACTCATGCCAGTCTGGATGAGGAATTCCTCGATATCATCTTTCGCTTAGAAGACGCCTTGCTGGCGACGGGAGATCTGCCAAGCGATTTTGCCGTCATTATCGCCAAAAGGAAGGAGGAGGACAGCAAGCAGTAGAGGGGTGGTGCTTTTCTTACTTCAGTGGTGAGGCGGGCAACGAGACGGCTTCGTTGCACCTTTGCAGGTGAGAAGGATTCCACTCGGCTTTTTCACGAGAAGTGAGAAGACAGTCAATTCAAGCGGAAAAGCGTGCTGCGAGGGTTGCCTCCCGGGTCCCGGCCATCGTCTCGACCGTCTGGCGTTTACAAAAGATAAACCCATGATTCTCGAAACTCGGAAGCTGCGGCCACCCGCCGTAGTTCTCCATATACTCCACCTCGAAGCCGAGGGACCACATCAGCATTATCAGATCACGGTCAGTCACTCCCCACTGCCAGAAGCCGGGAATATCGCGATTCCTGACGCCGAAACGAGGATTCATCTCATCAAGAGTGCGAAACCATCGTTCAATCTTCTCCGAGTCGTTGGCGTACTTGTATGGCGTTTGTCTCAGATATTCCTCAAGACCAAGATCGAGCAGCCGCACCGTTTTGCGCGACGCCGTAAAGCTTTGATGAAAGAGCAAAAACATCTCGGTCTGCGGCGCATAGGTCCGGAGGAGATCATCCCAGTCGGGATTCGCCTGATGTACGAGAATGTCGAAAAGAAACACCGCGTCAACGGGTCCGATCTCGGCGGCCACCCTCGGCTGCCGGAAATCCGCCTGGTGGAGCACAAGATTGCGATATGCGCCGGCCTTGGCCCGGGTGACGTCGGTGATCCTGACGTCAACAAGGTGCGCGCGCTCGAGCGGGTATTGATCCAACGCGAAGAACGTGTAGCCTCCATTCACACCCCAGCATGCGCCAAGATCCGCGATACTCTTGAACGGCTTGATGGCGTGCGCGCGCTTGATTAAGTTAGTTTTGGCCGGGACGAGCGGCCGCACCAATTCTCCCATTCGCCCTCCCTCCAGACGAGCAATACGCAAGAATGCAGACAGGGTAAACTGATAATACGAACTGTGTCAATCCTTTTCTCTCCTTTCTGGATCTCAAACTGACGCCAGGCCGGCGTGCGACAAGGTGGAGCACCAGACCCCACGGTTGCAGGCGCTTCCACAGCCGCGTCAGGAGTCAACAAGGAGCCCTCCTCCTGACATGTTGAGCATTCACGACTCCACCGCGCGATTGCCGCCTGATTTGGTCCGACATATTATTTGAAGAACCATGCGTCATAAAATTCTGAGCGTAGACAACGCCGCTATTGTCAGCGTTTTCATAGTGGGGGAGTTAGTATTTGGTTTTTCTTCTCTGTGGATAGGGCAAGACGTAAATTTCGATCAACGCAACTACCATTTCTATACTGCTTATGCACTGGTTCACCATCGATTGCAGTACGACGTCTTGCCGGCGCAAATTCAGACATTTCTTAACCCCGTTCTCAATTTACCGTTTTATTGCTTAGTACAAACCCTGTCGCCAAAAGGGACAGGGTTTGTTTTGGGCGCGATTCACGGGCTGAATTTCTTCCTGGCCTTTTTGTTTTCACTGTCTCTTCTCAAGAAGCTCGCCGTCCTCAACAAGTTGGCTCTGTCGCTTCTGCTGGCGGCGACCGGGATCTACGCCCCAGCAAGCCTGACCTTATTAGGAACGACTAATGGCGACAATATAACCAGCCTTTTCGTCCTGGGAGGCCTGTTGGTCCTGGTCAGGAAAAGTGAAGGTCCTCTACGATGGCGAGATTTCTATCTCAGCGGCCTCTTTCTTGGACTGGCGGCCGGATTGAAATATGTAAACATGATCTATGTCATTGCCTTGTTTGCGACGGTGTTCCTAATGGTAGTATTCCAGCAAGCCCTTATTCCGGCGCTTGTTTCGTTGAGCTTGGGTGTCGTCACCGGCATTGCCTCTGCGGCCGGCTTGTGGATGTGGCGGATGTGGGAAAAATTTGACAATCCGCTGTTCCCGTTTTTCAATAAAATTTTTCACTCGCCTTATTCTCCTTTATCAAATTGGGACAACCTCTATTCGCAATGGAAACCCAAGGATGTCTTTGAAGCCTGCTTGTATCCGTTTTATTGGCTTTCCCCACAAACGATTTCTTTTCCGCTTCCCCTTCGCGACGCGCGTTGGGCGGTTCTTGTTGTTCTCGCACTTACAGCGTTATTGACTCATGGTGTACAGGCCATCAAAGAGCGGAATTACAATGACAGAGGTTGGCGGACCCAAGCCGTCATGCCAGAACGCGGCGGTCGCGTCATCGTTCTTTTTCTCCTTCTGAGTTTCCCTTTATGGCTGGTGATGTTTTCGTATCACCGGTATGTGTTTCCGCTCGAAGTTTTGACCGGGGTAGCGATTTTCTGGCTCATCGACCGCTTCTCACTGCATCAGACCGCCAAACTCGTTCTCGGCGGCAGTCTTTGCGCGTTAGTGATAGTCTCAGTAAAAGCTCCAGGCAGGGGTCACCTGAAATGGGGGAATGAATGGTTTGGCGTCACAACGCCTCCTCTTGCCGCACCAACAGAAACAGTTGTATTGATGATAGGACGTAAACCAACCTCCTATGTAATCCCGTTCTTTCCTTCCGAGGTGCGCTTTATCCGGCTCGTCAGCACTTTCAATACCGAAAACACCCGCTTTGCGGAGGAAATTGGTGATTTAATCAAGCAACACAACGGCCCCTTTCTGGTGCTGCTCAAAGGAGAGGCTTCTCCTGAAGACCGCGGAGCCCTGGCGCGCCACAATCTTGCCATTGTTCCAGAAAAATGTATAGCCATTGCCTCGCGTATTGACCATGATCTGCAACTGTGCCAGGCGCTTCGCGGTCCGCGATTGAACACAGCAGCGACGGAGACGGACACGACCGCCAATCACGCCGCGCGATAAGGATGTTGATCAAGGAGAGACCGTTTTCCATGAGATTGAGCGGGAGCGGAAAATTTGTATATTTTGAAGAAACACCTGCTTGAGGGACGCTTTTAGCTGCGTCAACAAGTTGTCGCGCGTAGCGTATTGAGTATTGGAGAAAAATAGGCTAAAGTCCGCGCCAGCCGCAGCAAAGACCATCCCTTTACGGGCGGGAGAGGAGGGGGAGACAATGTCAAGGGAAAGTTCACTTTCCGTTTTTGTCTTAATCACATTCCAGATCGTCTTTTCTATCAATTCATCAACAAGCGAAGCAAAAGATTTGACCGCGGTGCTCCAACAAGGCCTGACGCTCTCCTTCCCTACCGCCCAAGTATCCACGAAAGACTTTGCGCTGCAGGCTGCGCCTGCCTTTGCCGGCGCTATATCGCAAGCGGTGACGCAGGAATTTCCCCATGCGTCAGTAGCCCCGGCGTTTGCGTTCCAGTACAATCCCGCCCTTTCTGTCTTTGAGCGCACAACGAGTGTGCCAGGGCCGCTTTTTAGCGAGCGCGCCCTTCCCTTAGGGAAAGGCCAGTTGAATTTCGGCGTGGCCTACTCCTACATCGACTTTAGCGAACTCAACGGCACGGACCTTGATAACCTGAGCAGCTCAGCGCTTCTCCTTGACCCTACTCTGAAAGAAGCTGTTCCTTTTCTGCGCGCGCAAGGATTGTTTGCCGCTCCTATCGTTCTGTCCACATTACGCACGAAGCTGGACCTGCAAGTCCACGTCGCCGTGCCCACTCTCCGCTACGGCATCACGAATGATTGGGATGTGAGCCTTGCTGTACCAATCCTCAACACCGCCTTACGGGTGAAAACAGCCACGATCCCGGTGGCGGTTGCCGCTCCTGCCAACAATGCGGCTTATTTCTATGCGAAAAGAACAGATGGGTCCTTGCCAGATGTGGGCCTGCGAAAACTCAGTTGCTCGACCAACTGTGACCAGTTTGGACTAGCGCCAGTAGAACTCAAAGATCTGACGTTTATTAAAGCACGGAATGCAACACGGATTCTGAGTTCAGCGAGAGGCAGTGCTACTGGCGTGGGCGATATCGTACTACGTAGTAAATACCGTCTTTGGGACAACGGCCTCGGTGGTGCAGCGTTAGGACTGAATCTGCAGTTGCCGAGCGGGGAGCAGAAAGATTTGCAGGGTACGGATGAAACCCATCTGAGCACCTTCCTGTATCTATCACAAGTGTTCGGTGAGCGGATCGAACCCCACCTCAATGTGGGGATCGACTTTAATGCGGATGAGGTGGATCGCAGTAGCTTTCTGTACGCCGTCGGGGCGAGTTTTCTGGTATGGCAACAACTCGGCCTGACTGTCGATTTTATTGGACGGAGCGAGTTCAACGGGTTCTCTGTAAAAGCGTCGCAGCCCCTCCTGGCTGGAGTGCAGCTTGATAAGGGCGTCTCAGGACAATGCACAACGGAGCAGCCTTGCCGCGTCTCCGCGGACGGGACGGTTAAGGTGTTTCCTGAAACAATTAAACGTAATGACATTGTAGACTTTTCCTTCGGCGTCAGATACGGTTTGGGAACCTCAGGCTCGCTCTTCTTCGGTGGGATTGTGCCTCTCAATGATGATGGATTTCGCGCCGACTTCATTCCTTCAGGGGGACTGGAGTACACCTTTTAGATCAGCAGAGGAAGGGAGGGTTGCCAGATGGCGGTTTGTTGCTCTATTCTGCGGCGGCTTATTGTAATCTTAACAGTAATGTGGTTCTGGGGACTGACTGCAATAGGACAGGCTGACGAGAGCCCTAAGAGGTGGACTCCTATCGGGCCTGAAAAGGCAGATGTCCAATCGTTTGCGATCGACCCGACAAATCCGCAGATCCTGTATGCCGGCACCTTCAGTGGCGGCGTGTTTAAAAGTACGAATGGCGGCGACAGGTGGGATCCTATCAATACAGGCTTAGACAATCATTATTCCGTTACTACTCTGATTGTTGATCCTGGCAATTCGCAAATCATCTACGCCGCTACTAATGTCATTGGCAACACTCGTGTTGGTCCGATCTTTAAGAGCGAAAATGGGGGGGCTAGCTGGTCTCGAGCGAGTGATGGCTCACCTAGTGATGGCCTGCCTAAGGATAAGGATGGGAATCCCCTTTCTCTCATTACCGCTCTAGCACTAGATCCTAAAAATTCACAGATTCTCTATGCCGGTGTAGCCATTAGAAGTGACAATAATTTACGGTTAGGCACAGTTGACGCGGGGCGAATATTTAAGAGCACCGATGGTGGGGCGCATTGGGTGCAGATGAGCGACGGCATACCGAGCGATCGGGCAGACATCCAAACCTTGCTTATCGACCCTATAGATTCACAGATTGTTTATGCCGGCACGACTGATGGAGTCTACAAGAGCGTCAACGGCGGCGCCAGCTGGACCCCTACAAGCACAGGCTTGTCTGATCCCCTTGTCAGTTCCCTGGCGATCGCTCGCCAGAACTCTTCCATCCTCTATGCCGCCACCCTCACCGGAGTTTTTAAGACCACTAACGGCGGCGCCAGCTGGGCCTCGGTCAGTACTGGCCTGCCGGACTTTCCCGGCATCAACACCTTGACCATTGATCCGCGGGACTCGCTCGTCGCTTATGCCGGCGCTTTCGGCAAAGTTTTTAAGACTACTAACGGCGGCGCCAGCTGGGTCTCTATGGACACTGGTCTTCCGAACACATTTGTCCAAACTCTCACTCTTGACCCGCAGAATCCTCTCATTCTCTATGCAGGCACTTTTGGCGGATCGGTGACGGATCTAAGTAGTGGAGTTTTTAAGACCACCGACGGCGGCGCCAGCTGGACTGTAAAAAACACCGGTCTCAATAATTTTGTTGTGACGGCTTTAGTCATCGACCCGACAGATCCTCGCACCCTCTATGGCAGCGGCGATATCACCCTCATTAAAACCACCACTGGCGGCTCCACTTGGACCACTATCAGTGATGACCTCCCTCCTTTTGCCCTCACCGTAGCCTGGGCGATAGACCCCAAGGATCCGCAGACTCTCTATATTGGCGGCAAGGTTACGAATCAAAATCTTAGTCAAGTTTCGAGTGGAGTTTTTAAGAGCACAAATGGCGGCAGCACCTGGCTGTCCATGAACACAGGGTTGCCTGATAACGCTGATGTGAGCGGGCTGGCGATCGATCCAACCAACACACAGCTTCTCTACGCCAGTCTGCGCAACGGGACGGTCGATGCGGGAAACCTCACAGGTTTAGTCTTTAAGAGCACTAACGGCGGTAATAACTGGGTTGATATCAGTCAGGGACTTTCACTCGATTTTGAGGATAATAATAAAGACTTTCAGGTCGCTCGTTTTGTTATCGCCCCTACCAATCCACAGACTCTGTATGTCACAATCCTCCGCAAAAATGATGTCAATCGCAGTATATGGAAGAGCCTCGATGGCGGCGCGCACTGGACAAACATCAGTTTCGCTGAGTCTAAGCTGTCTCGCTCTGGCAGTGAAGGCGCTCTGACAGTTGATCCCACCAATGCCCAGATTCTTTATGTTGGTACACCAGGACTCTTTAAGAGCCTCGATGGTGGCGCTACGTGGACAGACGTGCACATCCCCGTCCCACCCGGGGCCCCACCCGGCTCGTTTTCTCCCGATGTCCAATCTTTGGTGATTGATCCAACCAATCCACAGATCCTCTATGCCGGGGTCCGTCCTGGCGGAGTATACAAAAGTATAGATGGAGGCGCTCACTGGACCGCCTTAAACGCCGGGTTTCCTGGTTCTTTCGCAGACGCCGACGACTCAAGCCCCAATTTTATTTCCATTGACGCCCTGGTGCTCGCCCCTACCGTCCCGCGGCTTATCTACGCCGGTACTCAAGGCAACAGTGTATTTCGCATTGAACAGTAGCAATATAGCGGTCGGCAATGGCGTGCGCCCGGTAGGGGCAATCCTTATGATCGCCTGCGCCTCTTGAAAACCGCTCTATGACCGGGATATTTCATTTCCTCGCGATTATGAGGAGAGAGGAGGTCCGAAAGCCGAGAGCGGCCCGTATCTGATCGAACGCCGTGAACATCACCAGCAAAGGAAGTCCTCGGAACGGATCAAACCACCGGGCTATGCGCTGGCTCGGGAAAGTGCGGTTGTAGCGAATCAGATGGTGAAAAGAGTACATCCAAAAGGAATGACCAGTCTGAAAACGTTTGGCGACGACGCGTAAATTGCTCCTCGCTAGCAGTCGAGTCAAAGATTGCTCAGTAAACAAATGCCAGTGACGCGGGATGTGATAGCCTCCCCAATAGGTCCGCGCAAAGAGCCGGGCATCAAGAGCCTCCAGGTTTGGCGTCTCAATGGCGAAGACGCCTTCCGGGGCCAGCCAGTGGGCCACTTTTGCAATCACTTGATGTGGATCATCCACATGTTCAATGACATGAAACATGGTCGTGACATCGATGCTGCGCGACGGAATTTCCTCGCACGTCTCCACACGGTTGCAGATGGCCTGAAAACCTTCAGTCCGCAGTCGCGCGACCGGCTCCTCACGGAGCTCAAGTCCGAATAGGCGTTCTCGAGCAATCATTTTCCACTGTTCCATCAGGCGAAGGTAGCGTCCGTCCCCACAGCCTATATCAAGGAAACTCGCCGGCTGTCTCGGCAGATGGCGGAGAATCGATCGAAACTTGAATCGGTCCAGGATCTCTTTCCCTTTCAGGGCAAGCGGATTGACCTGGGACGACAGATTGTAGGAATAATAATCAGGGGGATAAATAACCGGGAGCATCTCCAGGCGCGGACGGGGATCGAGCATGACATGTCCGCAATGTGCGCATTGCCGAAACGTCCACCGATTGCGACAGGTACGGAGTTCGTAATCGTAGCCTTCGGCAAAGGGGCGGAACTCATGGCCAGAGCACACAGGACAGCAACTGCGCGCTTCACTAGGGATCTCAGGGACCTGCGCTTCAAGCAATTCCTGAGGAGGTGAGGCGGCGTGGTTCATACGTTAGGAGTTCGTCAGATTCAGAAGATGTCCCGGAGCCTGAGGCAGCCAGCGCCAATAAGAAATGATGTGAGTCAGATATGACCCGCGCCATTCCAGAGCGGGGTAGATCGATGCCCGCTCACGAATCAACATCTCTGCTTTTGGCAACTTGTAGTAGGGAATGGACGGCCATAAATGATGCGCGATATGGTGATTCATATTATTGGGAGCAAAGAATTGTCGCTCTAAAAGACTACTCGAATAAGAGGCCAGGCGCATCGAGAGGTCGGCGTCTTCATCCCCTCTACATTGTGAATGCTCGCAGAAGACGCGCACCAGGTCTGCGGTGAAACAAAATATGTAAACGGGCCCCAGCCAAAGTAGGATATACCCCCACCATCCGAAAAGTATCGTTAACCCTCCAATTAACGCCGCTTGCCAGCTTAGCAAAATGAGGAGGTCGCGCGCGGTATAGTGCTCATCTTGTCTGTCATGCTGGCTAGAGGGCGCCCGCGAGGCGTTCCGTTGTTCTTGATGATGGTTTAAAAAGAAAACATTGTTCACCGCCCTGAACACGTAAGGCAATCCTGTAACAAACATAAGAAAGGAAACGCGCGGGACTTTATTCGCATTGATATACTTGTAACGATCCGGGTCGCTCGGTATCGCAAGGCGGCGATGATGCTGCATATGATTCGTTCTATTGATCCGAGTAATTGCTCCAATAGCGCCGAGGATAAAGAGGTCGTTCCACAGATCATTCTTCCTGGGAGAAACAAATAAGCGCCGATGAAGGCCGTCATGAGCAATGATGAAAAGGGAATAATAGCGGGTGCCAATGAGGATTCCCATTCCGAGAATCGTCCACCATGCAGGCCACACCCATACGATAATCCAGGCCGCCACTATCCCGCCCCAACCCAAGAGGGTGTCTATTATTACAGGCCACGCCTCAAGGGTGTTGAGCTGGACCAGCTCCTCCTTCGTTAACAGCGCCTGTCGATAAGGTTGGTAATCTTGATGGTTCCTCATTACAGAGCCTCCTGCCATGGCGAATACGATCCCTCTCCACCATGAAGCTTTATAAGACAGTCAGGTGATTCTTATACCTCCTTGAAAATTACGGGTCAGCCGATCACTGGGCAAATCCGCGTAGCGGCGCTCAGCAGGTTGTCCCTGTCACTCATTTACCGACGACTCGGCCTAGACGTCAGAGTTATCGACTCCACTCCTCGCCTCTGCATCCACTCCATTGCCGCCCGTAAGGATTCGTTCTGCGCCTTCAACTCCACCAGTTGTTGAGAGAACGCCTGCAACTGCCAGGCTTGCGCATCAAGCCGGCGAGCTTGAGCGCCAAGCTGCTGATAATGTTATTGGCTCCCGTGGTGATGTTGCGTAGAGCATTGGTCCCGCCCACAGTGTTCCCTTGGTCGCTCGTGATGATATTCGGCGGAGGCCCACCATTGGCAGAAATTGGCAGAACAGACCGCCAGGAACAAGCAGCTCACCACCACACTGGCGTATCGGATGCGCCAGTTTATACACTCCTCCCTCGAAAATAGTGATGCACGGGCGCTCGAACCTAGCCCCGGGCGCACGTACTATACCAACCTGCCGCCTCCTCTGTCAAATCAGCTTGCGCCTACAGACTATAATGTTCCGGCGGTTGCAACATTGAGCTTTCCCTCATAAAAGAAGCGCAAATGAATAAACAAACGGGAAGAAAGCAGGCATGAGAAGCGAAATAAATCTTTCAGGATGCGATGGCGGACCTCCGGCTGTCCCCGTCACAACTCAATCTTCTAGTGTGGAAGTTTCGATCGTGATGCCATGCCTTAACGAGGCAGACACACTAGCTATTTGTATCGAGAAGGCTTACCGCTCGTTGCGTGACGCCTCTATTACAGGAGAAGTCATCGTGGCGGACAACGGCAGTAGTGATGGTTCGCAGGCTATCGCCACTCAGCTTGGCGCACGCGTTGTCCCTGTCCAAGCGAAAGGGTATGGGAACGCCCTCATGGGGGGAATTACCGCCGCACGGGGACGCTTTATTATTATGGGAGACGCTGATGATAGCTACGATTTTCTCGAGATTCCCCGGTTTGTGGAAAAATTACGAGCCGGCGCCGATCTTGTCCAGGGGTGTCGCCTCCCCGTTGGGGGCGGCACTGTGTTGCCGGGCGCGATGCCGTCCCTGCATCGCTGGTTAGGCAATCCACTCTTTTCTCGCCTCGCGCAATGGTGGTTTTGCTCTCCGGTCCACGACATTTACTGCGGGATGCGCGGCTTCACGAAGGAATGCTACGAGAGCCTTGATCAACGCTGCACCGGAATGGAATTTGCCACCGAGATGATCATCAAGGCAAGTCTTTACGGGAAAAACGTTACTGAAGTTCCCATCACGCTGCACCCTGATGGTCGCAAATCTCACGCGCCGCATTTGAAAACTTTTCGTGATGGGTGGCGCACCCTGCGTTTTTTTCTCATTTGCAGCCCTAGATGGCTCTTTCTTGCTCCAGGGGCGTTGCTGATTCTCTTTGGCCTGCTTGCCTACGGGATAGCGCTTCCTGGAGTCACGCTGCAGGGAATCACTTTCGATGCGCATACGCTTTTATTCGGCAGTTTAGCAATTCTTCTCGGTTGCCAGTCCATTTTTTTCGCCATCTTCGCTAAGGTCTTTACTATTAACGAAGGGCTTCTGCCGGAAGACAAACGCCTGACCCGTTTCTTTGAGGTTGTCACGCTCGAACGAGGCTTAGTTGCCGCGATGATTGTCTTAGTGATTGGCCTTGGGCTGCTCGTGGCGGCAATCAATCAATGGCGCGTAGCGCATTTCGGTCCTCTCGACTATGGACAAACCATGCGCTTAGTGATCCCGGGGGCAACATGCACTGCCTTAGGGTTTCAGACTATGCTGTCAAGCTTTATTATCAGTATTCTTGGAGTACGTCGTCGATGACCTCTCACCCTCCTTCAAATACCTCGACGTTTGACGCCTACGCCGCCAACTACGATGATGCGCTTGCACGTGGACTCTCCATCTCAGGTGAGGATCAGGCGTACTTTGCCCGGAAACGCGTCGCGTGGCTTGTCCGTTGTCTCCGTCGCCTTTCCGTCACACCGGAATCTATTATGGACTTCGGTTGTGGGACGGGTTCGGCCTTGCCGTTTTTCCTTTCCATGCTGAGAGCGACCGCGATCATCGGCGTCGACCTCTCCCTCGAATCTCTCAAGATCGCCCAGCAGACATATGGGACGGAGCGCGCCCACTTCCTACATCTCGATCACTATCGGCCTCAGCAAAAGCTTGACCTCGTATTCTGCAACGGAGTGTTTCATCACATTCCGCTCAGCGAGCAGGCGAGCGCGATCGACTACATCCTTCGTTCCCTACGGTCTGGCGGAATCTTTGCTCTCTGGGAGAACAATCCATGGAATCTGGGAACACGTTACGTCATGAGCCGCATTCCCTTTGATCGTGACGCCACTATGCTTTCAGCGTCCAAAGCGCGAGGGTTGTTACACGAGGGAGGATTTGAAATTCTGCGCACCGACTTCCTCTTTATCTTCCCGCGCGTGCTCCGTTGGTTCCGTGTCCTCGAGCCGTTTGTCTCACGGCTTCCTCTCGGAGCGCAATATCAGATCCTCTGCCGCAAACCGTAAGCCTCCGGGGACTTTAGGAGTTTTCTTCTTCGTAAAGCGGGAGCCGCTCTTGGGAAAGAGCTTTCAAGGGTGGGTGCAGCGCATCTCGAGGAGAGAGAATAGGAACGCGTATGGGCCAGTTGATGGCAAGCTCTGGATCGTTCCACAACACGCCGCCTTCGGCTTGTGGATGATAGAAGTTCGTGCATTTGTACAAGACCACAGCAGTTTCACTCACGACGCAGAACCCATGGGCAAATCCTTCGGGAATGTAGAGTTGCCGGTGGTTCTCCCCAGATAAATTCAGGCCGATCCACCGCCCAAAGGTAGGCGACCCCAGGCGTATATCGACGGCGACATCAAAAATCTCCCCGTGCAACACCTGAACTAACTTCCCTTGACCGTGTGGATATTGAAAATGTAGTCCGCGCAAAACGCCGTGGACAGACAGCGACAGATTGTCTTGCACAAACTGCGCCGGCAATCCTTGGGCCGCATAGCGATCCTGTCGCCAGGTTTCCATAAAGACGCCGCGTGAGTCGGTAAACACGCGCGGTTCAATGAGCAAGACCCCAGGTAAGGTTGTCTCAGAAACTTTCATTCGCGTCTCGATCGTGTAAAAGATTGAGCAGATACTCTCCATAGCCGCTCTTTGTCAACGGCTCCGCTAACTTGGCGAGTTTTTCCGCGTCGATCAACCCCAGCTTATACGCGATCTCTTCTGGACAGGCAACTTTTAGTCCCTGTCGCTGTTCGATGGTTTCGATAAAGTTCGCCGCCTGCAGCAGCGAGGTTGGGGTTCCTGTATCCAGCCAGGCAAAACCGCGTCCGAGCGTCTCCACCCGCAGCCGACCTTGCTCAAGATATTGTTTGTTGACATCGGTGATTTCCAGCTCTCCGCGCGCCGACGGACGGAGATTTTCAGCGATGCTCACCACCTGGTTATCGTAAAAATACAGTCCCGTCACGGCATAGTGAGAACGCGGAACCCGAGGCTTTTCTTCAATGCCAACCGCACGGCCTTTGTCATCAAACTCAACCACCCCGTAACGCTCGGGATCTGTTACGCGATACGCAAACACCGTAGCCCCTTCCGTGCAGGTCGCAGCCCGACGCAGCTGCTCGGTCAACCCATGGCCATAAAAGATGTTGTCGCCCAGGACAAGCGCACAGCTATCCTTGCCGATAAACTCCTTACCGATCACAAAGGCCTGCGCCAATCCGCCAGGATAAGGCTGAACCGCGTACGAAATTTCCAAGCCCCATTGTGCGCCGTCGCGTAACAACTGCTGGAAGAGGAGCTGATCATGGGGGGTGGTAATCACCAGGATCCTGGTGATGCCCGCCAACATCAAGGTTGAGAGCGGATAGTAAATCAGCGGCTTGTCGTAGATAGGCAGCAATTGTTTGCTGACCACGTACGTCAGGGGAAACAAGCGGGTGCCCGAGCCGCCGGCAAGAATAATGCCTTTGCTGATCACGCCGCGCCTCTCTTCCCGCTGGCGCCAGATTGCTGGCCGCGCGTTTCATAATTGACTGACAACCAACGCCGATACTCTCCCGTGCGCACTTCTTCAATCCACGCTTGATTCGCTCGATACCAGCGGACGGTTTTCCGTAGCCCCGACACAAAATTCTCTTTTGGCGTCCAGCTTAATTCAGTGCGTATGCGCGTAGTGTCAATGGCGTAACGCAAGTCATGTCCAGGTCGATCAGGAACGAAGGTAATCAACTTTTCAAACTCCTCCACCGCCCGTCCGGTCTCTTCCGCCAGCACGCGGCACAGGGTGCGCACGACCTCCAGATTGGTTTTTTGACAATCCCCGCCAATGTTGTAGGTTTCTCCGACGCGCCCTTTGTGGATCACGGTCCAGATCGCCTCACAGTGATCTTCTACATACAGCCAATCGCGCACGTTGCGCCCATCGCCATACACTGGCAGCGGTCTTCCTTCAAGCGCGTTAAGGATCATCAAGGGAACGAGCTTCTCAGGAAATTGGCGTGGACCATAGTTGTTCGAGCAATTGGTGATTTTTACCGGCACGCCAAACGTCCGATGATACGCGCGCACGAGATGATCACTCGCCGCCTTCGAGGCCGAGTAGGGACTGCTGGGATCGTACCGTGTCTCTTCTGTAAACAGACCGGCCGCCCCCAGCGAACCAAAGACCTCATCGGTGCTGACGTGATGAAACAGGCCGCGCGTGATCGGCGTCCAGGTAGCGCGGCAGGCTTCGAGCAGGTTGAACGTGCCCACGATATTCGTTTGGATAAACTCCGTCGGCCCCAGAATGCTGCGGTCTACATGGCTTTCCGCCGCGAAGTGCACGACCATATCAGGTTGATAGCGTTGAAACACGGCTAACACGGTCTGCGCGTCGGCGATATCCGCCTGGACAAACACGTAATTCGGACAACGCGCCGCCTCTTGTACGCTGGCCAGGTTCGCCGCGTAGGTCAGCTTATCAAGGTTAATGAAGGTATGTTCCGGGCAGCGGGGAACCAGGAGATGCAGAAAGTTTGAGCCGATAAAACCGGCTCCGCCAGTCACAAGAATTTTCATAATTAGTTGTCAGTTATCAGTTGCCAGTAGTCAGTATCTCAAGAGGCTAGAGGCTGGAAGCTAGAGACTGGTAAAAAGGGGCGAGGACAAAAGATCAGTCCCTTCCTCTCAAGTCTCAAGCCCCTAGTCCCTAGCCTCCAGGTTACGCCACGCCGTATTTTTTAAACCACTCGAGCAACCGCTTCCACCCATCCTCGGCTCGCTCTTTACGGTAACTCGGGCGATAGTCAGCAAAAAATCCGTGAGGCGTGTCAGGATACAGAATAATTTGCGATGGACTGCCCGCCGCTTTCAGAGCAGCTTGCATCTTCTCGACCGTATCAGTGGGAATGCCCTGGTCCGCCCCCCCGTAGAGCCCTAAGACTGGCGCTTTAAGACTGCCCACAACATCAAGAGGATATTTCGGCGTCAAGTCCGAGGTTTGCCCAACGAGCCGGCCGTACCACGCCACGCCAGCTTTCAGTTTCGGATTGTGCGCCGCGTAGAGCCAGACAATCCGCCCACCCCAGCAAAAGCCAGTGACGCCGAGCCTGCTCACATCGCCCTTGCCGGATTTCTCCGCCCAGGCAGCGGCGGCGTCCAGATCTGACATTACCTGCCCATCCGGCACTTTGGCGACAACCGTCGAGACGATCTCCTGGATATCGGATAACTTCGACACATCGCCTTGTCGTGCATAGAGTTCCGGCGCCACGGCCAGGTACCCAAGCTTGGCGAAGCGGCGGCAGATGTCTTTGATATGCTCGTGTACGCCGAAAATTTCTTGCACGACTAGCACAACAGGGAAAGGCCCGCCGCTCGCGGGCATCGCCCGATAGGCCGGGATTTGTCCATCTGCCGTCGGGATTTTCACTTCGCCAGCCTCCAGTCCGCTAGCGTCGGTGGTAATCATCGTTTGCGCCATTACTGGTCGAACCGCCAGCACAAACCCCGTTGCTAAGGCAGTCACGACAAATTCACGGCGCGTTAGATCAAGTTTCGGCAGCAGGCTGCGCACTTCATCTTCCATCAGTTCGCTCCTCTCCGCTCGGTTCTACCATATCTGCTTTTTTCTACACAACGCCAACCCTGCACGAATGTGGTCATCAAGTTGTCAAGTCATCAAGCCATAAGGGTCGCACTCCCCGGGTGTTGCCTGCAACGTGGCGGCTTTATAGCCTTCAGAGAAGAACCCATACTTGTTTGACACCTATTCTTCACAGGGTTAGGTTTAGCAAAAGAGAAGGAGTACGCCATGCGCGCATCGCCAACCGCCGCTGCCGGACAGCCTTTGTCTATGACTTACGAGGAGTTCCTCGATTGGTGCGATGAAGACACCCTCGCTGAGTGGGTAGATGGGCAGGTGATGATGACGTCCCCGGCTTCCGAACCTCATCAGACGATAGTTGGCTTTTTAGTCCAAGTCCTTGGCATCTACGTTATTCAGCGAGACCTTGGCCGAGTGCTCAGCGCCCCGTTTCAGATGAAACTCGCCCCTTCTCGCTCTGGACGAGAACCTGACCTTATTTTTATCTCCAAGGAGCACCTGAGTAGGCTCAAGCATAGCTACCTTGATGGGCCGGCAGATTTAGCAGTTGAGGTGACCTCGCCTGAGAGCCGTCTCCGGGATCGCGGAGAAAAAATGGCCGAGTATGAGATGGGCGGAGTGCAAGAATATTGGATCATTGACCCCGAGCAACGCCGGACCGACTACTATGTGCTCGCCGCGGACGGACGCTATGAGAGGAAGCGAGCGGACGCCCAGGGAATCTATCGCGCTGAAATCATTCCAGGATTTTGGCTAAAAGAAGAATGGCTCTGGCTCGATCCACTACCCAATCCACTTACCGTCCTCCACGAATTGGGAATTGTGTGAACACCTACGGAGTAGCCAATGATGAAATTCGGCCTTGGCCCTTTTTCCATGCAAGCGCCGCCTGGCTCCGGTCAATCACACGCGGAACTCTATCGTGAGATGCTGGAGCAGGTGACTGTCGCTGAAGAGATTGGTTTTGACTCGGCGTGGTTAGTCGAACATCACTTTATGGAAGACGGCATGTGCCCGTCGCTGCTTGTTACCGCCTCGGCTATGGCGGCGCGCACCTCCAGGCTTATTATCGGCACGAGCATGTATTTGCTGCCGCTGCATCGTCCCGTGCAAACGGCGGAAGATGTCGCCGTGCTCGATAATATCGCCACCGGCTATCGTCCGGAAGAATATGCTGGCTATCAGGAGCAACGCACCGGGCGTGAGCAACGTATGGAGGAAGAACTCGATATCATTATTAAAGGCTGGACTACCGAGCGGTTCTCCTTTTCCGGTCAATATTATCACATTGAAGATTTATCAATCACGCCCAAGCCGCATCAAAAACCGCACCCGCCGATCTGGATTGGCGCCTCCACGCGGGGCGGCGCCAGACGCGCGGCCCAATGGGCGTCCGCGATGGTGGCGTCCCCTCGCCATCATATCAATGAACTCAAACAGCACTATCAATGGCACCGACAGCAACTCCAGCGCTTCAACAAAACCCCCATGGCGACTCCGGTGATCCGCGAGGTCTATGTCGCGGAAACAAGCGCTAAGGCGGAGGAAGAAGCGCGCGACGGCATTATGTACATCCACGGCGGCATGTATGGCAAATGGGCCAACGTCCGTCCGCTGCGGGATGATGCAGGCCGCCTTGTGGAAAATCCCGCCACGGTGACCTTTGAGTCACACCGGGAACGGTTTATCATCGGCA
>DATLYA010000201.1:0-8819 GCA_035575235.1 Candidatus Methylomirabilota bacterium
CGTGAAGGCGGCGAGCAGTATAACGTGCGCCTCCGCTTACAGCCTGGAGCGCGAAAAGATATTGCCGCAGTCGAAGAACTGATGATTCCTGCACGGGATGGCAGCCTGGTGCGCCTCAGTAATGTGACGTCGCTTCTTTCCGGCAAAAGTCCTGCGCAAATCGATCGCTACGCGCAAGAACGGCAAATCACGATCGTGGCGAACTTGCATGAGAAGCCGCTTGGGCAGGCCATGCTCGAGGGGCTGGCGGCAGTCAAGGAACTCAACCTCGGGCCGGAGTACGCCACGACCTATCTGGGCCGAGGAAAAATTATGATCGAGGCGTTGCAGAATTTCGCCATCGCTTTCGTGCTGAGCATCGTTTTCATCTACATCGTGCTTGCAGCGCAGTTTGAGAGCTTCATTCATCCTGTGACGATCATGGTCTCGATGTTCCTCAGCTTGCCGTTCGGCATTCTCAGTTTAGTCGTCACCGGGAATCCCCTGAGCATCTACAGCGTCCTTGGCGTGTTTCTGCTCATGGGGGTTGTGAAGAAGAATGCTATTCTGCAGGTGGATTATACGAATCATCTGCGGTCGCAGGGAATGCCTCGCTACGAGGCGCAACTGACGGCTGACCGAGTGCGATTGCGTCCTATCCTCATGACAACGTTGACAATTATCGCCGGGATGTCGCCTATCGCGTTAGGTCAGGGCGATGGCGCCGCCTCACGCGCCTCGCTTGCGACTGTTGTGGTCGGCGGGCAGGCGATGTGCCTGCTGATCACGCTTCTGGTGACGCCAGTGGTGTATTCATTTTTTGATGATTTTCGTGGGCTTCGTCTCGTCCGGGTGTTTCCAGTACGGATGTGGCAGTGGGCGCGGACGCGAGCGGCGGCTGCATCGTCCCTTATTGCTGCGCTGGGGCATATGATAGGAAAATAAGAGTTGCTGTGCAGCGCTGGATGAGATGCGCCGCACGTACTTATCCGCAATGATGGCGATGTCGCGTCCGGCCGAAGGCCAGGAACGAAAGAGAGCAACCACTATGAACAGTGAACCTTTAATCTTAATAGCGACCTACCGTCGCACGATTCATGCAGCCCTAGAGCGTATTTGGGAAAACGTGCGCGATTGGGAACATCTGCCATGGCTCCATCGTTCCTCTTTCACTAGCGTCACATTGCTGGAGCAGACTCCTACATCCTGGCGAGCGCAGATCACCGCGCCGCCCACTGCCGCGCCGCGAGGGGCGGTGATTGAAATCAAAATGGACGTACCGCAGTTGCGCTATTGGAGCCGCACGCTTGAGGGGGGAGGTGCGGGAGGAGAGATTCTTACGTGTCTGACGCCTGTGGACGAGCGAAACACAGACATTGTTGTTGAGTTTCGTGCGCCCGGCGTCAGCGACAAACAGGCCGACGCCCTCAGCGCTGCTTATCTGCGGCTGTACCAGCGGCTGTGGGACGAGGATGAACGTATGATGATGCGGCGACAAGAATTGATTGACGCAAAACGAATTAGTGTTGAACCGAGGATATTGAAAAGCAGGACACGATAAGAGTGCTACTGTTATGGCATGTCGAGAGTTGCGGCAGCCTTGTGTCTGCACTCCACTACAATTTCCGACGGGATAAGCTTGAGGGCCAGGAACACCAAGGCTGGAACAATAATGGCGTCATCAAGATGGCCAATGATTGGCAGGAAGTCAGGAATAAGATCAAACGGTAAAAGGACATAGCCAACGGCGAGGCCGAGGAAAATCTTCGCCAGCCTTGGCGTGCGCGGGTCTTTGAGCACGAGTTGATACACGCGCAGTTCGCGCTTGAAGGCCCGGGCAATGTTCTGCAATTTCCCCTTGTCATGATGAATCAACGTGGTCGCCTCACCATCGTAGAGCTGCGTCGGGGATGCAGCTAAAAGAGCGACGCCCCGCGGCGCGGCGCTACGTCGATAAATACATCAATAATTCATCCAACCGTTCGATCACTAAATCCGCATCAACCGGCCAAATGGGCGTTTGACCATTGGTGAGCAGTACAGGGATCGCGCCAGCTGCCCGAGCGGCGTCGGTATCGTGGCGGTAATCGCCCACCATCAGCAACTGCGAGACCGGCACGGCTAACCGCTCCGCCACATAGTGAAGACAAGCGGGATTAGGCTTCGGCGGCGCATCCTCCCGAGCAACAAAGAGATCAACCTCAATGCCTAACCGCGCACAGACGGCAAGTAACGACGCCCGGCTATTCCGCGTGACGATCGCCAACGGAATGCCCATGGCTCTTATAGCGTGAAATGTTGTCCGCGCCGCGTGGTTCCACTCGACATTGTTAACGCCATCTTGCTCGAATGCTTCGATGATGGCCCTTGCTTTGCTCTGCTCTGCTGAAGGTAATTGCTCGAGCCAGTGCAGAATATCGCCTTCCGGCAGATTAAGCCGCCGTCGGAGCTTCCTGAAGTCGAGATAGGGGCGCGTCAAAGTGCTGTCGAGATCAAAGGCAACAGCGCGCACTGGCCTCGCTGAGCCATTAAGGTGGATATAAAATTTGCCTGTCATACGTTCTGAGGCGGAGACGAGCCGCTTGGGCGTCGAAGAGGTAAAGACGCGCCGGTGGCGCATCTAAAACCTGAGAAACGTCCTGCCGGGGCGTCTCTACATTAACCTACTGAACTTTGACGATCAAAATCGGCCATCACACTCTGGCAGAGCAAGAGCTCTGCACTGTAGAAGGGCACGGCGCGCCGTGCTCCTACGAAGGCGGCGTGGCGTATTTGGTAATCATTCGGGCGCTTCATGTCGCCGGTCACATCAGTCCACATGGGTAAGGTTCTCCACCTCAAATAAAAATCCGAAAGGATGCTTCATTATGGGGCGTAAGCTATACAACATAACTATACAAAAAAGTCTCCGAGGACGCACAGTCTAGCACGTCCTCACTAAGGGGTTCTTGTCCTTCTCTCTCCGCCATGCGACATGCTATGACACGTTGAGTCCTGTGAGAAAAGGGGAAACTGTATGAGTGCGAAGCTCCGCTTTGGTCTATGGTACGACTTCCGTAACCCGCCCGCCTGGAAGCGATCGTACGATCAACTCTATGGCGAAATTTTTGACCAGATCGTCTGGGGAGAACAGCACGGATTCGATGATATTTGGCTTTCCGAGCACCATTTCATCGAAGACGGATATTCGCCGTCGCTCCTGCCGATCGCTGCCGCCATTGCCGCTCGGACCAAGAAGATTCGCATCGGCACAAGCGTGATGCTTTTACCATTCCACAATCCCGTGCGGTTGGCGGAGGATGCCGCCACGGTCGATGTCATCTCCGGCGGCCGTTTCGAATTGGGAGTTGGTACAGGATACAAGGTTGAAGAGTTTGAAGGGTTCGCCATCCCCAGTAAAGAACGTGGGGGACGGACCAACGAAGGGTTGGAGATTATTCGCCGGCTCTGGGACGGCGAGACGCTCACGTTCAAAGGACGCTATTATGAGGTAAACAAAGTAAAACTCACGCCTGAGCCGATTCAGAAACCACGACCGCCGTTGTGGGTCGGCGGCTTTACTCCGCCCGCGCTTCGTCGCGCCGCCAAGTATGGCGACGGGTATATCGGCGTTAACATCACCAAAGATCTCTATAGCCGCTATCTCGCCGAACTTGAGAAAGTCGGTAAACCGACGACCAAAGTCCGGCTCGCTGGCGGAAAGTTTTTCCTCATTGCCTCGAATGATCCGGAAAAAACCTGGAACGAAGCGGCGGACCATGTCATCTACCAGGTGAATGCATACTCGGAGTGGGCAGAAAAAGCTGGGATGCCGCTTTTCCCAAAACTCCGAGACCGCGCGCATTTACGTGAAACCGGGCTCCTGACCGTCGCTGATGTCGATACCTGTATCAAGATCATTCGCGACTGTGTGGCCGAGGCTCCGTTGACGAATTTCTATGCCTGGACATTACCGCCGGGGTTGCCTACTAGTTGGGTGCAGCCGCATCTGGAATTGTTTGCCAATAAAGTCATTCCAGCCTTTCACTGATCCTTGACGATGATACTACGAGTCGTAGGGGCGCGGTTACCGCGCCCCTACCCATGGTGTGCGTCGTTCAAGGACGGAATGTTGTGAGGCGCCCTATTTCAACTGAGGCATGACATACTTCGCGAAGAGTTCAAGCGACTGCATGGTTTCTTTATGGGGAAAACCGCCAAAATTGACCTCGAAGATCGCATAATCCAGGCCGTAATCCACCTGGGCGCGCTTCAGCCGCTGCACGCAACGTGCGGGCGAGCCGAAAATCATGCAGTCTCCTTTGTCAAGATCATCGTACGTGGTGGAGCCGAACAATTTTGACAGACCGCCTTTATATTCCTTGTAGTCCTCCGACCGCCACGCTTTCTGGTCCAATCGCCCAAAGAATTTGAAATATTGGAGGAAGTAGGGCTTTGCGACCGCATGCGCTTCCTCATCCGTGGGCGCTACATACAAATGGTAGACGCCCAGCACTTCCCGTGAGCGGGGATCGTGCCCGGCTTCTTGCAACGCGGAGCGATACAGCGCTAATTTTTCCTGCAAGGATTCGTGGTTGGCATACGCGAAGGGAACCGTCATCAGGTTGAATCCCTTTTGTCCGGCCCAAAGAAAACTTTCTGGCGTCACGGCCCCAGCAGCCCAAATAGGCGGATGGGGTTTTTGCACGGGCTTGGGCAGAGATTGGACATCGCGGATCTTGTAGTATTGGCCCTCGTAAGTGATGGTGTCCTGAGTCCAGGCCTGCAGAATCACTTCTAACGATTCGTGAAATCGTCCCTGACTCTCGGATTCATTAATGTCAAAGAGTTCATATTCCGCTTTCAAGACGCCGCGACCGACGCCAAAGTCGAGGCGCCCTTCACTCAGGACATCCAGCATGGCGTATTCCTCCGCCGTGCGGATGGGATTATTAAGGGGGAGCAGTGTGACCCCAGTGCCTAAGCGGATGCGTTTCGTTCGTTGGGCCACGGCGGTCGCGAAAATTGGCGGCGAGGGAAAGGCATAGCCGCCGACGTAGTGCTCAGCGAAGAACACCCCATCAAACCCGAGTTCTTCCTCGTACTGAATTTGTTCCAGCATCTCGCCGTAATAATGGCTGGCCGAGTGGTAGCGCTCGGGGTAATAGTCGGGGATGTAGAGTAAGCCGAATTTCATGGAGAGTGCTCCTTTATTGTGTGATTGAGCCATTGAGTCGGTGAATCATTGCAGAATTGAGCCATGGGGTAAGAGGGGTGTTGAGTGCATCAATGACCCGATGGCCCGAAGCCTCAATGATTCAATTCTTAAATCAGTCCGCCGCCGCTCATATTCAAAATTTGTCCCGTGACATAGCCAGCCTGATCCGAGGCAAAATAAGCGCACGCCTCGGCGATTTCTTCCGGCTTGCCGATGCGGCCCACGGGAATCGCTTTCGTATAGCGAGCAATTTCCTCTTCCGTCATGTTGACCAGGATTGGGGTGTTGACCAAACCTGGCGCAATGGCGTTGACTGTGACGCCGGACGACGCGACTTCCTGCGCCAGGGCTTTGACGAGGCCGTGCACGCCGGTTTTCGCGGCGGCGATGTGCGTCATATTAGGATAGCCGGTAAGGCCGGAAATCGCCGTGATGCAAATGATACGGCCCCAGCGCTGCGTTAGCATCGGCTTCACGACCGCGCGGCAGCAGTTGAACGCGCCTTTCAAATCAACGGTGAGCACTTCATCCCATTCTTCTTCGGTCATGTCTAAAAACGTTTGGTGATGAAAGACGCCGGCGTTGCTGACCAGGATGTCGAGGTGACTGAACTCTTTGAGGGTCTTATCAACCATAGCGTTGACTTCGGCAAAACTGCCAACATTCGCGCGGATACCCAGCGCACGGCGACCGATCGCCTCAACCTCTTTAACGACGCCCGCGATTTTTTTCTCGTCTCTTCCGTTAATGACGACATCAGCGCCCTCGCGCGCGAAGAGTAACGCCGTCGCGCGGCCAATGCCTGAACTTGAACCCGTGATTAAGGCCGTTTTTCCAGCCAGACGCATAATTCCTCCAATTGTGGCGTCATTAAGTCCTCAAGCGCTTGAAGTGGCGCAAGCATAGCTGAGGCGGTGAGGAAACAGAAGAACTAAATGGTCTTCCAACAATACGTCTTCTATCTTCCGCCTTCTGCAAACGCGAGCTGCGATTCATGGCGTGACCGCGCCATTCTTCTCAAGGAACGGGGGAGATGACTGTCCGGCGTTCTGATTTTGTGCGACGGCATCCAAAGTGGGGTAGGGGCCGTGGGCGTTCAGGCGCGTTTTGCGTCAGGAGAGGCGTTCTCGCGAGAAGGGAACGTTTGCGCCTGCCGTGGCATTTGATAGTGTCGAGCGACAGACGATGGTGTGACGTGGTGCGTTGCTATGCCTTTTGCCCTCTCCTTTTTTGCGATGGCTTTGCTATTCTGTACTCGACCTGTGTCTGCTGCTGTCGATCATGATCTGTGGTCAACGCTGCTTACCCGGTATGTGGATGACAACGGCAGAGTCGCTTATCGCGACCTACGAGCGCGAGACAAAGCCGCCTTCGATCAGTATCTCGCAACGTTAGCGCAAGCGCGCACCGAAGGGATGAGCGAAGCGGAAGAGAAAGCCTTTTGGATTAACGCCTACAATGCCGTCATCATCAGCGGCGTTCTCCAGGGCTACACGGCCGAAAGTCTGCTCGGCCGGAAACGACTGTTCAGCTGGTTTACCGCCAAGGTGGCTGGGCAAGACCGTACGCCGGATGAGATTGAACATCAAATCTTACGGAAGAAGTTCCATGATCCGCGCATCCATTTTGTTGCTGTGGAGAAACAGGCTATGTTGAACCGCAGTGATAGCGAGCTGCGCTATCTTGAGTACGATTGGACTCTCAACGCGCAAGAGGGACAGAGAGTGTAGGACAGGCTTCGGACGGGTTTCATAATACTTAGAGGAGGAACCAGAAGTTGAAGAGCTTATGTGTGCTTGTTGTTGCTGTTTTTAGCTTAGGGCTGATGCTAGGCTCGGGTGCGGCTTTTGCGTCTGATGAAGAGAAGGGCGGCCATAGCGCTCACCGTGACGCTGTCAACGAGCGGGCGCATAAGCAAGAGAACGCCGCGGAAAAAGCCGAACAGCAAAAAACTGACGCCGTGAAAAACCAACCTGCAACGCATCAACCGGGTGACGCGGCCGCTGACGATGAAGAAGAGGAGGAAGAGGGATCGCACTGATCAGCGGCGTCTGTCGTTAGTTGCCACTTGTTCGGTAGGCGGTTGACCATATGAAACCGTTCTATTCCGAGGTTAGTTCCGCAGATATTCTGCGCGAGAAAAACAAAGCGCGGGAGTTGCGCCGTTCCGAATGGTGGAAGCGTCGGCGCGCCGCCGGGATTTGTCACTACTGCCAGCGGCGTTTTTCACCCTCTGAATTAACGATGGACCATCTCGTCCCGCTCGTGCGGGGCGGAAAATCGACCAAAGGCAATCTCGTTCCTGCCTGTAAAGAATGCAATACCAGGAAGAAGTATGCCTTGCCCTGGGAGTGGGAGAGCACGAAAGAAATGTCGGATAGGGAATGAGTCATGAGGAACACATTGTCCACGCGTTCTATTCTCGTTCCCTATGAGCGCTGAGTTGCAGCCGCCGGAGCTGTAACTGCTGCTGGATATCGGCATGATGCTCCCGCGTGAGAGGAAAACGCAGAAAGATGAAGAACGATGCCAGAAAGAAGAGGGCAGGGATCGGTCCATACAGTATTTTTAAGCTCCAGAGTGTAAACGGGCTTTGCGCTTGATTCGGCATATATCCGATCAAGTCGAGCGACATGCCGACCAGCAAAATCCCCACCGCCATCAGCTTCATCGTCAACGTCCACAGGCCGAAAAACGCGCCTTCGCGTCGTTGTCCGGAGTGCAGTTCGTCGTAGTCGACGACGTCCGCGGCAATCGACAGCGGGAGGATGTAGCCGCCCGCCCCAAACCCGGCAAGAATCAGGAACATGTAGAATACCCAAGACGGCATATCGGCGCGAAGCACAGGAAACACGGACAGCGCCGCCACGCTCCAAAGGATACACACCTGAAAGGCGCGGTTTTTTCCGATACGGCGGGCAAGGTGCGTCCAGGAGCCCAGGGACAATAGAACAGCAGCCAAATAGAGCGTCATGAGGGTAGGAAGTTGTTGGCCCATCGCCAGCCAGTCGCGAAAGACATACACTGTCAGCGGTTGATGGATGCTTGCGCCGAGCGTCATAACCGCAAAGGTGTAAATGAGCACGCGGAAGGGTTGAGTGTCGAGGGTAGATCGCAAAGCGTTGATAAAGGAGCGAAACGAGAGCTGCACTGTCTGTGATGAAGGAGGCGTCTCGCGACTGCCATAAAAAGCGATCAAGCCTGCGAAGATCATCACTCCGGCGAGCAGCGCGCCAACCTGGGCAAAGCCCTGGCGCGCTCCTGTCGGCGGCAGGGTAGAAGAAAGCGCCGCTGCGCTGTCTGGCAACATCGTCGGCGAACCTCCAACTACTTTGCTGAGACACGTGACGGCGATGAATGCGCCGAGGCCATGAAATACCGTCCGGGTTGCTACGATTTGTGTCCGCTCGTGATAATCCTGGCTGAGTTCCGCGCCGAGGGCGAGGTAAGGGGTAGCATACAAGGTAAAGCACGCATCCATCAGCATGTACATAATGGCGAGAAAGACAAAATTTCCCATCGCGCCGAGCCCTAGCGGAGGACTCCACAGCAGGTAGAAACAGACGCCTAACGGCAGAACGCTCACCAAGAGGTAGAGACGCCGTCGGCCAAAGCGAGAAGTTGTACTGTCGGACAGATAACC
>DATLYA010000202.1:0-15567 GCA_035575235.1 Candidatus Methylomirabilota bacterium
GCATATAGCCAGTATGCGTATTCCAAGCGGATCATGTACATCGACAAAGACTTCTGGGGGATGAACTTTGCTGAAGTGTTTGACCAGGGCGGTGAGCTGTGGAAGCTCTGGTTCAATATGTTTCACTATGTCGCGAAGCCCTATGAAGGATATCCTACGAAGCCGTTGGAAGGCGCGAAATATAATTATGAAGACGCCTGGGCATTTACCCCGCACGGCATGATGGCGGACCTTCAGACGGTCCATGCCACCAAGTGGGATGCGCCCTCGGGCTATGTGAAACCCACTGAGTGGGTGAATGAGTGGTACTTCAACGAGGCCACTCCTATCAACACGGAACAAGCGTACTCGGTCAATTTCCTGATCCAGAGCGCCCGATAGTCGCGGCTGGCGAGAAAAATATAAGAGCGTGAGACGTGAAGCGTGAACGGAATCCGCTGGGCTCTGTGTTGCGCTTCATGTCCCAGTCCTTAGTTTGCTGTTTAGCTGTGCTTGGTTCACCATTCTTCCTCTACTTCTACCGCTCATAGGGTCTTCATGCCTTTATCTGGGTTTTCTCTGCTTTTCCCCAGCACACTTTTCTGCTAGTTAAGAGCCCACTTCATTTTCTTCACTCAGGCTCGACAAAAGGAGGCGTTATGGCAGAAGTAGGACAGATGGAAGAAGATAAAACCATAGAAAAGGCGGTCTGGGGGATCGTCGGGACCGCTGTGCTATGGATAGGCTTGGTTCTCAGTGGGATTGCGATTGAACGCTTGGGGCTCACGTCAGGCCTCTTAAGCGGCGTTCTTCCGGGTGAAACCGGCAGTCTGCGAAATCAAATTGCGGAGTGTCAAAACAACTTAAAAAGTGTCAATCAAAAGAGCGACGAGATGATGCGCGCAAAGCAAGCTCTGGAGGTTGAGGTTAGTCGGCTAAAGAAAGCCGCAGCTCCAGCAACGCCATAGTGTTGCGTCCTACGGTTCCGTTTAACGTACATCATGATTGAAGTCCAGAATATCACAAAGTATTACGGTCAGGTGCGAGCGCTTGATCATGTCTCCTTTGAGGTGCAAAAGGGGGAGATTGTTGGGCTTCTGGGTCCCAATGGCTCAGGCAAAACCACGCTTATGCGCATCCTCACCGGGTTTTTTCCGCCTACGGAAGGAAAAGTGTTCGTGGCGGGGCTTGATGTCGAAACCTCTTCTCTGGAAGTGCGCCGTCGCCTGGGCTATCTACCGGAAAACGTTGTACTGTATCCGGACATGACGGTGCGCTCGTTCCTGGAATTTTCCGCTCGGATTAAAGGCGACGCCGCCGCGCAGCGGAAACACCAGGTGGACCGCGTTCTCGACGAATGCGGCGTCAAACACATGGCGCATCGCCACATCGGCACCCTCTCCAAAGGCTATCGTCAACGAGTGGGGCTGGCGCAGGCGCTGTTGTGCGAGCCGGAGGTGTTGATTCTTGACGAGCCGACGGTGGGGCTCGATCCCCATCAGGTGATTGAAATACGCGAACTCATCAAAAGCATGGGTGGGAAAACTACTATCTTGTTATCCACCCACATTCTGTCGGAAGTCGGCCTCACCTGCCATCGGGTGGTCATTATTGATAAAGGTAAAATCGTGGCGGAAGACACAGCCGAGGGGTTGAGCGCGCGCCTTCAAGGCGCGACGCGCGTTTTTGTGCGAGCGGCGGGGCCTCGCGCCGAGCTGCAAGCGGCGTTACGGCTGCTACCAGGCGTCAAAGAGGTCGCTGAATCTCCGCAGGACGCTGACAGCCAGGAAGGGCACGCCTTTTTCGTGATCGCTCCAGACCGGACCATCGCCAAAGATATCGCTCAACTTGTCGTCAGCAAAGGCTGGCCTCTCTATGAACTCCGTCCAGTCACCCTCGGCTTGGAAGAATTGTTCGTACGGCTCACGGCTGAACAGGAAAGTCTTGCGGCATAACAGAGAGTGAGTCAGCCTTGAACAGGAAAACCTTCAGTAATTTTAGGGCCGTGCTGGGAAAAGAGCTGCGCTCGTATTTCTTCTCTCCTTTTATTTACCTCATTGCTGCGGTGTTCCTGCTGTTGAGCGGGTATTACTTTTACACTGATCTGATCTTTTATGTGCAGTTCGGATTCGGCATGAACATCATGGAAAATTTCTGGCAGCTCTTGTTTACCGATCTGCGTCTGGTGGTGTTGCTCACCGTGCCGTTCCTCACCATGCGCCTGTTTGCGGAAGAGAAACGCTTGGGCACTATCGAACTCTTGCTGACGTATCCCATGCGCGACGCCGAGCTCTTCTGGGGAAAATTCTTCGCCTGCGCGATAGCCACTTTGTTCATGTTGTCTTTCACGGCGGCGTTCCCGATTCTTATGCACTCCTTGCAGCCGTTTGACTGGACGCTCGTGCTTGCCGGCTATACCGGACTGGCGCTCATTTCCCTGGCGTTCATTGCCTGCGGGCTCTTTATCTCCTCGCTAACGGATAACACGGTAGTGGCCGGTCTTGGCGCGCTTGGCCTGTCATTGTTCTTCTGGATTCTCAGCTGGAATGAAGGCGCGACCAATGAAGGGGTTCTCCGCCTGCTGGCGCAGATCTCGATGGTCACCCATTTTCAAAGCTTTGCGCAGGGGTTCATCGATTCAAAAGAGGTGACTTTTTTTGTAGTGTTTGTCGCGTTCTTCAGCTTTTTAACCCTCCGCTCTCTCGGCGCTCGGCAATGGAGAGGACGGCAGTGAGCGCAAATCTGCAGAATATTGTCAAGTTGATTATTGGCGCTGTCGGGTTCCTTTGCCTGCTGCTGGCCATACACGCTATTCTTGCCTCGCATAACCAGCGGATCGACCTCACTCCGCAAAAGAAATTCACTTTTTCCCCGCGCGCAACACAGGTCGTGGCAAACCTGAAGCAAGACGTACAGGCGCTAGCGTTTATCAACAGTGATCGGCCGGAAAATTTTTTCGTCGAAGATATGCTGGCGCGCATGAAGCAACTCTCGCGTCATTTTTCTTACCAGATCGTTGATATTAATCGAAATCCTGCTCTCGCCCGAGAATACAACGCGAATCAATATGGCACCCTGGTGTTCGAATCGAACGGTCAACGGAAAGGGACGTTGCTGAACACAGGTGAGAACGGCGTCATCGCCGCCTTGTTGCAAGTCACGCGCACCGGTGAAAAAGGCATCTACTTTTTAACAGGTCACGGCGAAGGCAACATCGGGGAGGCAAATCCCCAGGAAGGGTTCTCAAAACTCCGGGGAGCGTTAGCGGATGAGCTGTATTACGCTAAACCGCTTACGCTGGCGGTAAGCGGAGCAGTGCCAGATGATGCAGCGGTTGTTGTGCTGCTCAATCCACGCGCTCCATTGCTGAATGTGGAAACTGCTGCGCTCGACGCTTATCTCCAGCGTGGAGGCGCGCTGCTGGTGCTGCTGGACACTACGGCGTCTCCAGCGTTGATTCCGTTTCTGGAAAAGTACAATGTTCACCTTCCCCCTCTGGTCGCGATTGATCCCAAAAATCGGCTGTATGCGGGGGAAGTCCTTACCTTTCGCGCTTCGCCCACCGCCAAACGCCATCAAATGATTAACTCGGTGAATGCCCCGCCGATTTTCTCTCTCGCGCGCGTCGTCGAAGTGCGTGAAGATCTGAGCAAAAACATTATTGCGCGGCCTATCTTGGCCACCTCGGGAGAGGGATTTGCTACAGCAGAACAGAATGTCGGCAAGGATGGCATAGCGCAATTTGTTCAAGGGCGGGATATTCCAGGCCCGGTCCCTATCGCCGGAGAAGTCGCCATTCGTTATGGCGACAAATTTGGACGCATCGTTGTGTTCGGCGATGTGGATCTCGCCAATAACGCATTGCTCGAACAAGGCGGCAACAAAGATTTGCTCGTGAACGCCATCAACTGGCTGGCGGAAGATATCGAGCAAATGGCGGCTCGACCAGAGAAACAAATCAGTGGCGTCAATCAACTTTTTCTCAGCGCCGAGCAGGGGAATCGCGTGTTCTGGATCAGCACGGTGCTGTTGCCAAGCGTATTCTTGGTAACTGGAGTCAGTATTTTTGTGTGGCGGAGACAGCACGGATGACGTGGACGCGCATTGGAGTCTATTATGCTCTCGCCCTCATTTTAGGCGGGTATTACTTTGCGTTCGAATGGCGTCCGAACCCGGAATTGCCGCTCCGCAGCCCACGACCTGTGCAGCAAAGTCGTTTCTTGCCCATCGCGCGGGAGGACATTCACGCAATCACGTTGCGCAACACCCAAGGTGCGGTCCACGCGCGGCGCCATAGCCAAAACTGGGAAGTGCTTGAGCCGCAAGGGGCGCAAATTACCTCCGCACTTTTTGCGAGCCTCATCGAAACTCTGACGGCAGATAAAGAAGTCCAGGTTGTTGAGCAGTCCGCCACCAATCTCGCCTCGTACGGCCTTGCGCAACCTTCCGCCACGCTTGAACTCCAGGGAGCGAGCGGCAACCTGCTCGCGACCGTGTTTATCGGCGACCGTAACCCTACGGAATCCGCCGTGTACGCATGCAAGGAAAACTCTCCTCAAGTCGTCCTTCTTGGCTATAGCGTTCGCTACTATGGTGAGCTCATTTTCGAGGCGGCAGGGCTGAATAAACAATAAAGAGATTTTGCCTCATGCCTACGATGCGGCGTTTCGCATGGCTCTATCTTTGTTGCTGCCTCCTGGCCCAGGCCGCCTGCCGCTCTAAAACGGTCAGTGTGAAGGAAGACCTCCGGCAGTATATGGATAAGGCAAGGCTATGGGCGGCAACCGAGGGGCAGATTAACAACGCCATTGCCGCCGTACGACGCGATCAGTTTGTTCATGATGATTTTGTGGTCGAGACACTCAAGCCAGTTATTGGGATTTCCCGTGCTTACGTTCAGGAACTGGAGCAATATCATCCCCGGAGCCAGCCGTTAATGAATGTGCACCAGGAGTATATCGAAGCATGGCGAGCGCACTATTTTGCCATGGCGGCAATGGCGGATGCAGTGGAGAAGAAGGATTACATCCAGCTCGCGAAAGCGAATAGCGATTTACTTGAAGCCCAACGTTCGGTGTCTGACGCCCTGGCAGACCTCGCTCGTCTTCTCCGTGAAGCAGGCATGCGCAAAGAAGAAACGTCCTCAGCGCAGTCGCCTCAGCCCCCAGCAGAGGGATTTGTCGTCTCCCCGCCGGAGCCCCCTCAGAAGTAGTAGAAAAAAACCTGCCGCTGCTCTATTGCCCGCCTCTGAGCTGTCCCTATATAGTGAAGTGTATCTTAGTGGGGCAGGGGCCCAAGAAAGGAGGCTCTTTTATTATGAGCAAAAGAGGTTTTCTAGCTGTCGCGGTGTGTGCGGCAGTGGCGAGCTGGGCGAGCGTGACGCTCGCCGCATTCCCCGAGCCTGGGGATACTGTTGATAAATCGAACATGGAGAAAGCCAAGGATGTCCTCACGCCGACAGCGCAGTGGATGATCAACCAAGGCATGGTCATGAAGGTCGGCCCATACAAGAAATATGAGTGGCCAAAAGCATACAAGGAAGCGACAGAGAAGTACGCTGGCCAAGTCAAAATTTCGGAAGATGGCCGTCAGTTGTTCAACTACGTTGCCGGCTGTCCGTTCCCCAGTATCGACGTCAACGACCCACTCGCCGGCGCCAAAATTATGTGGAACCACGAATACTTTCCAGATTTCACGGATAATGTGGGCTGCCCCTGGATTCTCGAACTGGTGAACAACAAGGGCGAGATGGAGCGGTTCTACGCGTCGCATTTCTGGCGCCGCATGAAATGGGAAGGCCGCCTCTATATGGATCCCAAGCCCGTCGCGCCGCATAACCCGCAAATCACTTACACTGAGCAATGGGGCCCATTGTATGCGCCAAACGACCTGAAAGGCGCCGGGGTGTTGAATTTCCGCTACTCGCCGCTGGAAAACCCGGATGACTCGTACATGTACCTGCCGGAACTCCGCCGCGTGCGTCGTATCAGCGTGGCGAACCGCTCCGACGCCTTCTGGGGCACGGATATCGACATCGACTCGATCTGGGCTTTCAATGCAAAACCTGGCTACTGGACATGGCGAGTGTTGGCGGACAAACAAGTGTTGATGGCGGCGCACTCCGGTCATTACCAGGACCGCGACGTGTGGGCCGCGGCGCCGGACGGCAAAAGCGGCACGACAGCCTTCATGTGGTCGGACAAAGTGAACTGGGAAAAACGACCAGTGTGGGTCGTCGAAGGCGTCCCGACTGGGTACAATCAATATGCATACTCCAAGCGAGTTCTCTATGTTGACAAAGAGTACTTCAATACCTCATGGTCGGAAACCTATGATCAAGGCGGCGAGATTTGGAAAACCTGGACGCAATTAATGAATATCTCCAAAAAGCCTTCGCCAGAGTACAACGCAGCCAATTACGACGAAGAGCAGGTATTCACGCATAACGGCCAGGTGGTTGACATGCAGATCGCTCACTCCTCCAAGTGGGACTGCCCGCCGGGGTACAAAGAATACTACGTGCCGAAGTACGACTGGTACTTCAATACGGCGAAGGAGTGGAACACGCCTGAAGCCTTCACCGTGAACTTCCTGATTCAGAGCGCTCGTTAATCGTCACAGTAACCTCCCCTGCCTCTCCTGTGACCGGAAAGTCCTCGGCTGACAAACAGCCGAGGACTTTTTTTTGCCATCCCCCCGTCTCTTGACATTTGGCGAAAAAAATAGGAAAGGACGTTGGTCATGTATTATCCCCCTACCGAGGGAAAGTCTCGATTTTAAGGAGGTCAGAGGTCATGTACACAAAGGAGGTCAGGCGCGGCCGCCGTCGCCTCAGCCTGCTTGCTCCGCTCGCCGTCCTCATGGTCGCCATAGGGCTGGTAGGATGCGCACATCATGAGGAAACTGTTCAACTTAACAACGACTTAATCAAACGCACCGACAAGTTTTTTGATGTGGCGCATGTCACTGGCGGCGTGTTTGTCACCGTCGGCTATGACGGGCGTGTCCTCCGCAGTGAAGACAACGGCCAGACCTGGCAGGAAATCGATCCTCGGCCGACAACCTGGAGCCTTACACAGGTGGAGTTCGTGGACGAGTATGGCTGGGCGGTCGGCCATAATGGCACCATTATTCATAGTCGCGACGGCGGCAAAACCTGGACCACGCAGCAAAGCAACACGGACAAAACCCTCTTTTCCGTGTCGTTCGTGGATAAACTGCACGGCTGGGCGTGCGGCGACCAATCGACCTGGCTTTCCACCAACAACGGCGGCGAAACATGGGAGGCGCACCGGATCGATGTCTCGCAAGTCGGATTGTCCGAAGAGACGAGTTTAGCGGTCCCCGACATCATCTACTACGGCGTTTCTTTTGTGGACCCACAAGAGGGATGGATGGTCGGCGAGTACGGCAATATCCGCCATACCGCCGACGGCGGCAAGACGTGGGACTCGCAACATGAGAGCCTGCTCGATGCGCTTGTTGAAAAAGGCGGCAATAAAGACGTCATGACGCTCGGCGCATTTTTCCGCGTCTACTTTTCCGACAAAAATCATGGGTTCGCAGTTGGCGCCGGCGGCGCCGTGGCGACCACGGATGACGGCGGCAAAAAGTGGCGGTGGATCTCCCGTGAAGGAGAAAAACCCGATGTGCCCGCCCTGCATATGTATAACATCAGCTCGCCGAGTAAGAACGGCAAATTGGTCATGGTCGGCACGAATGGAACGATCCTTACTTCTGACGACACCGGCGCGGATTGGAAGCCGGCAAAAACGCCGGGCGGCGTGTTTACCTGGATCAACGGGCTGGCGTTTGGCGAAGAAGGCAAAGGCGTGTTAGTGGGCGGCAAGGGCCTTATTCTTCTAACGGATGACGCCGGCCGGAGTTGGCGGACGTTGACTGGAGAGAAGGGGTAGAAGGGACAATGAAACGGAGAAACGGGGAGACGGCGAAACAGGGAAAGGGAAATCCTTTAGCGCCGATGCTCCGACGCCCCGATTCTCCGCTTCGGTGACTTCTTTGCTAGGTATTAGAGCAACAGCAAATCCTGAAGAGGAGAATAACCGTGGCAGAAGACAAAAGGATATCCTCGGCCTTAGAAGAGGCGATGGCGAGCAAAGCAGCGCTCTACCGCCTCGGCGCCAGTCTCATCAAATGGAGAATCCCAGTGGTGATCATCACTGGCGTCTTCACAGCCTTCATGGCGTACAAGACCTTTAGCCTCGAGATGAGCACGGCCTTCAACGACTTACTGCCGTACCGCCACCCGTTCGTGCAAGTACACTTTAAGTTCGCTAATCAGTTCGGCGGCGCCAACAACATTAACGTCATGTTGAAGGTCAGCAAAGGCGACGTGTTTACGAAGGAGATCTTGAAGAAGATCTATGACATGACCCAGGCGATGGATCGGGTGACAGGCGTCAACCATGACCAGATCGCCTCGATTGGTCACCGCACCACTCGTTACCTCACCGTGCTTGGCGGCACAATCGCAACACCACCCGTCATGCGCCGTCCGCCCAAGACTGATGAAGAAGTCGAAGAGATCAGGAAGATTTGTTACAACACCGAATCGATCTACGGCAAGTTAGTTTCTCTCAACGGTCAAGCGCTCCTTCTCCAGGCCAACTTCATCGAAGGCCGGCTGGATTACAAACGTATTTTTGACGAAGTCAACAGGACGGTGAAAGAACCCTTTGAGACTTCTGAACACACCATCTGGATCGCCGGCGAGCCCCGTCTCTACGGCTGGATCTACTTTTACGCCACCGAGGTGTATTACATTTTCCTGGCGGCGACGATCTTCTGCTGGATCTTACTTTATATGTACTTCCACGATTGGCGCGGCGCCTTGCGTCCCACTATTACCGGCGTCATCTCCTCGTTTTGGGGATTAGGCATGCAGGCGCTAATGGGCTTTGCCATGGACCCCCTGGCGCTGGTGATCCCCTTTTTTGTCACCGCCCGTGCGGTCAGCCACTCCGTGCAGATGCATGACCGCTACTACGAAGAATATAAAAAGTGGAACTGGGACAAAGAAAAAGCAATTATCGCAGCCTTCGCGGAACTCTTCGTTCCTACCATGAGCGGCATCATCACCGATGCGCTTGGCATGTTGGCGATCGTCGTTGTGCCAGTCGTGATTCTTCAACGCATCGCCATCTCGGCGTCCGTGTGGGTCGCCTCGGTCGCGATCAGCGAATTGTTGCTCAATCCAATCGTGTACTACTATTTGAAGGCTCCAGAAAAAGAAAATGTTGAGATGCGCGCAGAAGGCATCTTTCAACGCATCGTGACCGCTTGTGCGAATTGGATCGTGCGGCCAACGAATGCGCGCCTGATCGTCGCGTTCTGGGTGCTCGCGTTTTTGATCTCGCTTACTCAGGTGCGCCATCTCACTTTTGGCGATCCAACGGCGTCCACTCCCCTGCTCTACGAAAATTCCCCCTACAACCAGTCTCACCTGGAGATTCAGAAATATTTTGGCGGCATTGAACCGCTCATTATTGTGGTCGAAGGGCGAGACAAAGATGTGCTGAAGGATCCTCAAATCCTGAAAACGATGGAAAAATTCCAACGCCATCTCGAGCGCGACCCTGACGTCGGCTACAGCTTCTCCCTGGCGGATATCGTACAGTCGATCAACATGACCTTCTACGATATGCAGCCGCGCTGGAGCGTTATTCCCTCAGAAATTCCTAAAATCAGCTCCCTCTTCTTCTATTACTTCGCCGGCGCTCCTCCTGGAGAAACGTCGCGCTTTCTTGATCCAAGTTATACGATCTCACACGTCACGTTTTTCTGCAAAAACCATCAAGGCGACAACGTCGCGCGCATTATTAACGAAGCGCGGGAATTCGCCGCCAATAACCCCATGGACAAAGCTGATTTCCGTCTCGCTGGCGGTCTGATTGGCGTCACCGGCGCGGCCAATGAAGAGATCGTGAAAAACGATATTCTTATGAACCTCCTCGGGTTTGGCACGATTTTTCTCATCGTGATGTTCACCTACCGCTCGGCGATCGCCTCGCTGGTGATGATGATCGGTCTCTTCCTGGCGAACGGCGTGGTCAACGCCTATATGGGATATAAAAATATTGGCATCAACCTACAGTCATTGCCAATTGTCACTGTGGGTGTAGGCTTCGGCATTGATTATGCGCTGTACATTGTCAGCCGGGCTGTCGAGGAATTCAAAGGCGATGTTTCAGAGGCCGTTCGCCTTGGACTCTCCACCTCTGGTAAAGCGGTGACGTTTACCGCGATTACTCTGGTGATGGCCACTCTTCTCTGGGCCTTCGCTAATATCCGCTTTTGCTCGGAGATGGGGTTACTGCTGGCGTTGTGGATGGGCATCAGCTTTCTTGGCTCTTGTACCTTCGTACCCGCCTTGCTCGTACTGTGGAAGCCCAAATTCTTCCTGCGCGCGGCGGAAGAGGGCATCATCGGCTAGCGTCCCCGACTTGCCACACGGGCGCGCCACGACGCGTCTAGAAGCACAACAAAAAGGGCGGAAGCATATGCCGCCCTTTTTTATTATGCAGAAATCTAGGGGTTTTGTTGGAGGACGCGAGCTATCTACGCCCTCTACCTGATGAACTTCGACGATCAAAATCGGCACTCCCACTCTGGCAGAAAAGGAGCTCTTCTGCTGTAGGAGCACGGCGCGCCGTGCTCCTACGAAGGCGGCGTGCAGTACCGCACTTGGCCGGCAAAATTCATTAGAGCACGACGCAACACCGTCATGCTGTCTGTGTTGCGCGGATTATGACGCTGGTGTTAAGGGCAGAAATTATTACCGAGGCGGTTATACCCACCTTGAGCCCTTACTGCAGAGCGGACCTTTGTGGCAAGTTTAAAAAGCACAGTGCTACTGCCCCGCCGGTTTCTTCTCTCCCTCGCCCATTTGTTTTGGTGATCCCGCAATACCTGGATTTTCCGCTGTGGCCTTAGAAGTGTCTTTGTACTGATCGACTAACGACTGCTTCGGCTTTTCAGCCGGCGGCGGCGCTTCTTCCTTCGAGCAGCCCATCAAAACGCTAAAAGACAGCAAGGCGCAAAAGCAGGCCCCAGAGCAGAGGAGTGTACGGAAAGCATATTTGTTGGTGTCCATGGGCCGCATCTATATGTGAGGATGCGAGAGGCGTCAAGACAGGCGCTCAGCAATCAACGAGGAAGGGAAAACGAAGGTCTTTCTTGAACGCATCACTCGTCGGCAACAGTCTGTTGGACTGTAAGATTGCTTGACTGCTAAACTGAACAGCGAACGGGGCAGTTGCAAAATTTGCCCGATACGATAGAACGCCACCGGTGGTGGAGGTGCAGACGAAAGGGGGTGACGCCGAGAGGATAAGGTGGAGGCATGGTGATATGCAACAACGTCTTCAGAGTCATTCTGACTAAGCTCCGCAAAAACTCCAATACAATTTGTAATCTTCTCTATTCAGAATGGCATGAATTCGGGAGAGAAAATCTCTAGTCAACCAGGAGGGAAGGATATGGTTGAGACGCATCATGGTCGGCGAGCGAGCTGCACAAAAGCCTTGCAACTCCTCGTCCTTGGGGGGATATTCTGGCTGCCGCTTGTGGCAGGCGCTACCACTCGGGTAGGCAACTCAGAAATTCAGCTCGTCTATGAGATGCAGCATACGATGCAGTTCAAAGGCGACCCTGGCAACAACGCGGAATGGGTGCAGTGGCGGAACGAGTTGCGGGTGGAGTACCAGTATGAAGATCTGGTCGAGAACGGGAAACTGTTCAGCCAGATCGATGTCCCCTTTATTGAAAAAGCTGACTTCTCACTGATCTATCGCGGCCGGTTTGATCCCGTCTATATCGTGCGCGATAAGTATCGCAAACTCTACAATAAACATCAGACGCAAAAGTTCGTGATTCCGGAGAACGACATTCGCGAGATCAACCTGGACGCGGACTTCGGCGATGTGTTTGGTCACAAATTGTCTATGCGCCTCGGGCGGCAACAGATTGTGTGGGGCGAATCTGATCTCTTCCGCTCTATTGATATCGTCAACCCGCTGCGCATTGACCAGAACGGGTTTGTGGGCGAAGCCTTTGAGGACTTCCGCACGCCAATCTGGGCAGTGAAGTTTCTATATGACATTGGGAATGTGGGGACCATCCTCTCTAACGTCGGTTGGGAAACGTTCTACACGCCGCGCTGGCGGCCCGGAACAAACCACTTAATCCTCGAAGGCGGCTGGCAACTACAGTATCGCGATCCACGCCTGTATACGCCTGATGGCAACGGCAACTGGATTAACAGCCTGGGCAATTACAAGAAGTATGGCCGGGTGCGGCATCCATGGTCGATCTTCCGCGTAGGTCCAAACGCCCACACCGATGCGCCGGACTACGGCTGTAACAACCGTCGCTGTTCGCCTGAGGTAGCGGGCGATCGTGTGAGCTTTGTCTATAATATTAAAGGAAGCGCCCATCAAATCCGCGGCACCAAGTGGGAAAACAGCATGGTGGGCACGCGCATCCTGGGCAAAGCATTCGATAATTTTGACTTTACCATTAATTACCTCTTCAAGCGCGCCGATGCGGCCGCGCAAGTCTACTGGGCCGACGCCTTTGATAGAAACAAACCCGGAACAGGCGCGCTACGGCCTGATTTTCCTATCTTCCTTGATCGCAATGCTGGTGGAACGATTGACCAAGAAAACGCCTTCTTCGACCGCTGCATGCGGCAGAATAGACCCGCCTTCCTCGTCGGTGGCGATGTGTATGGGTATAATTCAGACGCCAACCCCAATAACGACCGGACCGGCACTTTCTGCCTCCCCACCGGGCACTGGTATCCCTGGACGCACATTATCGGCTTCACCACCACGTATAATGATTTCGACTACACCGGCGCGGTGTTCCGTTTAGAAGAGAGTTGGTCGACGAACGAGCCGCGTAACTTCAGCGTGCGCAATAGTCCGCAGCAACTGCGACTACACCCAGGCCAGGATGAATTTGGCAACATCTGCCCTGGACCTAGTGACGCAGGCACATGCCCAAACAGACGGGCATTGGGTTTGCACAGTAAGACTGGGAGCGCGGTGTGGCGCAGCATGATTGGTTTCGATTTGTTGCGCACGTGGACATGGCTGCCTGGCTTCTTAGGCAAGGACCAGATGTTCCTCACCGGCCAGCATCTGATGACGTACACCAATGATAATCGACCAACTGCGTTGAATCCCTTTACCAACGCTCCCTTCGACCGTCTACAACGTTGGGAACATCTCTTTACCTTGTCCGGCTCGGGCTTTTTCATTAAAGGGAAACTGGAGCCGCTGTGGGCATACGCTTACTCGGTCAACGCCAAGCAGCATTTGATTTTACTGCAAACCTTCTGGCACGGGCTGTACTTCGAACATCTTGACCTGTTTGTCGGTACGGCGTTGTATCTAGGCAGTCGTTTCCAGACGGATGCGTCGTTCCTGAACTACTACGCCGACCGCGACACAGCCTGGATTCGTTTGCAGTACTATATTCTGTAAAAACTAGGGACTAGGGGGTAGGGACCGGGGGCGAGTAAAAACGTCCCTCCTTCCCTATGAACGCTAGTCTATTTTGAGGGGAGGCTCGTAAGGGTCTCCCCTTTTTTTGTTGTGGAGAATATGGGAAGATGCGGCAGTTGCAGGGGCACGGCGCGCCGTGCCCCTACCTGCTACGGAATAATGAAAGGAGGACTCTCATAATGGCTAGTGTAGACGGCGGCGTGCTCATCGGCCGCATTCTCAAGGAACAAAAGGTGAAATATATGTTCGCGGTCAATGGCGGACACACCTTCCCTATCCTGGCTAATCTCATGAACAACGAGGTGGATCTGATCCACATGCGTCATGAGCAGGCCTGCGCGTATGCAGCCGACGGGTACGCGCGCGTGACAGGTCAGCCTGGAGTCTGTTGCGTCACAGCAGGATGTGGCCTCACCAATGCGGTGACCGGCCTGTGCGTGGCGGGGCTGACCAATAGCGCGGTGGTGTGTCTCTCCGGCCAGCATCCCACCACGGAAGATTACATCGGTTCCTTCCAGGAAGCGTATGGTTCTGACGTGGTGCGCACGTTCTCAAAGTTCGCCAAGCGCGTGCTCGACTGGACGACGATCGAAGTTGACCTGCGCCAGGCCTTCCGCGAAGCGATGAACCCCCCACAAGGCGTGTCGCTCTTAGAGATTCCCACCAACATTCTGTACCACGTTGACGACGAAAAGAAGCAGCGTAGAGGCGCCAAAGTGTACAATCCGGATGAACTGCGTTCGCAGGGCGACCCGCGGCAGATCGAGCGCGCAGTTGAATTGCTGTTCAAAGCAAAAAAACCGCTCATTGCCGGCGGTGACGGCATCTTTTGGTCGAATGCCGCTGCCGAGTTAAAAGAGCTTGCGGAGCTGACGAGTACGCCGGTGTACTGCCGCCGCGCCGGACAAGGCGCGGTCGACGAAGCACACCCGCTGGCGATCCGCGGCGCGTGGAAGAAACCCTTCACGGGCGATGCCGATGTTGTCCTCGCCGTCGGCTTCAAATACTGGAGCGGCGAGAAATTTGGCGAACCGCCAACGTGGAGCGACAAAGCGACGTATATCCAGGTAGACGCGACTCCGCAGCGTGTTGGCTGGCACGTGCCCGCTGCAGTCGGCATCGTCGGGGACCCCAAGCTTGTCTTGCGTCAAATGATCGACAAAATCAAGGAGATGAAGTTGGACTTCAGCGCGAAACGCGAAAGCCCCTGGATTAAACAAGTGGCCGATGTGCGTGCGAATTACGAAAAACTCATCATTGAACGCGCAGCAAAATATGCGAACAATACCCCAATTCACCCGGATCGCCTCACCAGCGATCTCATCAAGGTTATCGATAAGGACGCCTCGCTTATTATCGATAGCTTCACCTTGAGCGGTTACACCAGTCAATGGTTTACAGCTCATGAGATGGGACAAGTCGTTGATGCAGGCCCCCTGGCTCCGGTGGGACATGGCGTCGGTATGGGCATTGGCGTGCAGCTGGGCCGTCCAGGGAAACAGGTGATCGTTGTCAGCGGCGACGGCGGCATTGGCATCGGCGGCATGGATATGGAAACCGCCGCGAAGTACAAGATTCCCATCATTACACTGCTGTGGAACAACAGCTCGTGGGGTCCGAGCTTCGAGTCGATGCCGATTCTTAAAGGACGCACGAAACCCTTTGATATGCTCCCGAACATCCGTTACGACAAGGTGTTCGAGCCGATGGGCGTCTACACTGAGCACGTCGAAAGACCGGAAGAAATTATCCCGGCGCTTGAACGCGCGCTCAAGTCCGGCAGGACGTCTTTGATTAATGTCATTGGTGATAAACGGATCGGGCACCCAACGTTGGGCGGAAACCTTCTCGGCTCGACGCAGGTGTGAGGTTCAAGTTTGTTGAGTTATTGGGTTTATTGAGTTTATTGGGTTTGTTTAGGACTATGGGACAAAACCCCTATCACATGGCATAAGGACAAGGTGTCATTGCGAGCGCAGCGAAGCAATCCTTGCCTGAAAACAGAGATTGCTTCGTCGCTTAGCGCTCCTCGCAATGACAACCTCATCTCCCCTGCTCC
>DATLYA010000203.1:0-2346 GCA_035575235.1 Candidatus Methylomirabilota bacterium
CTCTCAACACCTGGAGAGAACAGGGTAAGGGGCTGAATTCCTCAGCAAAATTCTCCCTTCCTGCCTGAACTCTTTCGAGAATCATTCATGGCGCGAAAAAAAATTGCTTTGATTGGAGCTGGAAACATCGGAGGCACCCTCGCTCATCTGTGTGCGTTAAAGCAGCTCGGCGATGTCGTGCTCTTCGATGTCATCGACGGACTGCCGCAAGGTAAGGCGCTCGATATCCTTGAGGCGGGGCCGATCGAAGGTTATGACATCAACCTGACGGGAACAACGACATACGAGGAGATCGCAGGCGCGGACGTGTGCATTGTCACTGCCGGTGTGGCGCGTAAGCCCGGCATGAGCCGTGATGATCTTTTGGGCATCAACTGCAAGATTATGCGCGACGTGTCGGAGAACATCGCGAAATACGCGCCCAACGCGTTTGTCATCGTGATCACCAATCCGCTTGACGCCATGGTGACCCTGGCCAAGCGCGTGACGGGCTTCTCGAAACACAAAGTGGTGGGTCAGGCTGGCGTCCTTGACTCCTCTCGCTATCGCACGTTCATTGCGCAGGAGCTCAAAGTCTCCGTGCAAAATGTGACGGCCATGGTGCTGGGCGGGCATGGGGACGATATGGTGCCGGTGCGAAGTTACTGCAATGTGGCGGGCATTCCAGTGGAGCGGTTGATTGCGGCGCAACGGCTTGAGGAAATCGAAAAGCGCACGCGTCAGGCAGGCGGAGAAATTGTCGCCCTGCTGAAGACGGGATCAGCGTTCTACTCTCCCGCCTCGGCCGCCATTCAGATGGCTGAGGCGTATCTCTTCGATAAGAAACAGATTCTCCCTTGCGCCGCTTATCTCGAAGGCGAGTACGGCGTCAATGGCGTCTACTTTGGCGTGCCTGTGCAGATTGGCGCAGGCGGAGTAGAGCGTGTGATTGAGCTCGATTTGAGCGAGAAAGAAAAGCAAGAACTGCAGATCTCCGTCAGTCACGTGCAAGAACTTGTTGCGGCTATGGACAAAGTATTGGCTGGGGCGACGGCGTAAAGCGCGCCGCGTGCAGCGGCGTCTCTATTATTATTTTTGCTAATGCAAAGCTCGCTGAAATTTCACTATAACTGTCCTTGAGAACAATTCGGGGCGAGGATAGGTGTAACAAGCATGGCGCTCATCCACGATGTGCTCATTATCGGCGGCGGCGGCGCTGGACTGCGCGCCGCCATCGCTGCGGCGGAAGCGGATCCAACGCTCAAGGTCGCGATTGTCTCCAAGGTCTATCCGATGCGCAGCCATACGGTTGCGGCTGAGGGCGGTACGGCCGCGGTCATCAAGGAGAACGATAGCCTCGAAGAACACATGCGGGACACCATCAGCGGCGCTGATTGGTTGGCTGATCAGGATGTCGTTGAATTTTTCGTGAAAACCGCTCCTTCGGAGCTCGTCCAGCTCGAACACTGGGGCTGCCCCTGGAGCCGTGAACCCGACGGTCGCGTCGCCGTGCGTCCTTTCGGCGGCATGCGCATCGAGCGGACGTGGTTTGCCGCCGACAAAACCGGCTTCCATCTCTTGCACTCCCTGTTCCAGACTTCCCTCAAGTACGAGTCCATTCACCGCTACGATGAGTGGTTCGCCACCAAACTGTTAGTGGAGAACGGGCGGTGCCAGGGGGTGACGGCGATCGAGCTGCGCAGCGGCTTGATGCAGCCGATTCTGGCCAAAGCTGTGGTGCTCTGCACGGGCGGCGGTGGCCGCATTTTCCCCTTCACGACGAATGGCGCGATCAAAACCGGCGATGGCATGGCCCTGGCCTATCGAGCTGGAGTGCCATTAAAAGACATGGAGTTTGTCCAGTATCATCCGACCGGCTTGCCCGGCACGGGCATCCTGATCACTGAAGCGGCGCGTGGCGAGGGCGGCATCCTTGTGAACAAAAATGGCTATCGTTATCTGCAAGATTACGATCTCGGTAAACCGCTCGACGTTCATGACCCGCGGCATCCCCAGCTCCGCACGATGGAACTGGGGCCGCGCGATAAACTCTCCCAATGTTTCATGAAGGAGCGGGACAAGGGCAATACGATTCCTGGCCCCTATGGCGACGTCGTGCATCTGGATATCCGCCACTTGGGCGAGGAGAAGATTAATAAGAAATTGCCGTTCGTGCGTGAACTCGCCAAGAACTACGCCGGCATCGATCCTGTCTATGAGCCAATTCCGGTTCGCCCGGTCGTGCACTATATGATGGGCGGCATTCACACCAACATTGAAACCGCCACGCCGTTGTCGGGGTTGTTCGCGGCGGGCGAGTGCGCCTGCGTCAGTATTAACGGGGCGAACCGCTTAGGATCTAACTCC
>DATLYA010000204.1:0-4939 GCA_035575235.1 Candidatus Methylomirabilota bacterium
ATTTTTACTCGCGATAGCAAGTTCTTTGACAATCAAGTTACGCGCCGTGTCAAGCATCGCCCGCTCTCCAAAGGAGAGTTCTTTTATCGTCCTGAGGACGAGAAGGTCCCGGAGAATCTTAGCAATTTCGATAACGGAGCCAGTTTTGATCTTCTCGCTGTACTCACGGTAGCGGCGGTTCCAGTTGGTCAGATCGCCAATGGGCTTACGAGTCCGCAGAATGCGATACACCTTACTGACCATTTCTTTTCTGATCACAGGACGGAGGCCAATCGAAGCAACATTCTCGGTCGGAATCATGATCGTCATGCCATTTTCCATAATACGCAGCATGAAAAATTTCCGCTCCAGGCCTTGGATGCTCTTCTCCTGCACGCCTTCGATCACACCGACGCCATGGCCAGGATATACAACCTTTGCCCCGATTCGAAACATAGGCTCCCCTCCTACAGGCTCACATCAGCAGCTTACCCTATCTGATCCAGGATCAGTTAGCAATGAAGCAGCAAAGGGGTGGAGATAAAGCAAGCCCTAACTTTGTTTTCTCTTTTCGGTTTTCTCCTCTTGCAGAGACAAATGCTCGGTAAAGCGACATATCATCACCAGCGCGTCCTCGCCATCGGCGTAGTACCTCGGCCTCACGCCCGCCTCGCAGAACCCAAGCTTTTTATACAGCGCAATGGCCGAAAGATTACTGCGGCGCACCTCAAGATTGGCGGACAGCGCTCCACGTTGCTGTCCGCCGGCGAGCGCATGGCGGAGAAGACATTCACCGACGCCCTGGCGACGGCAGACCGGATGCACGGCGATATCCAAGATCTGCACCTCATCCGCCACATACCAACAGCATACATAGCCAATCACCTGCCCCCGCCGCTCAGCCACGGTTAAATGGCTATGAGCACTATGAAGTTCTTGCATAAAAGAAGCGTGCGTCCAGGGAGAAGAAAACGCAGTCTCCTCAATCTTCAGCACCGCAGCCAAGTCCTCTTCCACTAAAGGGCGTAAAATGATTTCATTCATATATTCATTTTATTTTATAGAGCTTCTTCTCTTAAACAACAGAGTAACCCAAGTCCGCCCCTGGCGCGTTGCGCGCGTTCTTTTCCTGCACTGCAAGCGAGCGCAAAAAATTAGGCAGGAAAGTGTTTTTTTCTTCACTTTTCCTTTGACAAAAGCAAAAAAATTGTGCACAAAAGAGAAATCTTACCCCGTAGCGGGGACAAAGGAGGATGTTATGAGTAAGTGGGGACACCGTCTCCTTGTGGCGTCAATGCTCTCAAGTTTTTTCGGCGGAGCGCCAATCTGGGGCCAGCAAACGCCTCCGACTCCAGCGCCAGCCATGAAAGCGGCCGCGACTCCCGCCGCCAAACCGGCAGGCAAGGTCAACATTAACACCGCCGACGAGGCGGCGCTTACTTCCCTGAAAGGCATCGGCAAAACCAAGGCAAAAGCAATTATCGACTATCGTCAGAAGAACGGTCCGTTCAAAAGCGTCGACGATCTGAAAAACGTGAAAGGTATTGGGGATAAGACGCTGGCGAAACTACGGGATCAGATCACTGCCGAATAGATAGACCTCATAAAAAAGGGAAAGACAGCAGCGGGCGCATGCTCATGCGCCCGCTGCTGGGTTATCGAGAAGAAACAACAGGCGGCTTCGCTTGTTCGCGCCGCACGGCCTTAGTCACCGCAGGCCGTGCGGGAATGTGACGCACGATATCCTGCAGTCTTTGCTGAATGCGATCGAGCGTCTTGGGGAAAGGGATACACTCCAGCACGATACGGCAGGTACGCTCATCGTGGACTTGTGTGAAGTGCACTCCATACACAATGCCCAACTCCCTCAGATACGGGAGGAGCTCCTGTACGATCGCTCGCATACGCGCTTCAGGCAGGCTCGTGCAATCAGTCAAGAAATGCGTGTGGATCCAGTGTTCTTCACGGCCCAGGATCTTCATACATACGGCAGCCAAAACAATAACCGGTTATCCTTTCAGGAATTTGCTATCACACTCCGACCGGCAATTTTTGGAATAATCATCCGCCTTGGTGGTGCACTCCTGCAGGCGATCAAACGCCTGTTTCTGCGTCAGATCGTCAATACAATCCTTATTCATCTTCTCGGACGTGTTCTTGCATTCATTCCGGCACGCCGTCAGCGGATCAGGCGGCGGCGGCTTCGGCGCTTCTTTTTCTTTCTTACATCCGGCCGCCCACACAAGTCCCGCGACGAGCACAACGCCAATCACATGTGTCCATTTCTGCATCATACCCCTCCATTTCTCAGAGCTGTCTCCGCCTATTAAGAAGCGTGAGACGCACGAGCGAATTCTACGTTTGCGTGCTCTCATAGCATTGTCAGTCACACCCGAAAAGAGGCATACCCTAAGCTTTGTCTTCTCTTTTGGGCAACAATCTTCCCTCCGTGAGGAGAACGCGCCGTTTTCCAGGAGCGCATATCCATACTTGGAAGGGTTACATCTTGTAATACGCCCGATACCACTCGACAAAGCGGGCCACGCCGGTCGTGATCGGCGTGTCTGGGCGGAACCCAACGTCGCGCATTAAATCATCCACGTCCGCGCACGTCTCCAGCACATCGCCAGGCTGCATGGGCAGCAGCCGCTTCTCGGCCTTCTTGCCCAAGCAGTTTTCCAACACCTCAATGAAGGAGAGCAATTCCACCGGTTTGTTATTGCCGATGTTGTAGACCCTGTACGGCGCCGTGCTCGTGCCCGGGTCTGGCCGCATGCCTGACCATCCAGGATCAGGTTGGGGCAGACAATCAATGACGCGCACGACACCCTCAACGATGTCGTCGATGTACGTAAAATCACGCCGCATCTTGCCGTAGTTGTACACGTCGATCGGTTTTCCTTCCAGGATCGCTTTGGTGAAAAGAAACAGCGCCATGTCTGGGCGCCCCCAGGGGCCGTAGACGGTGAAGAAGCGCAACCCGGTCGTCGGCAAGTTGTATAAATGACTATACGTATGCGCCATCAGCTCGTTGGCTTTCTTCGAGGCGGCATAAAGAGACACAGGATGATCTACATTATCGTGAATGGAGAAAGGCATTTTGGTGTTCGCCCCGTAGACCGAGCTGGAAGAGGCGTAGACGAGGTGCTGCACGTCGTGCTGCCTGCACCCTTCGAGGATGTGCAGAAACCCGACGAGGTTACTATCAACGTAGGTATGCGGATTGGTCAGCGAGTAACGGACGCCGGCCTGCGCCGCGAGATGCACGACGCGCTGCGGTTGTTCCTGAGCAAAAAGCTCTTCCACGCCGCCACGGTTTCCTAAGTCCAAACGGTGAAAACGGAAACGTGGATGATCACTCAACAGAGCTAAGCGATCGTCTTTCAGGCGGACGTCGTAGTAGTGGTTCATGTTATCGAGACCAATGACAGTATCACCTCGGGCCAGCAACCGCTGGGAGACATGGAAGCCAATAAAGCCGGCGGCGCCGGTGACAAGAATACGCATAGCAACAGTCCCCTTCGAGCAAGAGAGCGATTATCCACGCGCCTCAGCACGTTCAGGTGAGAGCGGAGCGCGAGCAGGAGGAGCCGCATATTTGGCCATGACCTGGCGAATGACTTTGATGTGATAGTCGATACCCGACCACACGCCCAAGACAAGCGAGATCCATAAAAAATACATGCCGGCAGCGTGAAAATCGACGAGCAGATACGGATAGTGAATCATTAATCCATGCAAAGCAAACATCTGAAAGATCATTTTGTACTTGCCCAACTCCTCAGCTGCGAGGATAATCCCCTCTCCCGACGCAATGCCTCGCAAGCCTGTCACTGCGAGTTCTCGACCAATAATGACGACGACCATCCAGGCTGGCACACGCGGGGTGCGGTCTGCGGCGGCGAGCATGATGAGCGCCGCTGCGACGATTAATTTGTCGGCGAGTGGGTCAAGAAACTTGCCAACCGTCGTAGTATGGCCGTAGAGACGCGCTAAGTAGCCGTCAAAAAAATCGGTAAGACTGGCAATAAAGAAGGTGAGCGCTGCGAGCGCGCTTGAGATTGGTCCTGGGTCACTAAGAAAATACACCAGGATGGGGACAAGCGCGATGCGTAACAGACTGAGCTGGTTGGGAAGTGTTAACAACACGGAAAAATTCTAGCATGTTTGCTCAGCTGAACAGAGCAGTCCGGGACACATGACAAGAAACGGCGCTGCGCTGGCGATAGGATTCGCGGTACTGCAGCACGCGCTGGACGTACGTTTGCGTTTCTTCGTAGGGCGGGATTCCATTGTATCGTTCCACCGCTTCAGCGCCGGCGTTGTACGCCGCCAGGGTCAAGGGCAAATTACCGCGAAAGCGATTCAGCAAGAGGCGCAGGTGACGAACTCCGCCTTCAATATTGGAGCGGGGGTCGTGGATGTTCTCAACCCCATGAAGCGCCGCCGTCTGAGGCATGAGTTGCATGAGTCCGCGCGCGCCTGCCGGAGAGAGCGCGTAGGGATCAAAGGCGGATTCAGCTTTGATCACGGCCTTCACTAGGGCGAATTCAACTCCATAGCGCTCGCACGCCGCCGCGATCAGCTGATCGAACTTGACGCTTTCTTTTCCTCGCAGCGTACGAGCATACTGTTGCAACAGCAGGAAGGGGCGATACACCGGTTTCGTCGGGACATTCGTGAAATGCACGACCCCGTGATCATCCCGGTAGACATAAATATCTGCCGTGAGAGGAAGGACGCTCGCCAGCTGCCACACCATACCGACGCCGAGCGCTGCGCTTACCGTCGTCTTCCACTTACGCCGCACCATACGTTTCTACCATAAATGATTTTGTCTTTTCTGGTCAAACTCCCGCTCCCGCCTTGACTCTCGCTAGAGGGCATGCGACCAATGGCTCAAGCCCATGGAGACCTACGACTTTTTGATTATCGGCAGCGGCATTGCCGGCTTAAGCCT
>DATLYA010000205.1:0-4442 GCA_035575235.1 Candidatus Methylomirabilota bacterium
CCTGAAGGTGATGGACTCCACCGCTATCTCTTTATGCATGGACAACCAGTTGCCGATTCTCGTGTTTAGCTTGCTTGAACCTGGGAATATCAGGCGAGTTGCCCTTGGCGAACCAGTGGGCACCTTAGTGCATGGAGGAAAAGTATGAACGCGCAGGTGCTAGACGCAGTAAAAAAAGAGATGGAGCACACGGTCGACGCGATGCGGAAGGAGCTGGCCAAGGTGCGCACCGGCCGCGCCTCGACCTCTCTGATTGAGGGGCTCATTGTGGAGTACTATGGCGCGCGTACGCCTCTCAATCAGCTCGCTGCCTTGTCCGCGCCAGAACCGCGCTTACTTGTGGTCCAGCCGTATGATCGCAGTGTCATGCAGGCGATCGAAAAAGCGATTCTTCAATCTGATCTGGGACTGACGCCTATCAATGACGGAAAGGTCATTCGGGTGCCGATCCCGGAGCTCACTGAGGAACGTCGGAAAGCGCTTGTGCGGCACATCCGCAAAGTGGCGGAGGACTATCGGGTCTCCGCCCGCAATCATCGCCGTGACGCGAACGAACGCCTCAAAAAAATGCAAAAAGAGAAACAGATCTCTGAGGACGAAGCGCGAGCGACGCAAGAGCGCGTGCAGAAGTTAACGGATGAATATATTGAGAAGCTTGACAAGGTGCTGAAAGCCAAAGAAGACGAACTCATGGCCGTGTAGGCTAAGCAGAGCGTATTGGTAATAAGCGGGATGAGCGCGTGAGCGGAAGTGTAGAGAAAGAGCGACTACCGCGGCATGTAGCCGTTATCATGGACGGCAACGGTCGTTGGGCGCAACGGCGCGGCCTGAGCCGCGTTGAGGGGCATAAACGCGGGAAAGCCGCCGTGCAAGCTGTGGTTGAAGCCTCCGGAGAGCTTGGCCTCGAATATTTAACGTTGTACGCATTTTCGACGGAGAACTGGCAACGCCCCGTGAATGAGGTGCGTGCGTTAATGAGTCTACTCCGCCGCTATCTGCGCACGGAGCTGCATAAGTTGATGGAAAATAATATCCGTTTGCGCGCGGTGGGAGATTTGAGTCGTCTGCCTGCTGCCGTGCGGCAAGCCTTAGAACACGCGGTGCTGCAGACACAAGACAATACTGGTCTTACTGTGGTGCTGGCCATTAGTTATGGCGGCCGAGAAGAAATCGCACATGCCGCCCGCTCGGTGGCGGCTGCGGTGCAGGCGGGACGGATCGCGCTGCAAGACGTCACCGAAGAAACATTCGCGCAACATTTGTGGACGTCGGGCATCCCTGATCCCGATCTGCTCATTCGTACGAGCGGCGAATTTCGCCTCAGTAACTTCTTGTTATGGCAGCTGGCGTACACGGAGATTTACGTAACCGACACGCTGTGGCCTGATTTTGGCCGCGAGGAGTTTCTCCGGGCGCTTGCTGATTATCAAAGTCGCGAGCGCCGTTTTGGCCGGACCGCTGAACAACCGCCTGCCGCAGAGTTCCGACGCGTGGCGCGGTAAGCCGTCTCTCGTGCTGCGCACCAGGCTACTGACCGCTGTTTTTGCGCTTCCTCTTCTTATTGGGGTGATCTGTTGCGCTCCCGCCTGGCTCTTTTCCGCCGCACTGTTGCTGTGCACGGCTCTTGGACTCTATGAGTATTTCTCGCTCATCCAGGCTCGCCTGTCGTTCCCTCCTCTCTTCGGCTTGCTATGGGGACTGGCGGTGGCCGTATTGCTCCTCTGGCTCCATCCGAGCGCCGCGAGCGCTGCGCTGATCACCGGCCTTTTGCTCTCCTTCCTGCTTGCTTTACGCGATGAGCAGCCTGCTCGTGGCGTGATGAGCGTGAGCGACGCCTTGCTTGGCGTCGTGTACGTCGGTTTCCTCACGCCACATATTGCGCTCATTCGCCAGACTCCGAACGGCGTGGCGTGGGTATTTTTTGTCTTGCTTGTCACAATGCTTGGCGATACGGCTGGATACGCGGTGGGACGCCTATGGGGGAAACATAAACTGATTCCTCACATCAGCCCAGGGAAAACTATCGAAGGCAGCGTTGGTTCAGTGCTTGGAAACCTGTGCGGCGCGTTGTGCTCTTGGGCGTGGTTCTTCCCACAGCGGTCTGTGCTTGAATTATTGTTGCTTGGGGTCGGTGCGGGTGCGCTGGCGCAAATTGGGGACTTATGTGAGTCAGCGATAAAGCGAGCATGTGGAGTCAAGGACTCCGGTCGCCTGTTGCCTGGGCACGGCGGCATGCTGGATCGCCTGGATAGCCTGCTTTTCCCTGCCGCCTTTATCTACTACTATAGAAAAATATGGGGTTAAGCTCTCGTTAATAGAGAGGAGAGGGCGTGCATGGACTTTGCGAATATTGCAGTCATCGTGCAAGTTGTCATTGTTTTCGGGTTGATTGTGTTCGTACACGAGCTTGGACATTTTCTGGCGGCAAAATGGGCCGGGGTGGGGGTCGAGCGGTTCTCGCTCGGCTTTGGACCAAAAATTTTGGGGAGGCGCGTGGGCGAGACCGAGTATATGATCAGCGCTGTCCCGCTTGGCGGCTATGTCAAAATGGTCGGAGAAGAAATAGGGGAGGACGTTGATCCAAACCTGCAGCGTCTTTCTTTTTCTCATAAGCCGGTGGGCAGGCGGTTTCTGATCGTGTTCGCCGGCCCTTCCTCCAATCTTTTCTGGGCCTTTGTCATTTTTACCGTCACCTTTCTCAGTTTTGGGGTCAATCTGCCCCTTGATGCGCCCAAGATTGGCGGAGTGCAGGAAGGATGGCCCGCACAGAAGGCTGGGCTTGAGGCCGGCGATGAGGTGCTGAGCGTGGGAGGCGCTCCGGTCGCGACGTGGGAGGAGATGGCGAAGCTGATCCAACAAGCGCAAGGGAAAGAGACGCAGTTAACCGTTAAAAAAGGAAAGACTGGACAGATTGTGAACCTGACGGTTACTCCTGAATTGCGGGATGATCCCGCGAGTAGTGAGGGTGCAAAGAAGTACGCCATTGGCATCACGCCCGCCGTGCAGGTGAAGACGGTGTCAGCGGGAGAAGCGGCGGTGCTTGGAGCTGAGCAGACGTGGCTGTGGACAAAACTCATCGTTGGCAGTTTGATCAAACTCTTCCGGGGCGAAGTGTCGGCGAAAGAACTCGGCGGCCCGATCCTGATCGCCCAAGTCGCGGGACAGCAGGCGAAATTGGGCCTGGACTACCTCCTGCGCTTTGCCGCGATTATCAACGTCAACTTAGCGATCTTCAATTTGTTGCCTATCCCCGTGCTTGACGGCGGTCATCTGCTCTTTTTCTCGATCGAGGCGATTCTTGGCCGTCCGCTAAGTATGCGCTCGCGGGAAATGGCGTGGCGCGTCGGCTTTCTGGTGATTGTGACGCTGATTGTTCTTGTCTTCTATAACGACATTGCCCGTCTGGTGGGCTGAGTAATGTCATGTGGCGTCTGACTCTTTCTCTCTCTTCCGCTCTGACGCCTTCAATCTGTCGTTGACGCCTATGCTCGTTCTTGGCATCGACACCGCAACCCGTATCGCAAGTGTAGGCCTTATTGCCGACGAGCAAGTGCTGGCTGAAGCGTCGAGTCCGACGGGGACAAATCATACAGAAACGCTCTTGCCATTGATCGTGCAACTACTGGAGCGCGCGAACGTGCGTCTCCCTGCAATTCAGGGATTGGGTGTGTCTATTGGACCCGGGTCGTTTACTGGACTGCGCATTGCGCTCGGCACGGTCAAGGGCTTGGCCTATGCGCTCGGGCAGAAAGTCGCTGGAGTGTCTACTTTAGAAGCGCTTGCGCGTACGGTGACCGGCTGGGAGGGAGACGTCTGCCCCATACTTGATGCCCGGAAAGGCGAGGTCTACACGGCTCGCTTTCAGCGAGACCGGGATGGGAATGTCGCTCGCATATCCCCGGATCAGGTGGTTGCCCCACAAACATTTTTCTCTGCCTTGGGCGCGCCGTGTCTCTTTCTTGGCGACGGGATAGAGCGGTATGGCGAACTGTTGCAGCGGCAATGCGGTCCTGGCGCGCGGTTTTTGCCCTTCTCCTCTTACCACCCGCGTGGGAGCGTGGTCGCCCTGATGGCGTGGGAACGATTTCACCTCGGGGCGTCTGATGATATTGCCGCTCTTGCTCCGTCCTACCTGCGCAAGCCTGAGGCTGAGTTTAAGCGAGGAGGGGCGGGCGAACCTTTAGAGAGGCAGGAGGGGAGCCCCTCATGGCGCACCGGGCAGTAGCGATGCTGACTTTGCGCCAGCCTGGACGCACGCCTCCCCTAGACAGATTCCGGGAATTTTGGCATGTTTCCTCCAGCTCTCAACACCTGGAGAGAACAGGGTAAGGGGCTGAATTCCTCAGCAAAATTCTCCCTTCCTGCCTGAACTCTTTCGAGAATCATTCATGGCGCGAAAAAAAATTGCTTTGATTGGAGCTGGAAACATCGGAGGCACCCTC
>DATLYA010000206.1:0-3259 GCA_035575235.1 Candidatus Methylomirabilota bacterium
AGGCTTACCGTTGCGCCGCTCGCGCCTTCCACTCCCGGCCCATGGCGTCCGCGGCTAAAATCGCATCCGCCACCATGTCCGGCGTAACCTCAAAGGGTTCGTTATGAATAGTCTCGCCTTCGGCGGTGGCGCGAATAGCGATCTGCTCAAGCATCTCGTGCGAGAGGTTCGCCAGACCCACTTCAGCAAGCGTGATCGGCAGTCCTACCGCGGACGCAAAGGTCAACACCGGATCAATGACTGAGCGCGGTTTGCCTTCCAGGACGAGCTGGGTCATGAGTCCATAGGCGACTTTCTCGCCATGATAATAGGCATGGGTCGGCGGCGCAGCGGTCAAGCCGTTGTGCACGGCGTGAGCGGCGGCGAGACCGGACGACTCAAACCCCAGCCCTGAGAGCAAAGTGTTTGCTTCGACCAGACGCTCCAGCGCCGGGTTAACAACTTGCGTTTGCACAGCGCGCAGGGCGTCCGGGCCGTCTTCAATGAGCGTTCGATAACACAGCTCAGCCAGGGTTTCCGCACTGCGGGTGGAGCGTCCCCCGCGCATGTTTCTGATATGACCATCAACACACGTCTTTGCTTCGAACCATGTGGCCAGGGCGTCGCCCATGCCGGCAACCAGGAGTCGGGGAGGAGCCTTCGCCACAACTTGTGTGTCAACCAGGACGAGGTCAGGGTTCTTGCGGTAGAAACGATACTCCTGGAACACGCCGTCCTCGGTGTAGATAACAGAGAGAGCGCTGCACGGGGCATCGCTCGATGCGACCGTGGGACAGTTCACGACCGGAAGGTTGAGGTCATCCGCCGCTGCGCGGACGGCGTCAAGAATTTTCCCTCCGCCAGCGCCGATGATGACGCGACTCTTATTGGCGCGCGCCGCCTCTTTAATCCGCTCAATCTCGGGATAGCAACACTCGCCGCCAAAGTGGTAGACGGCGTGACTGATGCCGGATTCACCTAAGTATTTTTGCCACACTTCAGCGAGCAGGCGGAAGGCGCTTTGGCCGGTCACGATTAAAGCCGGACCGCTGAGCCCCAGGCGTTTCATTTCCTGGCCGAGTGCGGCGGTGGCGTTTTTTCCTTGTACATAATGACTTGGCGCCGAAAAGACTGACAGCATGATGCCCTCCTTCATATGAACGCAGGCGCAGTATAGACAAAGACCGCCCTCTGCGGCAAGCAGCGGCGCCGTTAACTCTTGACAGAAACGGAAGTTTCATCGCATATAGGGCGTAGCCTCTTACTTTGCGGCTTGAGGGAGATGAACAAATAAGGGAGGGGCTGATAAAGTGCGCAGTGCTGAAAGGTCATTGGCATGAGTTTCGAACGTAGTGATGCCCGGTCAGTCTGGAGATGCATCGTCAGCCAGCAATTCCCCTGCTTAGCCATAGTAGCGCTGACCGGTTTGTTGCTGCCTGTAGAGGTATGGGCTCATCGAGACAGAGGACCGAACGACCCCTGTCGACGGCAATTAGGGGATTCGTTTCTCCATCTCACGCTCTATCAACCGCAATTCGATCCCGATGCCGAGTATTGTGAGGAAGTGCCGCGTGCAGGAAAGACCGTTCTGGTCGTAGATGTGACCGCTGGCGAGCTGCGGCAGACGCCCATGAGTCTGGCAGTCAGTGCGACTGGCGATGCGCAGCAGTCGTTCACTATCCTGGAAATTCCCTCGAAGGTGTATGAGCGCGGGGTCATGGATACTGAAGTGAGCTTGCAGACGGGGAGCGACTACGTCGTGCGAGTCGTGGTGGAAATGGGAGCAAATAGAGCGCCGCAGGAGCTGGCGTTTCCCGTCCGGGTGGCGGCGTGGTATCGGGCGTTGATCATGCCGGCGCTGATCATGGCCGCGGTGCTTGCCCTTACCGCTGTTTCTGTTATCCGCTATCATTGGTCTTTTCGGCAGGATGAGTTCGTCACAGAAATAAAGGTCCGTAGAGTTACTGATTAAGGAGGGATCTATATGGCTCAGTCACAAGCAGTGCAGCGAGCGCCACGGGAGAACGGCCACGGCGCCACGACGAGCGGGCAGACCATCAATCCAACCGCCTGGATGGTCGGGTGGAAACCTTTGTTCATCAGCTGCGCGTTGATTCTCGCAGCCAATGTTTTTCTGTGGTTCTGGAACTACGCTTTTATGTTTTCAGCAGGGCTCAATTCCGCCAGTCCGGAATTCACGCGCTACTACCGATCGCTGTTTTGGGGTGAGTTGCTCTCTCTCGGTCTGTTTGCCGGCGTCTGGTTCGGGTGGTTGATCCGGACTGGACGGGAGGTCATCCACCAGCCGTGCGAGCGCGCCGAAGAAGTGCGGCGGATCGCGATTTTGTGGAGCCTGATTGGCGCGACGAGCTTTTCAATCTATCTCGAAGCCAGCTTCTGGCCGAACTGGGATGGGTCATGGCATCAGACGATGGTGCGCGACACCGCCTTGACGCCAACGCACATTCCTATGTTCTATTTCTTCTTCCCCTTATCCGTCATTCTAGCGGTCGGCTCTTATGTGTACGGACGCTTTCGTATTCCTGCGGTGTACGGCGCAGACAAGGGATTTCCCTGGTCGTTTTTCCTGCTCATCAGCGCGGCGGTGTTGGAATGCATGGCGGTGGCGGCCAATGAATGGGGGCACAGTTTGTGGATTTCTGAAGAAATTTTCTCGGTTCCCTTCCACTGGCCGTTTGTGATCTACGGCTGGCTGGCCAGCGGCATGTTTGCGGTGTGGGGTGAGACGATCGTGCGGCTGTTCGAGATAGAGAAAGCGGAAGAAGCCGCAGCTCCGGACACGCTGGGAACCTCGCTGCGTCGGCAAGTTGTGACTGACTAAGACGCGCAGAGCATGCAAGATGGAAAAGGCAAAATGGAAAATCGGGAAATGAGAGGGTGTCGTTTCATTTTGCATTTTTACATTTTTAATTTTTATAATTGTTCATTGAGGAGAAGAGGGAATGGCAGCAAGCACGACCACCGTCACTGACATTGCTGAGGCGGCCGAGCGGCAGCGACGGCTCGAACTAAGAGAACTCCTGCAAAAAAAATATAAGTGGATTGACCGGAAGTGGGACATTGTGTTCTGGGTCACCGCGATCTTTGTCGTCGCCGGCGCGGCGGATATTACGAAGCAATTGTTCGCGGGCGATTGGGATTTCTGGACCGACTGGAAAGACCCTCAGTGGTGGCCGGTTATTACCGCCTTTGCCACCATCATCATTCCATCAGCGCTCCAATATATTCAGTGGGTGGCGTGGCGGTTCCCCACCGGCGC
>DATLYA010000207.1:0-5184 GCA_035575235.1 Candidatus Methylomirabilota bacterium
CTGCACTCGCACGCGTGGGGCAAGAGCTGATCAGCTCTCTCGATATACCAGCGATTCTTGCACGACTCTGCCGTCTTGTCAGTGAACTATTAGGGGGTGAGCGCTCAGCTATCGTAGTGTGGCGCCTGACGGAAGAGAAGAGCTGTCAAGCGCTCCTGCGAACCAGTGGAGACGCACAGGCGGATGCCGAGGCCTTACGTGCGTTCACATTACCGCGGTCGATTGTGATGGAATTCTCGCAGCGGTTCGAGACCGAGGATATTGTCGAGATGACCGCCGATGAGCTCTGCCAGCTCGGGTTGAACGAAGTAGCGCCGTTCCACGCTGCAGCGCCCATTTTATGTCTTGCTTTACGGCACGGGAAGGAGTTGATTGGCCTTCAGACGATTGGGTATCGTCGTTGGCAGAGGTTAGAGCCTGGAAAGAAGCGTATTGCCTGTGGGATTGCGCAGATCGCTTCGGTAGCGCTGGCCAATGCGCGCGTGCTGGAAGAATTGGAGCGGGCAAACCGCTTGAAGCAGGATTTTGTCGGGACTATGTCGCATGAACTGCGCACGCCCTTGAATGTGATTCTTGGCTACAATGAGTTGCTGCGGGAAGGCGCGTTCGGCGCCCTATCGGCTGAGCAATGCGATATTCTTGAGCGGATGAACAAGAGCGCAACGCAACTGCTTGATCTTATTAACGCCACGCTGGATCTCAGTCGCCTGCAAAGTCAAAGTACGCCGATGACGCTCACGCGGGTCAGCGTCGCAGAGCTGTTTGCAGAACTGGCGGCGGAATTCCGCTCGCTTCCGCAAAAACCCGCCATCAGTCTGACGTGGCGCGTTGAACCTGGTCTGGTTTTTGTGCAAACCGATCAGGTGAAACTCAAAATGATTCTCAAGAACCTCGTTGGAAACGCGTTGAAGTTTACTGACGCCGGCGAGGTCTCTACGACCGCCCGCGCTCAAGGGGAGGGGGTAGAATTTCTCGTGCGTGATACGGGGATTGGCATTCCTTCCGAAGCCCGGGTTTTTATTTTTGAGCCGTTTCGACAAGTTGATAGTTCAACAACGCGTCGCCACGGCGGGGTCGGGCTTGGACTCTACATCGTTCGCCAGCTCTTAGACTTATTAGGCGGCGCGGTGTCAATTGACAGCGAGGTGGGAAAAGGATCAACATTTCGCATCTGGATTCCCAACCGCGAGCCTGCCCGAAAAAGACTCGCGGCTTTCTGAACGCTCTGCTGCGCTCCTCAGCTCTCTAAATCAATTCCTCGGTTTGCTCAGCCTGAATAAGAGGCAAGAACACGGAGAAACAAGATCCCTGGCCAGGAGCGCTTTGCACTTCAATGCGGCCGCCATGCGCTTCGACAAGCGCCTTGACGATGAACAGACCTAGCCCGTTGCCCTCTTGCGCTTCTGGGCGCTCGATTCTGCGGTATTTTTCGAAGAGCAGAGGAATGTCGTCCGGAGCAATGCCAGGACCGGTGTCCGTCACCGTAGCGACGACCTCACCAGCGGTGTATGACGAACTCAGCGTGACCTGCCCCTCTTCTGAGGTAAACTTCAACGCATTATGAACAAGGTTGGAGAGGACACGCTCCAGAGCGACCACGTTGCCTTGAACAGGGGGTAAAGTGGGGTGCAGGGCGAGTTTGAGGGTAATGCCACGACGTTTCGCCTCGATCTCGTAGTGTTGTCCCACGCGCTGGAGAAGCGAGTTCAGATTCACGGGTTCCTTTGTCAAGTGGAATGGCCGGTCTTCGAGGCAGGAGACATCCAAATAATTATCGACAAGAGAAAAGACCGTCAAGGCGTTACTGCGCAACCGGGGTAAGATTTCAGCACACACTTCGGCTGCGTTGCCTTCTACGAACTCTTCTTGCAGCATCTCCGTGTAGCCCAGAATAACGCCAAGGGGGTTCCGGATATCGTGTGTCAGCATCGTGAGAAATTCCTGTCGCTGCCGTTCCATGTGCTGCCGCTCAAGAATCTCATTCTGGAGTTCTCTATTGGTGGCCTCCAGCTGAGCCGTGCGGTCCTGCACGCGTTGTTCGAGCTCTTCGTTGAGCCTGCGCACCGCCTCCTCAGCTCTACTGCGTTCAGCGATTTCCCATTGCAGTTCCCGATTGGCTTCTTGCTCGGCAACGGCGCGCAACTGGGCCGTCCGAGCGAGGGTAATAGCAATTGTTAACAAAGTCGCCAAGAGGACTCCCACGCCCAGCGCCGCTTCAGGAAGAAGGGAGCGCGCCCCTAGAATGGTTTCGGTTTCGGGCCACACCTGAAGACGCCACGTCTGTCCATAGAGTTCCAGCGAGGTCTCATACATGCGCGTCTCTTCAGGGGGATGGTCAGTATGCATGTAGCGGTAAAGCTCTGTTGGTCCATTAAAAACGATAAGCTCAAAGCCAGGGGTTAGCTCTTCATGCAGGATGGCGTCAAGCAACGTCTGGACTCCCACGGCGCCGGCAATGACCCCCTCGAACTGCTCTTCGCGGAAAATCGGCACGTAGATGAAAAACCCGAGCACGCCGGGCCAGATCTCCAGGGCGGAGGTGACGGCGACTTCCCGGCGGTTCCGCACCGCCTCAATCGCCACACGGCGCCGTTCCGCAAAGGCCAGATTGAATTCTTGCTCTGTCTCTTCATTGCCCAGGGGCGTCGTCCAACGTATGAAGAACCAGGGGTCAACCCAGACGATAGCCTGGTAGTCAGGGAAATGACCTGTAGTGAGCTCTGCTTCTACTTCCCATTCCTGCCGGGATGGCGCTCCATGATTCTCCCAGCGCCGGGCCATACGGACCAGCGCCAATACTTGCGATTGCACCCGCGCCGTGATGGCGTTCCGTACATCAAGCGCTTCACTTTTGACCATGCGCTCCACCTGCCGTTCCTCATTGAGGCTGAGCGCACGCCACAGCCAGACCGCCAGCGTCAACACGATCATGCCGGCAAGGAGCGACAACCAGGGAGGAATTGCAGCTGTTTCTCTACTCATCGCGCCATCCTGGCTTCATCAATACTCATCTCAGAGTAGTAGAGAGGCAAGGGATTTGTCAAATTTCCCACGTGCGAAGAGCGCCACAGTGTCCCTGTAAGAGCGCTGCCTCTTTGCAAAAAAATACAAGCATTATTGTTGTACACCAGAGCTCTGCTCAGCTTTTCTTCTTTCCTGAGAGCATGGCTTGTTGCGTCTGAGCCGCCTCCCGGCCTTTACCTTTTCCCCTCGTCCCCTGTAAAGTCCCCAATAGCTTATCTTCGGGGGAAGATATGGATTTTTCGCTGCTTGAAGAACATCACATGCTGCAAGAGACTGTCCGCCGCTTTGTCAAACAGGAACTCTTACCACTTGAGCCGCTCGTACTGCAGCGCGACTCGCAGGGAATGGCTGGCGAAGAGCTCCTGCCGAACGATATCGAGAAGCGCTTGCTGGCGAGAGCGCGAGAAGCCGGTTTATGGGGACTTGATGTCCCCGAGGAGTTTGGCGGGCTCAATCTCGGGGCCTTGCCAAAGTGTCTGGCCAACGAAGAGCTGCATAAAACCATTACGCCGTTTATTTTTCCCCCCGACGCGCCCAATTTACATATGCTGATGCAGACCTGCACGCCTGAACAGCGAGAGAAGTATTTGTTGCCCTACGCGCAGGGGGAGAAACGGTCCGCCATCGCCATTTCTGAACCTGGGGCCGGTTCTGACCCTGCCGGCATGCAGACCACAGCAGTGAAGAAAGGGGATCACTGGATCCTTAACGGGAGGAAGATTTGGATTTCCCGTGCTCATATTGCTGACTTTATTATTGTCATGGCGGTGACAGATAAAGAGAAGCGTGCGCGAGGAGGCATTACTGCTTTTCTTGTCGATAAAGGGACTCCTGGCCTGGTCTTGCAACGGCAAATTCCTGTGATTGGCGGTCATGCGCCGTGGGAAATTATCTTTGAAGATATGGCCATTCCAGACTCACAAGTGCTAGGGCAACTCGGGCAAGGGTTTGCGCCAATGCAACTGCGCCTCACGGTGCGCCGTCTCGAAATCGGCAGCTGGTGTGTGGGATTCGCGCAGCGTTGCCTGGATATGATGGTGGAGTATGCGAAACAACGGGTGACCTTTGGACAACGGTTGGCGGACCGGCAAGCGATCCAATGGTTTATCGCAGATTCCGCCACGGACATTCACGCCGCGCGCCTGATGACTTATCATGGAGCCTGGAAATTCGATCAGGGCGAAGATGTACGGCAAGAGGCCTCCATGCTGAAGGTCTTTGCCACAGAAATGGCGACCCGAGTGGCGGACCGCGCCATGCAAACCCATGGCGGCATGGGCATGTCCAAGGAAATGCCGCTAGAATTTATTTACCGCCGACTTCGTCCCATGCGGATCTTCGAAGGTCCAACTGAAGTCCATCGCTGGGTCATCGCCCGTTCGCTGCTGAAAGATTGATCTCAAGCGTGCAGAAATACACGCTGCGATGGACGCTCACGAATGCAAGCCCCGGGAACACTCACTTGAAGTGATTGTCCGGGTTTCTGCTAGACTCGGAGTGCATGTTCGTCGAGCACTTCAATTTCGTGTGGGAAAACCGGAACGATAAATCCCTGATCCCATTCCACGAGCACGAGCCTACGATCGAGATTATCTATCTCGTACCGAATTGTGCCGTGCGCGTCTCTGCGCAGATCGCCTTCAACGGTCCGGACGAAGCGGACCGTTCGACATCGCATTCCTGCTCGTGAGTGATCCGTCATAACCCCCACTCCTTTCCACATCCTGCACAGCAGAGCAAGAAATATGCCTTATTATCTCCTTTTCCTGCAGGAAAGGCAAGGGTTTGAAAAGTGAAGAGAATTCGGCACAGTCGCCATAAAGCATAGTGCGTATGGTTTACACATGGGCGCCTAAAATTGTTGCAAATCCTGACAGGGCGACGAAAATATCACAGGCTCCATTCGTGGTTGCGTCGCTCTTGGGAGGAGTTTATTGTAGGCTCCGATTTTCTCCTATGAGACGAGAGGAACTCATGCGCGCTTTGTACTTGTGGTGTGTTGTTGTGCTGTGCGGAGGACTGAGTGCTGGCTGTTTTTTTAAGATCTATCCTCCGGTAGCGCATCTTGAACGAACCGCGCCCGTGTATCCAGAACCACGCCCAGAAGACTGTAACCTGAGAGTTTTGACGGACCCTCCAGAAGAACCTTTTGAGGTATTC
>DATLYA010000208.1:0-5415 GCA_035575235.1 Candidatus Methylomirabilota bacterium
GTCTCGCGAAGAGTTCACCGCTGCGTGCCTAGCCCAACTCCGGGCCTTCCAATCAAGCCAAGAGCTGACGGAATTATTCGACAAAATGTTCGATGGGACAGAGGTTCTGCCTCATAGTCTACAAGATGAATATAAAAGCTGCTTAAGAGATGATCCATTACGAGCGAGTGAATTGCTAGTTCCAATCTCGTTCAGACAACTTGGAATGCTTCGCCGAACTGGAAAAGTTGTAAGCCTACCAAAAGAAGATCCAATTGTCGTTCAAGCGCCATATACTCCAGAGCGAGGGCTGGGGCTTTATCAAGAAGCACAACGGTGAAGTAGAAATGGCAAATGTGATTTCGCGCCTCAAATTTTTCGGAGTGGCGATTTTATGAAAGACTCTCCCTCCGACCTCGCCAAAGAGTTTGTCCGTAGGCTAGCGGAGCAGGTCGATCCACAGCTCTTCACAGTCACTCTCTTCGGCTCGCGTGCGCGGGGAGATGCGGACGAGGAGTCGGATCTCGACCTTTTCGTTGCTTTAAGCACGGATGATGCTGAGGCGCGCGTCAACACTATAGCACGTAACATCGCCTGCGACCTCACGTTGGAGAGCGGCATCCTCGTGTCCGTCTTTGTTGCTGACAAAACTTTTCTCATCCAACACCAAGGCTTCTCCCTATGAGAAACAATAGAAGAAGAAGGAGTGCCCCTATGAGCCATGAGGAACTTCAGTCTCTCATGACCAGGGCGCGGAGAAGCCTCTGCGGCCTTGCCCTTCGTAAAGAGTCCGCCCGCAGGTTGCCGGAGGAGGACTGTCGTCAGGCAGGAGGCGGGAGACGAAAGGCGATTGTGTTTGCAGGTTCGGGGGACTTTACAAACATTCAAAAGGAATGACTTATGAAAGCCCTCAAAATTCAAGCCGATGGTTCTCTCAGGCCCCCCCCGGAAATCTTGCAGTGCTTTCCCAAAGCAAGCGAACTAGCCGTGTGGACGGAAGGCGACATGATTGTGTGGCAGCGACGCAAGCCACTCAAACCGTCTCAGTTCGCTGAGCAAGAGCCTGAAGAGGAAATGCCTTTGGAGGAGATTGCCGCCGAGGTTCATCGGATGCGTCGGAAGAAACAGGATATCGCCGCTGAAGCAGAGATAGACGCGGCGTTCAAGGCCGCGCGCGGGAAGGGACGATTCCACAAGGTCTTCCGTTAAGACGCGATGGGTCGTTATCACTACGAATAGCTCTACCAGTCACAGGAGGATTTGCTTTTTGTAGACTAGAAGGGACGGAAGAAGCCCTGTATGATTTTCAGGGAATGTAAGGAGACTAAGAGCCTATCCGGATAATCCCATCAACAAGCGTCCAGACACTGAAATCCCCCCGTCAGCCGCTCCGCGTCTGTCGGCCCCCTTTGCCAAAGGGGGCCGCGAAGGCGCAGCTGAGCGGGGGATTTGCAGCACGCGGCACAGCTACGGGAGAGAGTTATTTGCATAGGCGCTAAGGGTAAAGGAGACCGAGCATGCTGGCAACGCAAGTGCGACAAAAAGAAGGAACCTTCTACTTCATCGCCTATAAGGCGGCGGATCTGCTCGACCGGGTGCGTTTCACCAGCCGTTACTATTATGAGGGCGAACGGATCGAGGCCGAAGAACCAGGGGAGGATGAGGTCGCGCGCTTCATCGCCGGCATCGAAAAGAGCGAGAAGGCGTTCCAGCGTCAGCTCAATCGCCAAAAAGTACAGCAGATCGTCAATTTTTACGAAACCGCGGTGAGCCAGCCGCTCATCCCTGGCACTATCCTCCTCTTTACCGATGAGGAGCTGCGCTTTGAGCCCATCGGCGCGTCCACATTGATGGGCAACCTGTCCGAGCCGCGCGGCAAGTTCTTGATTATCGACGGCCAGCACCGGCTGGCCGCCCTCTACTTCTTCCAGCACCGGCACCCCGAGCAGATCGATCAGATCGAGGTACCCTGTGTGCTCTTCGACGGTAAGAGCAGTGACTTTGCGACGGAGATGTTTGTCATCATCAACTCGACCCACACCAAGATCAATAAATCGCACCTGGTCGACCTCTACGAAAAGGTGTCGTGGGAGACGCCGGAGAAGAAGTTTGCCGCGCGCATTGTCAATCTGCTGTACGAGGAAGCTGACTCCCCGTTGCGCTACCGCATCAACCGCCTCGGCGGACGCAGCCGTCAGGAGAAGTGGATCTTGCAGTCGGAGTTGTTCAATGAGATCCATAAAATTGTCCAGGCGCATCGCCGCTTCTTTGAGGAGCATTTCCGTATGCGGGCCGACCGTGCGTACGAGCTCGTGCGGGATTACTTGAAGGCCGTGCGGGAAATCATGGAGCCGGCATGGGGAGAGAACGAGCGCTTCATGTTCACTCGTGACGTGACCCTGAAAGCGCTCATCCGCGTGCTCGGCGATCTCCTGCGCGAGAAGCAGGTGGTCCAGGCGTGGGAAGAATCCCGCTCTCCTAAGGCCTTCTTAGGCGTGGTGCGACCGTGGGCAGAACTGACCAGGGAATTTCGCGCTGAGGGGTTTTACGAACGCTTCCCGGCCAAAGGGCAAGTGGAGCGCGTGCGCCGTATCCACCTGCGCCTGGTGGAGGCGCTGCCGTCGTGAACCGCAGGGGCACGGCGCGGGAAACGGCGTCCGCGGGCGGCGGCGTTCAACCTCCCTACCCGGCGCCCGATATGGTTCGCCACACATGCCGCCTGAGGTGCGCATAAGGATTGCTCGATGAGGCGCGCCAGGACGTAGACCTGCAACGCTAGCGATCAGCCTCATCCGCCCCAAAAATTTGTCCGATCGATTTCTCAGTCAACAACATCCAAAACCTCGCGGATCGCCTCTTCTACCTTTAGCTTTAATGAGATAGCGCCCATAATCACCTTTAAGATATCGCAAAAAGATATGTTAAAAGAATATCTCCGGAGGAGATGCCGCGCAAGCAACTCCTTTTTCGCTCATGTTTGTCTTCACGTTCCTACGCTCCTCACTGTCTTGCTGAAAGACCGACTCTGTGCCAATTATAGAGATCCGGTGCACAGGGGTGACACGGTGGAGGCATGATCACTAGAGAGAAGGAGAGATCATGCCCGAGTCAGTATTTCGCATCGTGGTCGAAGACGCCCCTACCCTTGCCGCACCGCCCCTGCGGTTTGCCGGCCAGTTTAACCTCTTCAGCGGCGAGCTGGAGCCGTTGCCTGTCGAAGTCCCCGAGCCGAAAGAACCTGGTGAAATCCGGGTCGATGACGGCATCACGCTCATTAAAACCGAGGATAGCTCCCAGCTTGTGCTCTCCGGCTTTGGCTTGTTCTTGCGCAAAAAGAGCGAGCGCTTGCTGGTCACAAAGAGCAACAATGTCGTTTACCAGTTTCCCTTCTTCCGCTTGAACGAAGTCGTGCTTGCCTCGCGCGGCATCAGCTTCTCGTCCGACCTTATTGAAGCGCTGTGTGAACAGGGCGTGCGGGTGAGTTTCCTTGACAGCCGGGGGCAGCCCTACGCCATGCTGACCTCGCCTATGCTCTCCGCCACCGTCCAGGCGCGCCGGGAGCAACTGCTGGCGTTCCATGACCACCGAGGCATGGAGTTCGCCCGCACGGTCGTCGCGGGAAAAATCGCCAACCAGGAACGGCTGCTGCGCTACTTTGGCAAATATATGAAAAAAGCGGACTCCGAACGCTTTCACCTCCTGGAGCAGACGGCGAAGGCGCTTAAGGTCCATCGCGGCAACGCCGCCGCCGTGCAAGGCGGTCGGATTGACGAAGTCCGCGACACGCTGATGGGGCTTGAGGGCGCGGCTGGGCGACTCTATTGGGACGGCGTGCGCGCGATTATTGGACAAAAAATCGAGTTCTTCGGTCGTGAACATCGCGGCGCCACGGATGCCGTCAATTCTTTGCTGAACTACGGCTACGGCATTCTTTACTCCCAGGTCTGGGGAGCAGTGTTGAATGCCGGGCTGGAGCCCTTTGCGGGATTTCTGCATGTCGACCGGCCCGGCAAGCCCTCGCTCGTGCTCGACCTTGTCGAAGAGTTTCGCCAGCCCATTGTTGACCGTGCTGTTATTGCCCATCTCAACGTCGGCGAACGCGTGCAGCTTGAGGGCGGCATGCTGGATCAGGACACGCGCCGCACTATTGCCGAGCGGGTGTTGGAACGACTACAAGCCAGCGAGACCTACCAGGGCAAACGCTATCAGGTGCGCTCGATTATTCAGATGCAGGCGCGCCGCCTGGCGGCTTTCCTGCGCGGCGACAGTCAGTATAAGAGCTTCTCCTTCAAATGGTGAAGACGCCATGGAGGAGCAATATCTTGTCGTTTTGTACGACATTCAGATTGACCGGCTGCGCACGAAGATCTCCGAGGCGTGTCTCGATTATGGGTTGGAGCGTATCCAATTCAGCGCGTTTCGCGGCAAGCTCACGCGCAATAAGCGGGAGGAGCTTTTTCTCCGCCTCACCACTATCCTGGAGGACACGCCAGGCAAGATTCTCGTTCAACCCATCTGTGAAAAAGACTTCAAGGCCGCCCGATCTGTAGAGAACGAAAGTATGGAAGAGGAAAGCGGCGAGAGCGCTCCCGAGAAGGGGGAAACATGATTGACCTGCGCGTCAACGACCTCAAGCAATTCTCATACTGTCAACGCATCGTGTTCTATCAATATGTGATGCCGGTAGAGAAAAAAGCCACATTCAAAATGGAAGAAGGCAAGAAGGCAGAAGCGATCATTGATAAACTGGAACAGCGACGCTCCCTACGAAAATATCGCCTTACCGAAGGAACCCGACGATTTCATGTCTGGTTGCGGTCGTCTCGGTTGGGCCTTTCGGGAAAGCTTGACCTCCTCATCGAGAGTCCAGCCGGGCTTTTTCCCATTGACTTCAAAAACACCACCGGCCGCCCGCAATTGAATCACCTCTACCAGCTTTGCGGCTACGCCCTGCTTGTGGAAGAAACCTACCAACAACCTGTTGCTCATGGCTGCATTTACCTGATTCCGCAAGAAGAGATAGTAGTCATGGACTTGACGGACGAACGAAAGGAGGAAACGCTAGCTATGTTAGAGGCTATGCGGACAATGATCCGGAAAGAACAGATGCCGGAGCCAACGCCGGTGCGCAACCGGTGTGTTGAATGCGAGTATCGCAATTACTGTGGCGACATTTTTTGAGAGAAGAATTTCGCAAAACCCCCGGATTTTTATGCAAAACCGACAGTTGCGAAAAAAACAGCTTCCACAGTGCACAAAAATCCTGTATTTTCAGGCAAGTCACAGGCGGCTTCACACACCATCCCGATGAAGAGGGAACTGAAAGTGCACGTTCCAAATCAAGACAACACTGTAGACGAATTCGCTTCACACACCATCCCGATGAAGAGGGAACTGAAAGGTTAAATAAAAGTGACACAGTGTTCCCTCGCTGTT
>DATLYA010000209.1:0-9156 GCA_035575235.1 Candidatus Methylomirabilota bacterium
GATCGCGTCACGGAACACCTTGAAATATTCACGCGGCACACGCGCGTTTTCAATCTTCGCTAAGCGGCGCTTATTGGTGTAGGGATACAAAAACTGGCAGGCGGCGATGTCGTTGGGGGTAGATTCTCGTCCCAGATCCTGTGTTTCCGCATTGATGCCGTAGAACAGGGCTGTGGCGATTTTACTCTCCACATCAATGTGCGCTTCCTCCAGATATTCTGTGAGGATCGTCGACGTCGCGCCGTACCCCTCTCGCAGATCCAGGAAAGGCACATTTTCGTAGGAGCTATAGGCAGGATGGTGGTCAATGACGACCGTCGGGCAGAATCCTTCTGGCAGCGAGTTGTTGGCGCGCCCTGGCTGCGTATCAACCAACGCCACGTGCGGCTGAGAAGAAAAATCAATCTCGCTCACCGGCGCCAAATTAATATTCAGGTAGCGGAGCATCGCGCGGTTTTCAGCTCGCCCGACAATGCCGCCGAGCGCGATGAGCACCTCTTTATTCTCATACACCTGATTAATGATGAACCGCAGCGCTGCAGCGCTGGCCAACGCGTCAGGGTCAGGGTTATCATGGGGAAGAATAATAAGCGGAGCGGGCCCTTCCGTCACCCGGAGGAGCTGATGCAAAGGGCTTCTACTCGGTATGATCATACAAATTTACGAGGGAAATTATAGGAGAGCTGCGCTTCGGTTGTCCATCCCCTATCCTCTTGCACATCCGTAGCTTTGTCAGCAGTATAGGAACAACAGTCTACACGACAAGGGATAGCGATCTATATGCCACTATCGGCGCGAGAACGTTTTGCGCAGTTGGTGAATAGCCCAAACGATGACTTCGATCTGGCCGAGGCGTCCCTTTTGATTGCCCAAGAGGAGCAACCCACGCTCGACGTGCAGGCGTATCTGCAACGCCTGGACGCCCTGGCAGAGGCGGTGCGCACGCGTTTGCCGGAGACCCCGGATGCAAACGCTATTATCACCCAGCTGAACACCTTTCTCTTTCAGGAGGAGAAATTGACCGGCAACGCCGGCGATTATTATGATCCGCGCAACAGTTTTCTCAATGAAGTGCTTGACCGGAAGACAGGCATCCCCATTACGCTGTCAGTGATCTATATGGAGGTAGGCCGTCGCCTCGGACTGTCACTCGTTGGCGTCGGGTTTCCCGGGCACTTTCTCGTCAAATGTACCGGCGCGGACGGGGACACTGTGCTCGATCCCTTTCACGGCGGCGCTGTGTTGACGCAAGAGCAGCTGGAGCTACGGCTGCGCAAAATGTACGGCGACGGCAATCCGTTTCTGGCGCAGCTGCCGCAACTCTTGGCTCCGGTCAGTAAGCGGGACATTTTGGTGCGCATGCTGCGCAATCTGAAGGGCATCTATCTGCAACGCAACGACTTCTCGCGCGCCCTGCAAGCAATTGATCGGATTGTGCTGGTGAATGCAACATTAGCAGAGGAATTCCGCGACCGTGGCGCAGTGCATCAACGGCTCGGTCATGTGCAGGCGGCGACGCAAGATTTTAAGCGCTACTTACAAATGGCCCCGCAGGCTCAAGACGCCGCCGCTATTCGCGGGATGCTCGTCCGCATGACCGCGCAACTCAACTAGCGTCACCAGAGCCCTGTATGCCGACCGTTCACGTATCCGCCGGAGTCCTCACCAGAGGCTCACAAATTTTGATCTGTCAGCGCCGCCCCGACGACCCCCATCCAGGCAAATGGGAATTCCCGGGCGGCAAACTTCAAGAGGGAGAAGACGCAGCCGCCTGCCTGTGGCGAGAGTTGCAAGAGGAGTTAGGCATTGACGCTACAATTGGACCAGAACTGCATAGCGCGACCCACACCTATCCCAATGGACGGACAGTCGCCTTGAGTTTTTTCCATGTTCCCTCATTTCGAGGAGATCTCATCAACACGCAATTTCAGGCGCTGGCCTGGGTGGAGCATGAACAATTGCCGACCTACGATTTTCTCGAAGGAGACCTTGAGTTCGTCGCCGCGCTCGCCCGCGGCCAGTGGGAGCATATTTTTTCTTCCACGAGTCCCTAACCCCTAATCCTTAACCCTTTTTGCAATGTCCCGCCAACAACTCTTCGCCGCGTTCTTCTTCGCCGTCTTTCTGTTTCTACTCGCGCAACTGTACTCTCTCTTTTCTCTTTTTCTTGTTCCTTTAGTGTGGACGGTTATCCTTGTTCTGACGGTGTACCCTCTCTATTCCCTATTGCTGCGCCTCTTTCAGGGGCATCGCACCCTTGCTTCCATTATTATGACGTTGTTGGTCGTGCTATTCGTCGCTGTGCCGGTGTTTTTGCTCACCAGCGTGTTGACCAGTCAAGCCATCGATTTCTATCAATGGGTGCAGTACGCGGTGCAGTCCGGCGAATTGCAGGGATTTCTTGCCAGCTGGCAGGACACGTTCTTTGGCCGTCTGTGGAAAAATTGGGGACCACGCATCGCCACTGCGGACATCGATATCCCTGCGCTGGCGCTGCAAGGGGCGAACGCCGCCAGTCAATTTATTGTCGGACAAGCCACAGGCATCGCCAGGAATTTGTTCGTCTTTCTGTTTGATTTTCTTATCATGAGTTTCAGTTTATTCTTCGTCTTTCGCGATGGGGAAGATCTCTACAAAGCGCTGCGCGACCTCATTCCCATGCACCCCGAGCACAAGGATGAAATCTTTCAACGCTTCTACGAGACGGTTTCAGCGGTCGTCCAGGGGATGATTGTTACTGCTATCGCCCAAGGCGTACTTGCCGGCATTGGCTTTTGGGCATTGGGGATGCCGTTTAGCTTCGTGTTAGCGTGCGCTGCAGCATTGTTTTCATTACAACCGCTCGGCGGTTCCGCAGTCGTATGGCTGCCGTGCGCACTCTATTTGGGATTCACAGGATCATGGACGAAAGGCGTGATTCTCATTGTCTACGGAACCGTGTTTATCAGCGGTGTAGACAACATCATTCGCCCACTGATTATCGGCGGTCGCACCAAGCTCCCAACGCTGTTTCTGTTCTTTGGCATTCTCGGCGGCTTGAAAGCGTACGGGTTCCTCGGCATCTTCTTAGGGCCGGTGGTCCTGGCGACGATCATGGCGTTTGTCAATATTTACCGGGAGGAATACGCGCAACAACCACCGATAGAACAGCAGTCAGCACTGCCGCCGACGGGTAGTTCGAAGTACGGCTAATCGGAGGGGTGTATATGCCGCGCCCCTACTTCAGGATACAGGCAACCTCACACTTTGAAGCGAAAGTGCACGACATCCCCATCCTGCATAATGTACTCTTTCCCTTCCAGGCGCATTTTTCCCGCCTCACGGCATCCGGCCTCACCGCGATAGCGGATGTAGTCCTCGTAGGCGATGACTTCGGCGCGAATGAAGCCGCGTTCAATGTCCGAGTGAATCTTCCCCGCCGCTTTTACCGCCGTTGTGCCGCGCGTAATCGTCCACGCGCGTGCCTCCATCGGTCCAGCCGTAAAGAAACTCATGAGGTTCAGCAATGCGTAGGCTTGCTGGATAAAGCGATCTTTCGCAGAATCCGTCAGCCCTAAATCGGCAAGGAACGCGCCGCGCTCTTCTTCTTCGAGCTGGGCAATGTCCATCTCGACTTTGCCGCAAATAGGAATGACAAGTAGATTTTCTTGCTTCGCGTACTCGGCAACGGACGCGGGCAATGGCTCTTTGAGCGCTTCTTCCGCCACGTTGTAGACAACTAACAAAGGTTTTTGGCTGAGAAAGGCGAACCCAGAGAGCATAGCGAGTTCTTCCGGCAGAAACGAGACATTCCGCAGCGGTTTTTCATCCTCCAGGACTTTTTGACATTTCTCCAGCAGCTCGCGCTCCCGCTCTTTGCCTTTCTCCTTCTTGAGTCGATCAAGTCGTTTTTCAATGACCGCCATATCTGCTAGAACCAGTTCGGTATGAAACTCGCGCAACTCGCGCAGCGGATCGGTGAAGGTCGAAGAGAGGGGGTCCTCAAACGCACGTACGACTTGCGCCAGCGCTTCCACCTCGCGCATTTGCACGAGGGCTTCAGTCTCCAGTCCTGTTTTGCGCTCTTCCGGCGGCGGGAAATCGAGGAAGGTGACTTCCGCATACTTTTTCCGTTCCGGGTGAACGATCTCCGCCAATGCATCAATCCGCGAGTCGGGCACTTTGACAACGGCGATCGCAGCTTCGCGCTTTTTCTCAAAGCCGCCGACCTCGGCGCTGAGGCCGGTCAGCGTATTAAAAATGGTGGTTTTTCCTGAACGAGCAAATCCAACTAAGCCAACTTTCATAGTGGGAAAGTGTAGCAGGTTGGAGAAGAGCGGTCACCGTACGGGTTGGGTTACAGGCGCATAAAGAAATTCTGGCCTTTAGAGATAAGCATGCTATGGGTAAGGACGAGGTCACCTCACCCCTATGACGGAAAGGCAACAAATGAGACGCCTGTCATTGCGAGGAGCGAAAAGCGACGAAGCAATCTTTGTTTTTAAGTCTGACGCACCAAGATATGGAGCGGCGCTAAGAAACGTTCGCCGTTCGCTGTAGGGATAGGCCCTGTGCCTGCCCATCTCCTGGGCGGCCCCAGGGGGTCGCCCCTACGAGGAAATTCAGATCTTGGCGTGCCCTGTAGATAGCCCCTTCCGCTTACCATACTACACGCGACCTCACTTTAGTCCTGTTTTGCGTAAGGCGGCAAAAACACGCTGTAACATCGCCGGATCTTTGTAGGGCGCCTGCTGCCTCCACACTTCCATGAGGCGGCCACAGCCCGCTGAACCACCTCGTTGTGAACATCGAGCAGGCGCAGCATGCGCGCTTCTTCGGCGCCCATCTGGCGGCTGCAACCCACCATGTCCGTGAACATGATAGCTGTGAGTTTACGCGTCTTAGCAGGCAGCATTTGTCCCCCAGCCCTCGCCGACAGACAAGAGTCGCCGTCACGCGTGGACGTACATGCCGCCGCTACAACACATGACTTCGCCGGTAATGAAACTTGATTCGTCGCTCACCAGAAAGAGCGCCAGCTCGGCAATATCTTTTGGTTGCCCGACGCGACCCAACGGCGTCCGTTTCTCGACCGAACGGAACATTTCGTCGGGGTAGATACGACGTAAGAACTCGTTGTAGATCAGGCCCGGCGCAATCGCGTTGACGCGCACGCCGTATTTTCCCGCTTCAGCGGCGACCGCGCGCGTGTACCCCATAACGGCGGCCTTGGCGGCGCAATAATGTGCTTCGCCATCATTGGAGCCGATCCAGCCGGCCACCGACGCCAGGCTCACGATCTTTCCTGACTTTTGCTTGATCATGTGCGGCAGCACGGCGCGCGTGGCGTAGAAGGTGCTGTATAGATTCGTGCGGATGACAAAGTCCCATGTCTCGGCGGACATTTCCCAGGCGGGTTCTAGTTTGTTAATGCCGGCGTTGTTAATCAAAATATCCACGCGACCGTATTTCTCCACCGTCGTCTGCACGAGGCCATCGACTTGTTCTTTATTGGTAGCGTCCACTTGCAAGCCGACGAACTCACGCCCATGCTCCTTGCTTAACTCTTCTGCAAGCGCAAAGGGGCGCTTGGCGTGAGCATCGCTGATGACTACGTGCGCCCCTTCAGCGGCAAATCGCCGCACGATAGCCTGTCCAATGCCCGCCCCGGCCCCCGCAGTAACGATTGCCACTTGACCGTTCAGTCTCATGGTTTTTCCTCCTTATTTCCCCGATTCTCCGTTTCTCCATTTCTTTTTCGCGTCAGCGGCGGAACTCTTGAATCGATTTCGCCGGCGTTCCATCTTGGAAGGCAATCGCCCGAGTCACAGAGCGTGTCATCGCCCCAAAGGTCGGCATCCAGCATGAGTGCCGCCCCGGGCCTCCAACAACAATAATCATCAAGTGCTCTGGCTTGCGGATCAACGGCACGCTCCCTTCTCCGGCAAAGAGGTCTTCCGCAAACCCCATGCCCGCCATGCCGCCTTGTTTCCAGGTCTCACGCGGCACGCGCGCCTGTGTAAACACATACTGGCGAATGTCACCTTTGCTCACGCCGTCACGCGCGAGAATTTCCGCATGCTCCGGTCCCAGCGCCAGGATTGGTTCACCAAAAGCGTAGGCGTTGTTCGAGCCCATACCCGCCATCGTGGACGCAATAGTCACCAAGATACCAGACGCAGCAGTGCTCACATGGTCATTGATATTATGCGGTCCTTCCGCGCCACAGACGGTGACCGTGCTGGTCTGCGCCGCGAACCCGCGCTCGACATGCAGCGGCGTCCAGGGATTTTCCGTCTCATTCTCAGCGACACAGTAGGAATACTTTGCGGGTTGTCCTTGCGTTGCACGGTCGAGCACCCCCGGAATACCGCCGCCAACGTTCAACAGAATCAAGCGAATAGCTCGGCCGATGGTCGCGTTTGGACGCCATCCTTGCCCGAAGGCGTTGTAGCGCGCGTTGACGCCAAGCTCACGCGCGATGGGTCCGTTAAGGATGAGTAGCGGCGCGCAAGGATGCGTCGTGCTCTGCACGGCGTACAAGTTAAACGGACTTTCAAGCAACGCCTCCACCGCTGTAATGACAACGGGGAAATATTCCGGCAGGCAGCCCGCCATCATGGCGTTAATCGCTAGCTTTTCGATAGTAGCGATCCCGTACTTCGGCGGCATGGGGCCCAATTCATTTTGCGGCGCTCGATCCGTCCACGCCAACATGTTCTTGACGCGCTCCGGGGTCGGAGGAATGATGGGCAACCCATCCGTCCACCCCTGGTCGTAGAACCAATCGTTCACCGATTCGAGCGAGTCGTTGAGCGAAATTTTGTCGGATCGTAAATCCATAGTTAGTAGTATTCAGTAGTTAGTAATTAGCAATTATATTGAGCTATCCGTGGTCAATTATTGATAACTGACAACTAATGACTGGTGACTGACCTACGCCGACGCCCGCCCGCCGGCGCGTTTTCCCGCCGGCCGCAAAAATCGCCCGCTATAGTCTTGCGCCAGTTTCTCCGCGGGCTGAGTAAGGATAGCAAGGACCTCCTCAACAATCGCCTCGGCTTTTCTTTGCACCTCATCGGGTTTGTTTCCCGCCAGTGGATGAGGAATGACTGCGATCGGCACGCCCGGCATACCTAGCATGCGCGATTCGGCGCGACCAAGCGGTGCAAATTCGTCGCTACAAATGACGGCGGTTGGAACGACCGCGCTGGACGATGGTATCCGTACGAAAATGAAATGAGTGCAAATTCGTCGCTACAAATGACGGCGGTTGGAACCCCGCGCTTTTCCAGCTCGATGGTGTCGTGGAGACTCCATGACGTGCACGACCCTCAATCGCCGATAGCGGTCACCACCGCATCACACACAAACAACCTGTTCAGCACCTTTTCCGGCGCGCCCAAGGCGGCGTTCTTGTCGCCTTTGACAATGGAGAAATCACCGCAGCGCTCGCGCAGCAATCGTTCTATATGCTCAAGCAGCAGTCCGGCATTGGTTTTGCGATTATTGAGAAACCCAATAGTTTTCCCGCGTAGTGCATCAAGACGGCGCGCTAGCGGCAATTCCACCACCCGAGCATCAGCCGTAGGATTAAGGACCTCGATAAACCCCATGATGCTCTCCTTTCGCCTGGCTCTCAGCCTTATACTCTCAGCTTTGAGCCAGAGTCTGAGCGGGGAAGCGCCAGAAAAAGCTATCGCGGTCCGGCTCAGAACTAACAGCTAAGAGCCAAAAGCTCAGCGGACTTGTTATATTCCAGCTCCCACACTCTTGCAACGTTTTCGGCGATCCAGTACCTGTTTTTCTATGGCAAAGGCAATCGTCCCCATTTATTACGACTACGCTTCCTCTCTGTGTTACGTCGCGAAGAAAGTCATGGAGCAATTGCACGATACCTTAGATATCGAGTTGTTATGGAAAGGCGTGCAGATTTCCCGTCGCCATCAGGGCTGGAAAAATGGGGAGATGATCGGCGATGAAGCCAAAGGAAAAATCTTCCGCGTCGCTCGTGAAACCGGCGTCACCCTGCGCATGCCGGAACGGTGGGTCGATTCATCCTATGCTCTGGAAGGCGCAGAATTTGCCCGTCAATGTGGGAAGTTTGCAGTCTATCATGACCTGATCTTCGCCGCCCTTTTTGAGGAGGGAAGAGATATCGGGGATCTCTCGACTCTTTTGGAGTTGGCGGAGTCGATTGGGCTTGCAGCGAACGAGTTAGAGCGGGCGCTCAAGACTGGAGCGTTGACTCCGCAAGTCAAAGCAACAGAGGCTGAAGCGGCGACGTTTGGCGTCGTTGGCTATCCCACTTTTATGCTTGGGGAGTTCCCGCTCATCGGCATTCAACCTGCCGAGACGATGCGGCTCTTAATTCAACGCTACATCGACCAGAGGCAAAAACAGGTCAGACACTAAAGAACGCCGCAGCAGCGCCCGCAATGGTTGCCGATCTTCCGGCGTCATCTGAGCCGGAGTCACACTGAGTTTCTCTTCGCCGCCTCATAAAGCGCCCGTTGGCGCTCTCTCAGTCTTCGACCTCTCGTCAGCGGCCAATCTTGATGGCTTCAGCTCATCCTGTAGCGTGGTTATGTTCAGGCAAACACTTTCCAGGAGGATTGCTCACCGCTCCCCTTTCACCCGCCGCTCAATCTCTTTTAGCTGTGGCGCTTCCGCCAGGGCAATAAGATGGTCTCCCGGCTCGAGGCGTTCGTTACGCGAAGGATTAAACAACATCGAACCCGAATCGCGCTTGATGGCTACAATAATGATGCCTGGCTGTCCGTATAATCCTGATTCCGCCAGCGACCGGCCTCGGCAAGGCGACGAGGCGGGAATCGTCACTTCTTCTAGTTGCAGTTCCAAACTTTGATGGTGGGTCGCCAGATCGATGATATCCACTACGGCGGGACGCAGCGCCGCTTGCGCCATACGATGTCCGCCCATGACATAGGGCGAGATCACCTTATCGGCCCCAGAACGCAGCAGCGTGCGCTCGCTGCGTTCGCTCTCCGCCCGCGCCACGATAAATATCGTGGGAGTCAGCGTACCCCCCGCGAAGCGGGTGGCTTGCTGGGTTGGGCCGTCTCAAAGACGGCAGTTATCGGTTAAAACCGCCCTGCTTGATCAGCGGCCTCTTGTTCCCGAATGTACCGCTTCACCGCTTCCAGCTCGTAGCCT
>DATLYA010000210.1:0-4056 GCA_035575235.1 Candidatus Methylomirabilota bacterium
CCGGTTCGCCCGGTCGTGCACTATATGATGGGCGGCATTCACACCAACATTGAAACCGCCACGCCGTTGTCGGGGTTGTTCGCGGCGGGCGAGTGCGCCTGCGTCAGTATTAACGGGGCGAACCGCTTAGGATCTAACTCCTTGACGGAATTGCTCGTGTTTGGCGCCCGAGCTGGGCGCGCAGCGGCGGCGTTCGCGAAAGCCCAGGCAAAAATGGATACGCCGGCGCTTGAGGCGCAGGCAAAGGACGAGCAAGAGCGAATCCGTAAGAATTTTCTGACCAAAATGGACGGCAAGGAGCGCATTGCCGCCATCCGCTCAGAAATGACCGCGGCGATGGAAGCAGGAGCCGGCATTTATCGTGAGGAGGCGACGCTGAAAGCCACCTGCGACAAGCTGGCCGAACTGAAAGCGCGTTTCAAGAACGTCACGATTGATGATCGGAGCAACACCTACAACACCGAACTCACGGCCGTTCTGGAACTGGAAAACATGTTAGACGTCGCTGAGGCGGTGGCGCACAGCGCCTGGCGTCGCCGGGAGTCGCGCGGCTCGCATCAGCGTACAGATTACCCCAAGCGCGACGACGAGAAATTCCTGGCGCATTCGTTAGCCTATCGGACGAAGGACGGGCCGCCGCGTATCGACTATCTGCCCGTGGTCATCACGATCTATCCCCCGGCTGAGCGAAAATATGGAGACAAGTAATGGCTGAACGTACGGTAACCTTAGAAGTCTTTCGCTACAGGCCCGACGCGGAGCAGACGCCGACCTTCCAGAGCTACACCGTGCCGTACCGCGAAGATTGGGTTGTTTTGGATGCGCTCAACTATCTGAAGGACCAGGTCGATGGATCGCTGTCATTTCGCTGGTCATGCCGCATGGGAGTGTGCGGCAGCTGCGGGATGATGGTGAACGGGACTCCGAAGCTGACCTGTGCGGCGTTCTTGAAAGATTATTATCCGGAGCCGATCCGTGTTGAGCCGTTGGCGAACTTCCCGGTCGAACGCGATCTGATCGTCAATCTTGATGACTTCATGAGGAAGTTGAAAAGCGTCAGGCCCTGGATCATCCGCGAACAGGAACAGCCGATCTCCGAGGGCGAATACCGACAGACTCCAGCGCAGCTCGCCGCCTTCAAACAGTACAGCATGTGCATCAACTGCATGCTGTGCTACGCCGCCTGCCCGGTGTATGGCTTGCAACCGGAGTTCGTTGGCCCAGCCGCTATTGCGTTAGCGCACAGGTACAATCTTGATTCACGCGATCAGGGGCAGGCTCGTCGTCGTGATGTTGTCTTTAGCCACGAGGCAATTTGGGAATGCACCTTCGTTGGGGAGTGTTCGGTGGTGTGCCCTAAGGATGTCGATCCGGCTGGTGCCATTCAGCAAGAGAAAGCCGCCGGAGCGCTTGACTTAGTGAAATCTGTGCTCATGCCGTGGGGGGCGCGATGAGACCATATATACGTCCGATACCCGCAACCTGGTGGATGAAGAAGACCAATTATACGCTGTTTGTGTTGCGCGAGTTGACAAGCGTGTTCATCTGGGCCTTCCTGCTCTTCTATCTCGTGCAACTGTCTTACCTCGCCCAAGGAACGGACTCCTATCTTGTTTTCCTCGACCGGCGCGCCTCAGTTGGGTGGATTCTTTTTCATCTCGTGGCGCTGGCCGCCGCCGTGTATCACACAGTGACGTTTTTCAATGTCTCACCGCAGGCGATTGTGGTGCGGCGAGGGGAGGAAAAGCTTCCTCCCGCTTTTATCGTCGGTCCCCAGTATGCGGTGTGGTTGGGGATTTCCGCAGTCATTGCCTGGATTGTGTTGAGGAGTTAAACAATGGCCAGGTCTCGCAATGAAGCCTTTTGGTGGTCTCTCTTCGCCGCTGGCGGCGGCGTCGCGGCTATGCTCGTTCCGGTGCATATCCTTGTGAATGGCATAGGCGAACCACTCCGCTGGGTGTCGGCGGCCTGGATACGCACGCTGGTCTCCCATCCGCTCGTGAAGCTGTATTTACTGGTGCTTTTTTCACTGCCCTTTTTTCATTGCGCGCACCGTATCCGTCATATTCTTTATGATTTTGGCCTGCGAGAACTCCAGGCGCCGGTGGCGATCGTCTGTTATGGCGCCGCCTTGGTCTCTACCATAGCCGCCGTGCGCGTGATCCTCTCGCTTTGAGGGAGCCGGCGACGAACTTGCGTCCTCGCTGCCAGCCATTGAAGAATATCTACCCAAATGAACTGATAACACGCTAAAATCCCTTCGTGCACGGCTTGCGGGGAGCGCAGTCGACCTTGCTTTCCCCTCTTGTTAATGAGGAAGGGGGATTTTTCCCGTTCAGGGATCTGAAGCAACGGAGAGATCCGATGAGCGAAAAGAACGTGAGAATAGAGACAGACAGCATGGGAGCCGTTGAGGTCCCGGCTGATCGGTATTGGGGCGCGCAAACCGAACGTTCGCGACATAATTTCCCGATCGGCGTAGAGAGGTTTCGCTTTCCCCGGTCGATTATTCGTGCGCTGGGCGTGCTGAAAAAAGGGGCCGCGCTGGCCAACGGTGAACTCGGCGAGTTGCCGAAAGAGAAAGTAGATTTGATTGTCCGCGCTGCTGACGAAGTGATCTCCGGCAAGCTCGACGACCACTTCCCGCTCGTGGTGTTCCAGACCGGCTCAGGCACGCAGACCAACATGAACGCGAATGAGGTCATTGCGAATCGGGCCATTGAAATGGCGGGCGGCGTCATGGGTTCAAAGAAACCGATTCATCCCAACGACGACGTCAACCGCGGGCAGAGCTCAAACGACACGTTTCCCACGGCCATGCATATTGCGGCGGTCGAACAACTTGAGGACGTTCTGATTCCTGCCGTCACGCGGTTACGCAACACGCTTCATGCAAAAGCGGAACAGTTCAAACATATTGTGAAAGTCGGCCGTACGCATCTGCAAGACGCGACCCCCATTACCTTGGGGCAAGAGATCGGCGGGTGGGTGGCGCAGTTGGACGCCGCGCTTGAGGGAGTGCGACGGACGATCCCGGGCTTATGTGAACTGGCGATCGGAGGAACAGCGGTTGGCACCGGGCTCAATGCCCACCCGCAGTTTGGCGACTTGGCGGCGGCGAAGATGGCGGCGGAAACCGGCAAGCCGTTCATTTCAGCGCCAAACAAATTTGCCGCGCTCTCGGCGCACGACGCTTTGGTGACGGCGAGCGCTTCGCTCCGCACTTTGGCGGGCGCCTTGATGAAGATTGCCAACGATGTGCGCTGGCTGGCCAGCGGTCCTCGCGCTGGGATTGGAGAGATTCTCATCCCGGAAAATGAGCCTGGCTCCTCCATCATGCCAGGCAAGGTGAATCCCACGCAATCGGAAGCGATGACCATGGTCGCCGTGCAAGTGTTCGGCAACGACACCACGGTGGCGTTCGCCGGCTCGCAAGGCAACTTTCAGCTGAACGTCTTCAAACCGGTGATGATCCACAATGTACTCGAGTCAGTGCAATTGATTGCTGACGCCTGTAACGCCTTTAATGATCATTGTGCGGTTGGCATAGAACCGAACCTGCCGGTGATAGAGAAACATCTCCACGAGTCGCTCATGACGGTGACCGCACTCAATCCCCACATTGGCTATGATAAGGCGGCGCAGATCGCCAAGAAGGCTCATAAGGATGGCGCCACGCTGAAAGAAGCGGCGCTCGCGCTGGGCTATGTGACCGCTGAGCAGTTCGAGCAATGGGTGCGACCGGAAAAAATGACTGGGCCGCAGTAGGTCAAGACCCTGGAGAGACGGGGAGAAGAGGGAATTATGAATATTCACGAGTACCAGGCCAAAGAGATTCTGCGCAAATACGGCGTAGCGGTGCTCAACGGCAAGGTGGCTTTCACGCCTGAAGAAGCGGAAGCAGCGGCCAGGGAGCTGGGCGGCGGTCTCTGTGTGGTGAAGGCGCAGATTCATGCCGGTGGCCGCGGCAAAGCTGGCGGCGTGAAGCTAGCGAAGACGCCGCAAGAAGCTAAAGCGATAGCTGCTTCACTGCTCGGCAAAAAACTGGTGACGCAC
>DATLYA010000211.1:0-22625 GCA_035575235.1 Candidatus Methylomirabilota bacterium
GCGATCAATGCCGGCGCGTTTGGCTTCACCACGACAATCCTGAACAACCATATCGGTTACCAGGGGCGGCCGCTGGCCTGTCGCAACGCCAGCCGTGACGAGCTCAAAGCCTTCTGTCAGGTGCTGCGCGAGGCTGGACGGGGAGCAATTGAAATCGCCCTCTCGGCGCAGACCCCTGGACATATGGCGGACGAGGAGTATGATCTCCTGGAATTCCTCGTGCGCGAAAGCACCCGCCCGGTCACGTGGCTCGCACTGTTTAACCGTCCGGGACGGCCGGACTCGTACCTCGGCGTGGTCGAAAAAGTACAACCGGTTCTGGGCTGGGATAAAGCGGTGCCGCAGGTGTCGTGCCGACCGCTGCGTATTCAGTTCAACATGCGCAATCCTTTTATTTTTGCGGTGTTCTCTACCTGGCACCAGGTGTTCAATAAGAGCGTGGAAGAACAGCTTAAGATCTACAGCAATCCAGGCTTTCGTCAGGCGTTCCGTGAAGAGATGGACCGCCGTCGCATCTTCGCCGGGCAGTGGGGACGGATGACTGTGTTAGACGGCAAGAGCGATGCAGTAAAAGCAATTGCCGACAGCAAGAAAACAATTGGTGATCTCGCCAAAGAACAAGGCAAGCATCCTATCGATGTGTTTCTCGACACCGCCATTGCCGACAACCTCGAGCTGGTGTTCGACATCCAGGCGCTCAACTATGAACCTGAGGGAATCAAGCGACTCATCACCGACCCGCGCTTCCTGATCGGCCTCTCCGATGGCGGCGCCCATGTGGATATGCTTTGTGACGCTCCGTACGCCACTTATCTCCTGGGCCGATGGGTGCGCGAACGACAAGCGCTCACGCTGGAAGAGGCGGTGCGCCGTCTCACTTTAGAGCCGGCTCGGTTCTTTGGCATTCCCAAGCGCGGTCGCATCGCGCCAGGAATGGCCGCCGACCTGGTGTTGTTCGATCCGGACACCGTCGATGCGCATGATCCAGAGTACGTCTATGACTTGCCTGGCGGAGCCAAGCGATTCGTGGCCTACGCCGACGGCGTCAAGGCCACGATTGTATCCGGCGCGATCCTCTACCAGGATGGTGAATATCAGGGCGGATTGCCCGGGCGGGTCTTGCGGAGTTACGATGCGTAGGCACGTGTGTCACCTCAACAGTCTGCTTCACCAAAGGAGGGTCGTATGAAAGTAGGAATGACGCTGCAGCTCACCAGTTTCGGGGGCAAGCCGGACCTCGAGACGTATCAAGATGAACTATCCCTGGCGGACATGGCCGAAGACTTGGGCTTCGATTCTATCTGGGGGCTAGACCACCATTTCACCGGCTATGTCATGTCGCCTGACCCTTGCCAGCTTCTCAGCTATATCGCCGGCCGCACCAAGCGCGTGCAACTGGGCACGGCGGTGATCGTGCTGCCGTGGCACGACCCGGTTGAGATCGCGGAGAAGATCGCCCTGCTCGATCTTCTCTCAGGCGGGCGGACCATCTTTGGGTTCGGCCGCGGGGCCGCCTCGATTGAGTACGCCGGGTTCCGCATCCCGATGGAAGAGGCGCGCGAACGCTTTGTCGAAAGCGCCATCATCATCCGCAAGGGCCTGACGCAGGCCAGCTTCTCGCATGACGGGAAATACTACCAGGTTCCCGAAATCCAGATCCGTCCGCGCCCTATTTCCCATCCAGAGAACCGCTTCTATGCCTCCACAGTGAGTCCGGAGTCGGCTGAGATCATGGCGAAGATGGGGTTTGGGGTGCTGATCATCGCGCAGCGGAGCTGGGAAGACACCGCTGCTGATTACCGGCGATACTGCGAGGCCGCGCTGGCCAGCGGCTATCAGCCGCGCCCGCCGATCGGGCTGTTCAACGTGCTGGTGGCCGACGATGCGCACGAAGCCGAAGACTTAGCCCAGGTACACATGGGGGCGATGTTCGACTCGATCGACCGCCATTATCGCTTCTCCGATGGTCATCTATCATCGGTGAAAGGCTATGAGTTCTACGCGAAGATGGCTAAGACGTACGCCAAACTCAGTGTTGATGAGCAGGCCAAAGTGAAGGCAGTAGAATTCTATCGCAGCCTCCACGCAGCCGGGACCCCTGCGCAGGTGCTGGAAAAAATCCGCTACATTCATCACACTGTTCCGCTCGAACACATGATCGCCACTTTTGCTTTTGGCGGTCTGCCCTACCCCAAACTGGAGCGCAGCTTCAAGCTCTTCGCGGAAAAGATATTGCCGGTGCTGCACAACGACCCGGCCTTCCGGCTGCCCGAGGAGCAGTTCCGTGGCGTTGAGGTCGGCGCCAATGTTTTACACAGCAACTAGATGTTCAACAATGTAACCAAAGGAGGAAGCCTATGAGCGGCTATACCATCATTGACGTCGATACCCATGTGACTGAAACGCCGGACCTGTGGACCAGCCGTGCGCCTGCCTCGATGCGCGATCGCGTACCGCGCATCGAAACTGATGCTGATGGGCGCATCTCGTGGGTAGTGGGAGGAGGCGGATCCCTGATCGCCAGCCCAGGGTTAACCGCCACTGCTGGGGTGGGGAGTTTCAAGAACCCGCCCAAGACCTATGAGGAAATGCACCCAGGGGCGTACGACGCCAAGGCGCGGCTCAAATACATGGATCAAATGGGCATTTGGGCGATGGTCATGTATCCCAACGTCGGGGGGTTTGGCGCCCAGCAGTTCCTGAAGCTGGGCGACCCCGAGCTGATGCTGACCTGCGTGCAGATTTACAATGATTGGCAGACGGAATGGGCGTCAGCCGACTCACGCCGCCTGCTTCCCATCACCTCGACGCCGTTTTGGGATGTACAAGCGGCTGTGAAAGAAATACGCCGCTGCGCCGCCATGGGCCACAAGGGCATCCTGTTCACTGGGGAACCGCAATCCTTCGGGCAGCCGCTGCTGGGCGACCCGCATTGGAATCCACTGTGGGAGGTGGCTGTCGAACTGGATCTACCGATCAGCTTCCATATCGGCTCGGGCAATATGGAGATGGGGTTGCTGCAAAGCAAGATCGCGGCCTACGGCAAGATGGCGGCGTTTACCGAACTGTCTGTTGATATCTTCCTGCGTAATGGCGTCCAGATGATCGACTTGATCATGTCCGGGGTGTTGGCGCGCTATCCTAAGATTAAATTCGTCTCAGTCGAAAGCGGCATTGGCTGGATTCCGTTCGTGCTGGAAGCGCTCGATTACCAGTTCCAGGGCAATAGTGTGGCGGAAGAGCACCCGGAATTCGATTTATTGCCGTCAGAGTACTTTGCCCGCAATGTGTATGCCTGCTACTGGTTCGAGCAGCTGGCCCCGCGCCGCCTGGTGGATAGGGTAGGAGTGGACAACATTCTCTTTGAGACTGACTTTCCGCATCCGACTTCGTTATATGGGCAGGAAGTGCACGCCCGGATCAAAGGCGGTCTGTCGGATTGTCCCGAAGAAGTGCGACGCAAGATCCTGTGGGACAATGCGCAGAAGCTCTACAAAGTCACGCCTCCTACCGCGGCGGACGAGGCGAAGCGTACGGCGGCGGTCGGCGCGTGACATGCATGCTCCTTGGGGTGCGGGAGTCATGCGATGCTGCGGGTGACTTCAACCTTCGTTCCCTCCCGCCCGGAGTTCAAGCTCAGGGCTCGGCCAACGAAGACGGCTGCAGCCATCTGGGAGCCTAAATCGAACCACACGAAATTGGCACAGTGCCGGACAGGAAGTTTTGGTGGCACAGGCCAGAGGCCTGTGCGCGCCGCCAGGATGGCGGCGCCACCATAAGCCACACTACCCAGTACGGTGTACGAAGGGTGTGTGGTCTGATCTAATTTACCGGGCTTGGTGGAATCAGCCCGACGCTTGAGCGTCGGGCGAAAGCGGTTGCACGTAATTCGCCAACAGCATTGGCGTGCTCCCGCCTTCAGTAGGCGAAGCCGCGCCTCGTCCACTCTCATGCAGAAATTTGACAAATTTATTCCGAGCGTATCAGGGCCAGCCGCCCGTGACGTCTGCCAGTTGTTTTCGTCTCACGAGTGCGCTGGCGACTCCTCGATATTTCTGTTGGACGTTGCTCTGCACGCCTTCGCCAGCCGCTATCGTATATAATCGTCCTGATACAAGACCAAGAGAAGGAGCTGTTATGAAATTCATGTATTTCTTTTTGCCTACGTTACCGGCGACGATGGAAGAACGTAAGGCGTTACGTCCCATCGCCATGCACCCAGATCGCTGGCAACGCATGATCGAGGAAGTGGTGGAGCTCAGCCAGTTCGCCGAAGACGTCGGCTTCGACGCCGTCTGTTTTCCTGAGCATCATCTCCATAGCGAGGGGCTCGAAATCGGCAGCCTGCCTGTCCTCACCCAGCATGTGATCCATCACACCAGGCGCATCAAGGTCGGCCCCATTGGCTATGTGCTGCCAGGCTGGAACCCACTGCGACTTGCCCTGGAGATCGCCTGGCTTGATCAATTAACCAAGGGCCGCACCTTCGTTGGCTTCGCCCGCGGCTATCAGACGCGCTGGCTCAACCAGATGGCCCAGTTAATCCATGTGGGCGCCACCTTGAGTGATAAAAGCGAGACTGACCGCATCAATCGCGAGGCGTTTGAAGAGGTGTTCCGCTTCCTCAAACTCGCGTGGGGGGATGAACCGTTTCGTTTCAAAGGCAAGTATTACGAATATCCCTCTCCTCAAGAAGGCACCCCCTGGCCGGCCCATGAGTGGACGCGAGAGTTCGGCTTCCCCGGTGAGGTAGACGACCAAGGACGGATTCAGAAGATCAACGTCGTGCCCAAACCGTACCAGCGGCCGCATCCGCCATTATTCCAGGCTTTCTCCATCAGTGAGGAGACTGTACGATGGTGCGCGCGCGAAGGAATCACGCCGACCATTTTAATTTCGCAACCGCCGCAACTGCGCAAACTGGTGGAAGCGTACCGGGAAGAAGCGCAAAAGGCTGGGCGCAATCTTAAACTGGGAGAGAACGTAGGAGTGCTGCGCGCGATGTATTTCGCGGAGAACAAAGAGAAAGCGCGCGCCCTGGCGGAAGCGGGCATCTGCGGCGTCGCCTTCCGCAAATTCTTCTACCATTTTGGCTTCTTTGAAGCCTGGCGCGAGCCGGAAGATGAGGCCAGATATCCGAGTGGAAAAATGCTGCTGCCTGCCGAAGAGTGCACCATTCCGCGCATGGAGCGCGCGGATTTTGCGTATCTAGGCAGTGTCGACGACGTCCGGCGCAGCCTGGATGCGATGGTGGAAAACGCGCATCCGGAATGGCTGGTGTGGCAGGGAGACCAGGGCTTCTTACCCAAGGACGAAGTCAAGCGGCAAATTGAAACGTTCGGCACGCATCTGTTGCCGCGGTACAGGTAATCGATCCGCAGATTCCTGCCTGAACCGGGCAAGGGGCCACAGCCGACGTCGTTGCTCTTATGCAATGGTTGGCTGTGGCATTGCACCGCTTGAAAGGCGAGCAGCTGCTCAACGCTTATCCTCGCGTCGCAACTTGGATAGTCCTTGTGGCGCTACTCTGAAGAGAGGAGCTTTCTGATCTCCGGCGGCAGCCGCTTCACTTTCCCCTTGTCATCTACACATGCATGTAACGTATGCCCTTCAGCAATCAACACACTGTCCGCTTGCCGGGTAAGGCGATAGCTAAACCGCACGCTTGCGCCGCCGACCTCCTCAATCGTCGTCGTCACAATTAATACATCATCAAAACGTGCGGGGGCCCAATAGCGGCAAAACGCCTCACGCACGGGAAAGTGAATCCCCTCGGCCTCAATTTCTTGATACGGTTTGCCGAGACTGCGCAGCAGCTTAACTCGCCCTTCTTCAAACCACGGCAGATACGCGGAGTGATGCGCCATCCCGGCCTGATCGGTCTCGGCATAGCGCACGCGGATCAGATGCGAGTCCTTAGGGGGCATTGAGGTCTTTGGGTTCATAGAGTTTAAAATTTAATCAAGTTATTACTTCATGACGAGCTAAACTCAACAAACCCAAGAAACGCTAAAGACTGTACTATTTCCCCTTCCAAGTCGGTTTGCGTTTTTCCGCAAACGCGAGTGGTCCCTCTTTAATATCTTCAGAATGCAGCATTTCGGCAATCGCCGGGTATGATCCGGCAAGCGCCTCGTCTAAGGGACGCCCAAGCCCCATCATCGCCGCCTGTTTCGTGGCCTTCACCGACAGCGGCGCGCATTCAAGAATCTCGCTGGCCCAGCGTTCCGCTGTCGGCATCAGATCTTTCAAAGGAACCACCTCATTCACAACACCGAGACGGAGCGCTTCTTGAGCCGTCATATGTTTCCCGGTCAGCATATAGCCCATAGCGATCTTCAGCGGAATCTGCCGCGGGAGGCGATGGACGCCGCCGGCAAGCGCGGCTAAACCAACGCGCGGCTCGGGCAACCCGAAACGCGCATGCTCAGCGGCAACAATAATGTCGCACGCTAAGGCTAATTCAAACCCACCGCCAAGGGCGAAACCGTTGACTGCCGCGATCAGCGGCTTCCAAATATCCGTCCGATCCGTCAGGCCGCCAAACCCGCCCTTCGGGCGCGGCCCGGAAGGCATGCCTTTCGACGCCGTATACTTGAGATCATTCCCAGCGGAGAATGCTCGCTCACCAGCCCCGGTGAGAATGATGACCCATACATTTTCATCCGCAATGGCGTCGTCCCAAATTTGCGAGAGCTCAGCCGTTGCCGGCGGATGGATCGCATTCATGACTTCCGGCCGGTTCATGGTAATCTTGGCAATGTGATCCTTTTTCTCATAGATCACGAACTCATAAGCCATACCTTCCTCCTTATCGCGGGAATGACGCATAGGCGCGTCCGGCACCACAATGTCGCGATGGATCGTACCGTTCCCTCATGGTAAAAGCAACAAAATGGCGACAGAAACAGCTTCGCTTGTGGGACGAGTGGCCCTTGTAACAGGCGCCAGCCGCGGCATTGGTCGCGCCATCGCACTGCGCCTGGCGCGCGCGGGAGCGAGCGCCGTGCTTGCCGCGCGCACGAGCGCGGCGTTGCAGGCAGTGGCCGAGGAGATTCGCGCACTTGGACAAGCAGCGGTTGCTATTCCTACCGATGTCACCAATGCGCAACAGCTTGACGCCTTAGTTGACGCGGCGCAGGCCCGGTTTGGTCAGATCGATATTCTCGTCAATAATGCCGGCGGCGGACCGCCTCGCACGCTCGTGCATAAAGCGCGTTTTGCCGATTGGGAATGGACCTTGCGGGTGAACCTCTGGGCGACTATGGCGTTGACGAAACTAGTGCTGCCGTCGATGATCGAGCGGCGCACCGGCGCTATTATCAATATCTGTTCTCTGGCTGGGTTAAGCGGCAAGGCTGGAGAGGCCGCTTATGCCGCCGCAAAGTTCGGCGTGCGGGGATTCTCACAATCCGTGTTTGAGGAGGTGCGCGAGTACGGCGTCAAAGTGTCCACTCTTTGCCCCGGCTATGTTGATACGTCTCTCGTTCCGCCAAACCGACGCGTTGATCGTAACAAAATGCTCACCCCGGACGATGTAGCGGATGCAGTGTACGAGGTTGTCACTGCCTCGCCGCGCTGTTGTCCGGTCGAGATTATTCTGCAGCCGCAACAGGATCCCCTAAAAACGTGATGCGTGGTACATCATACGTGATGCGTGAAACGTGCAATCATACACAAAAGCGTTGAAAGCTCTCTGCAGGAGAGCGTTTGTTCACGCATCACGCTGGGATTATTCATGAACCTTACTGGCAAAGTTGCTTTGGTGACCGGCGGCGCGAAACGTGTGGGAAAAGCCATTGTGCAAACGCTGGCTGGGCGTGGCTGTAAGATGATCGTGCATTATCACACGTCTCAAGCCGCAGCGGAAGAAACCGTACAGGAACTGACCGCCGCCGGGGGTGAGGCGCTTGCGCTGCAGGCGGATATTACCCAAGAAGAGGCGGTGGATCGCATGATCGCCGCCGCCGTCGCTCACTTTGGCCGCATCGATATTCTTGTCAACAATGCCGCCATATTCTTTCGCACGCCGATTGACACGCTCACTGTCGAAGAGTGGGAGCGCACCCTGGAGGTCAACCTCACTGGGACATTTCTGTGCGCGCAGAAAATCGGTCTGCGCATGAAAGCCTGGGGCTGGGGCCATATCATCAATATCGCCGATGTGGCCGGTCGGCGCCCGTGGGCGGATTATATCCCCTACTCCGTCTCCAAAGCCTGTGTCATTACCCTTACCCAAGGACTCGCCTTAGAGCTCGCGCCGGAAGTCATGGTGAATGCAATCGTTCCAGGACCAGTGTTATTTGACGCGGACACGCCGCCGGAAGTTCAACAACGCGAGATCGCCAAGACTCTTCTCAAACGCGCAGGAACGCCGGAAGAGGTGGCTGAAGTCGTCACGTTCGTGGCCGAGTCTGACTACAGCACCGGAGCCCTGTTTCATGTTGATGGCGGACGAGAGCTCACGTGAAATCGCGTCTTCTTTTTCTACAAAAAAAGAGAGAATGCCCGGTCCATGCGCGTCGATCCGTTAGATTTTCACTCGCCGCCTCCTACGTGGGCCGAAATTTTTGGTAATGCCAAACCGGTTGAAGTCGAAATCGGCTTTGGCAAGGGAGCTTTTTTGCTCGCGCTCGCTCGCGCTCATCCAGAACGAAATTTTTTTGGCGTTGAATTCGCCAAGCGTTTCGCCTCTCGGCTTGCTTCTCTCATTGAGCGGGATGGTCCAGCAAACGTCATCGCTATTCATGCTGATTTTACCTGTCTTGTACGCACCATGATCTGGCCGGAGTCAGTCTCTGTCTATCATCTCTACTTTCCGGACCCGTGGTGGAAACGACGACATCATCGCCGCAGACTCTTTCAGAATGACTTCGCCATTGCACTTGCCCGAACCCTGAGCAAAGGCGGAAAAATTTTCTTCGCTTCAGACGTCCACGAGTATTTCAGTGAAACCGTGCGGCAGTTCACTGCCGTTCCTGGACTCCAACAATTTCCCTGGGAGCGTGATCAAGTCAACAAAAGAGGGCGGTTGATTGTGACAGATTTCGAACGGAGATACCGCGCGGAAGGGCGGGCGATTTTTTATGCAGGGTTTCGGAAATTGTAGGGGCGCGACGCGCCCCTACGAACAGGCTAGAGCTTTGTTAAACTCTTCACCTTCTCCACAATGCGTCTCGCACTGATGCCGTAAGCGTCTAGTAGTTCTTCCGGCTTCCCTGAACGCGGCACTTCGGTCACCGCCATTTTGTGTACGCGCACGTCTGACTCAGCCATCGCGTTCAACACCGCATCGCCCAGTCCGCCATCATAGTAGTGATCCTCCACCACCAGGACCCTCTTGTTCGTTTGTCCAGCAGCCTGGAGAATGCCTTGCGCATCAAGCGGCTTTACTGAATAGGCGTCAAGAATGCGCACGTGCATCCCGTTCGCTTTCAAGGTCTCATAGGCGGTCAACGCCTCATGCACCGTCACACCAGCCGCGACAATGGTCAGCCGGTCGTTCGTGCTTGCCCGTAGCGTCTTACTGCCGCCAGATGGAAAGTTCTCCGTATTGGCATAGATCACAGGCGTGGCCGGCCGTGAGGTGCGAATATAGGTCGCGCCTTTGAGTGACGCCGCTAAAGCGGTGAGTTTCTCCGCCGACACTGCATCGCTGGGGTACAATACGGTCGAGTGAGGAATCGTCCGCATCATGGCGAGGTCTTCCAATCCCATCTGCGAAGGTCCATCTTCACCGATAGAGACGCCACAGTGCGACCCCACATATTTGATCGAGACGCCCGAAATCGCCGCCATACGGATATGATCGAATGCCCGCGTCAAAAATGCGGCAAAAGTAGACACGAAAGGGATTTTTCCACAAGCCGCCAACCCTACGGCAGCGCCGACCATGTTTTGTTCGGCAATGAAGCACTCAAAGTAACGGTCTTTGTGCGTCGCGAGAAATTTCTCAGCGAACGTAGAATTTTTCGTATCGCCGTCTAAGGCGACAACCCGCGGATCAACCGCGCCCAGCTTCGCCAGCGCGGTCCCATAGGCGGAGCGGGTCGCGACTTTTTCACCCAATTGGTACGTTGGCGTGGGGAACACACCGGCCGCCAGAGGCACGGTCACACTGCCTGCCGGGGGACGAGCAACCGGAAACGGTCCATGACCGCCATTCAACGGCAACTCCCTGAGCGCGCTTTCCAGCTCATCGCCTTTCTTGAGCGGCTTGCCATGCCAGCCCTCACGATCCTCCAGAAATGACACGCCTTTGCCCTTGACCGTCCGCGCCACGATCATGGCGGGACGGTCGTTGACGGACCGTACGGCGTCCAGGGCGGTCACAATCTCACTGAGATCGTGACCGTCGATGGTGCGCACGTCCCAGCCGAACGCCGCGAAGCGTCTGGCATAAACCTCGACATCGTGATCGTACATCGTCCGCTGGCTCTGCCCCAACCCGTTGACGTCGATGACGCCAATCAAATTATCTAGCTGATAATACGACGCCAACGCCGCCGCTTCCCAGACGCCGCCTTCGGTAATTTCGCCGTCGCCTAATAGCACGTAGACCTGGTAGTCAAGTTTATCAAGATATTTTCCGTTTAACGCCATACCGACGCCAACCGACAGCCCTTGCCCGAGCGAACCGGTCGCCGCGCCCACCCACGGCAGTCGTGGTGTGGGATGGCCTTCAAGGTCGCTGGAAAACTTGCGCAAGGACAACAGTTGCTCGCCAGGCAAGGCTCCAGCTTCGGCAAGGGCGGCGTACAGCACGGGCGCCGCGTGGCCTTTTGATAAGACGAAGCGGTCGTTGTTCGGGTTCGCCGGGTTCACGGGATCAAAGCGCATGGCATGAAAGAAGATAGCGGAAACGATATCCGCGGCAGATAAGCACGAGGTCGGATGTCCGGAGCCTGCTTCAGCAGTTGAACGGAGCGAATGCACCCGTAAGCGACGGGCGATAGTTTGCAATGTGGTAATTTCTTGAGCCGACATAACTACTCCCTACTCCCACACCATCAGATAAAAAAATAGGGGCACGGCGCGCCGTGCCCCTACAGCAGTTGCCCGGAAAAGGACTCCCCGTGCGGCCTAACGCACGCCTCCCGCCAGTGGCGGGAAAATACTCAATTGCAGTCCCTCAGTCAGCGGGGTTTCTTTCTCGACATAGGTATCCCCCGCCACCAACATGCCGGCGTGCTCGCGTGGAATCTTGAGCGCATCAATCGCATCAAGCACCGTCGCTCCCTCTGGCAACGTCAACGTTATCCCTTCCTCATGTCCAGGAGGGAGGTATTTTTTCAGCGTCGCAAAAAGCTTGACAGAAACCGTGATCGAGTTCGCCATAATGCAAGAATCAATACCGGGGAACCGCCTGCATGACCGCGCCGTAGGTGAATTTCGGCGGGCGGCCCTCTTTGAACCCCTGCCACTTTTCCCGCCGCTTAATGGCGCTGTGGATTACACCCATCTCGGCAACGCCGTTCTCATCCCCTAGATATACTGCTCCCACCAGTACGCCGTTTCCATCCACAACGACCTTGCGATAGAATCCATCCTGGCCTGTCGAGAGCATCTTCACCTGATCACCAGGCCCTTCACGGAAACGACCCAATTGCGCCAGAGTGACGTTGAACAGTTCAACGACATTCATGCCAAGACTGCCGGGATATGTTTGTTGTTTGCCAGCCATGTTGGCTCCAGCCGCCCGGCCCTGATCAATCGCCGTTGGCCAGATGGCGTAAATAGAGCGGTCATCCGAGAGAAAATCTTTGGTCTCAGCAACGTCGCCGGCAGCGTAAATATCAGGTTGATTGGTCTGCAGGTATTCGTTGACCAGCACGCCTTTATTGAGCGCCACCGCGCCATTTTGTAAGCAGCGGACATTGGGCCGCACGCCGGTCGCCACCACGGCCATATCAACGGTGAAGGTATCCCCGTTCTTGAGCGTGACTTCGATGCCGCCATTCTTTTTCGCCAGCGCAGCCACGAGCGAGCCAGTCCGCACGGTGACCCCCTCGTCTCGCACCGCTTTCAAGAAAAGGTTGCCAGCTCCTTCGTCGAGCAGTTGCGGGAGGAGAATCGGAGCCATCTCAACAATGGTCAATTTAATTTTGAGTTTACGCAGAGCTTCCGCCGCCAGCATGCCGATGAACCCGCCGCCGATCACCACGGCAGTTTTCGCCGTCTCGGTGGCTTTCTTCATGCCAATGGCGTCGTCCAGCGTCCAGAGGTAGTGATGGGACACTTGGTCTAGTCCCTGAATAGGAGGGACGATGACTTCCGACCCAGTGCCGATCAAGAGTTTGTCGTAGTTAATTCTCCTCCCGCTTTCAAGTTCGACTTGCTTGGTTGCCGGATGGATAGCGGTAGCGTTCTCTTTTTCCACCAGATTGACGCCGATCTTTTCGTAATCCGGCCGCTGACGGATCAGAAGATCTGCAAGCGTCATTTCCCCGGCAACATAATAGGGCAATGCAACTCGCGAGTAGGCGGGGCCTTCTTCACGATTGACAATAGTGATCTCACCCTGCTTGTCGAATTTGCGGATGCCGTCAACCGCCGCGAGCGACGCTGCGCTGTTGCCGATGAGTACGTATTTGGTTGCCATACTCCCCCCGATCTAAAACGTGGCTACAGTGCGTGGGGCGTAGTACGTGTGACGTGGCGCGTGAACAAATTCTCTCCTTCAGAGAACTTTCGAAACTTTCGCGTGCAACTCGCGTATCACGTCACACGCATCACGTTTCACGTCTTACGCCTTACGCATGAGGCAAGCCAAGCGCCGCCGCAGCTTTTTGTTTTGCGGGAGCGGAGGCTGCTACGATGTCGGCAAATTCCAGCGCGCCGGGAGTACAGAATTGCACGCACTGCGGGTCGCCGTCGCACAGGTCACAGTTCTGAGCGACGCCTTTTTCAGGAGAGAAACCCATGACGCCAAATGGACACGCCAGGAGGCACATCTTACAGCCGATACAACGGTCGTCCACAACTTTGATCTGCCCATCAGCCTGGCGTTGAATCGCCACCGTCGGACACACCGCCGCGCACGGCGCATCCGCGCAATGTACGCAGACCATCGGTTGATAGAATTGCTCCTCGTAAAAGTCCGCGACCCGGATACGCGAGAGCACAGGTAAGAAAGAGCCTTCGTGAGAAAACGAACATGCTAATTCACACTCACGGCATGCTGTACATTTCTCTTGGTGCACGACAATCTGTTTCATAAACGCTCCTACGCCGCTCTCCCTCTCTCGTCCGTATGAGATGCGCTCCTCTATAACACTCCACTCACGAGTCCGCTATGCCGCATTAGCGGTTCGCAGGCCGCAGAACTCTTCGTAATCGATCAGTTCGGTGATTTTCGGATGATCGCTGCATACCAGGCAGTTCGGGTCACGCCGGAGTTTTAACACCCGCACCTCGCTGCTCAATGTATCGAAATGCATCATGCGACCAATAAGCGGCCTGCCCGCACCGAGGATCAGCTTCATTGCTTCGAGCGCCTGCACACAACCAACTAAACCAGGCAGTACGCCAAGCACACCGGCTTCCGCACAGCTAGGCGCCGCCCCTGGAGGCGGCGGTTCAGGAAAGAGGCAACGGTAGCAAGGGCCTCGGCCTGGATAGAAAACGGTGGCTTGCCCTTCAAACTGGAAGATTGAGCCATCGACCAATGGCTTCTTCGCCATGACACACGCGTCATTAATCAGATAACGAGTCGGGAAATTATCACATCCGTTCACAATGACATCGAAGTCTTTGATAATGCGCATGACGTTTTCAGACGACAGACGTTCGTTGAATCCAATGACTTTTACATCCGGATTCAACGCATTGAGCGTCTTCTGCGCAGACTCGACCTTCGGCATCCCTACACGATCATTTGTGTGCAGGATTTGCCGCTGCAGGTTACTCATATCAACAACGTCATGATCAATAATACCGATCGTGCCGACGCCCGCCGCCGCGAGATAATACGCCACCGGCGACCCCAGACCGCCGGCGCCAATGCAGAGCACTTTGGCGTCAAGCAACTTCGCCTGTCCCTTTTCCCCGACTTCAGGGAGGGTAAAGTGACGAGCGTAGCGGGTAATCTGTTCTGGCGTGAATTGCCGGTCGGCCACCCATCTATTGCCCGCGTTCTTCCACGCTGTGTACCCGCCGGCCATGGAGACCACATTCTCGTACCCCATTTCTTTGAGGGTGCGGGCGGCGATGAGCGAGCGCACTCCGCCAGCGCAATAGGCGATAATCGGCGTGCTTTTATCCGGCACGGCTTCTTCTACACGGATTTCCAAAAATCCCCGCGGCAAGGAAATCGCGCCGTCAAGATGCCCTTCCCGATACTCTTCACGTTCCCGCACGTCGAGCAGGGTCCAGTTTTCACCGCGCTCCAGGCGATTTTTCACTTCGTCAATCGTCACTTCGGGAATCGCCTGGCGCGCCTCTTCCATCAGTTGCTTATACGTTTTCGCCATACGCCCTCACAAATACAAGTGATACAGCGCTTGTCTTATTCGGAAAAGCGCCAGTGGCCATCAATCGCTTAACAGATGAGCTCCAGCGCCGCTAACCCAGCAGAGCCCGTTTCTCTCCCGCTTTGTAGCTCTCCAGCATCTCAATCATCAAAGAATCACGCCCGCCTTCCGCCAGGGTGCGTGAGCGCCCCATCAGGACTTCCTTGGTTTCAATGAAGTCAGTGCGGGAAAATCCCCAGATGCGCGGATGGACGTACGTATCCATACGGATCGCATCACAGGGACAGGCTTCCACACACATGCCGCAGTAGATGCACCGCAAGGTGTCGATCTCATAACGAACCGGGTATTTTTCTACATTCGGATCGGGATGTTCTCCAGCTTCGATATAGATGCAGTTCGCGGGACACGCCGTGGCGCACAGGAAACAGGCTGTGCAGCGCACGGAACCATCTTCCTTTAACGTCAAGCGATGACTGCCACGATACGTGTCAGGGTATCGCTTGCGTTCCTCTGGATATTGAGTTGAATAGGCCGCTTTGGTCTCTTTTGCCGACCCCAGGGAGTGCAAAATATGCAGCGTCAGGTTACGCCCAAAGTGGTAGGTCGTTACAGCCAATCCGCGAAGCACCTCAGGAATATAGAGGCGCTCCAACCATGTCATTTCTTCTTTACGTTTCATGCGTTCTTCTCTAAAGAGAAGGGTGAACTGTGCGCTTCACTATTAGGGAGCAGACATGCTTTGTCAAGGCAGTTCAATGAAGTCGCGGCTTATTTGCCGATCCTCCTCCTTCTGCCCATCGCCCCTCGGTCAATTTAAAATCAAGCATGTCCCGCAACAATGTCGCCCGCGCGGTCACAGACAACGCCTCTAGCAGGCTCTGCTTCTCGATTGGCAGCAGATCAAGATGAAAGGCGAAAAAGTTCACAAAAAATTCGTCTTCGATCGTCGGGTCGTTGAGAAACTTCTGCACGCTCTCGTTTTTCTGTAGATAGGCGTCCAGCAATCGGTTCAACTCCTGCCGTAGCGTCGAAGCGAGCGGCTGTCGCTCGGGACGCAGCCACTCAACGACAAACTGGCGGTACAATTTTCCGGCGTCGTACACTTCCTCCTTGACGCGGTACTCCCGCACGCCGCGCAGCATGATATTGAAACGGCCGTCCGCTAATGGGGCGACACGCACCATCTCTCCGGCGCAACAGACAGGAAAAATCTCTGGTCGGCCTTCATACTGCTCTTGCCAATTACCGCGGAGCAAGGCCATGCCAATGAGCGGCGGCGTCTTCTCTCTCGTCTCCCGCACCATCTGGCGATAGCGAGGTTCGAAGATGTGCAGCGGCAACATCACGTCCGGAAAGAGGACAACGTTAGGAAGGGGAAACACCGGAATGATAGTAGGAAGCTCAGCCCCAGACATCACACCCTCCTTAACCTGCTGCTAGCCGAGGCAGCAACGTTAAAGCGATTAATCCATACTGGGCAAAGAGAAGAACAAGAGGCTGTCCTTCTCTCCACGCGTCCTTCGCCCTACAGCAAAAAAGGCGATTACACCAGCCCCAACTCTTGTTGGAGTTGTCGCACTGAATCTCGTTGCTTCAGTCGCTCACTCCACGCAATCACATTCCGCAAGCGAGCAGGAATCTCCACTCCCAGACTAGGGAGCTGAAGCAGACGCGGAACGAACGCAAGGTCGGCAAGAGAAAAATCCCCGGCAATATATTCTTTGCCCTCTAACTGGCGATCCAGAAATTCCAGCACGCGGATCAGATCGGTCCGATAGCGCTGTATACGATCTTGATCCGATTGTTCAGGCGGTTTGCGCAGCTCGGCGGCAAGCAGGCCGCCTTGCGCCGTGAATGAATTATCCGCGAAATCTTCAAACATTCTCACACGAGCGCGTTCGCCAGAATCGGCGGGCATTAAAGGAGGATGAGGATATTCATCTTCGAGATACTCGTTAATGACCGTGGAGTCATAAACCGCCTCTCCCTCATCGACCAACACCGGCACTTTTCCATAGGGGTTAAGGCGTAAGAAGTCTGGAGACTTTTGTTCATTTTTCATTAAATCGACAAAAACTTTGTCGAAGGATAAATCCTTTTCCGCTAAAACGAGCCGGACCTTTTGACAGTACGGGCTCTGGGGGAAATCATACAGCTTTATCATGGTTGTGCTCTCCTCAAATCATGCGCAGGGAACAGTGTAGAAAAAAACGATGAATCAGGCAAATATAAAAGAGAGAATTTGTCATATTTTTTTTACGAGGATTTTAGCTGGTGAAGGCGCATCGTCACTCGCAGCATGCGGCGTTTCCTCTCACAGCCGACCTTGCCGGTCTGAGCGTCGGAGACGACGCGCCGGTACGGGTCATGGCCGTTCTGAACGTGAGCTCAGAGTCCTTCTATCAAGGCTCCGTACGGACTGACCTTCAGCGCCTGGCAGAGGCGGCACGGGCCATGGCAAGTGCAGGAGCAGATATCATTGACATTGGGGCTATGTCCACCGCCCCTTACCTTAAGACGCAAATTTCCGAAGCGGAAGAAACGGAGCGCCTGACGCGCGCGGTGGAGACCGTGGCCGCTTGTGTCAGCCTTCCGATCTCCGCAGACACCCAACGCGCCCAGCCCGCCGCAGCAGCGCTGGCGGCAGGAGCTCGCATTATTAACGATGTCAGCGGCTTGAAAAGAGACCCCGCTATGGCGCCTCTCATTGCCGCTGCGAATGCAGGCGTCATTCTCATGGCCAGTGAACTCACACCGAGTGCAGGGTCGCCTATGGAACGCATTCAGACCGCACTGGCTGAGAGCCTCCAGCTCGCACGCCGGGCGGGCATCGCTGCAACGCGCATTGTCCTCGATCCCGGAATCGGGTTCTTCCGAGAGCCGGGCGTCCCCTGGTATGAGTGGGACTGTATCGTGCTGCGGGAACTAGCGCAGTTGCGCGCCTTTGGCTTTCCTCTTCTCGTTGGCGTCTCCCGCAAGTCGTTTATTGGGAAGATCTTGAATCAACCGAACGCGGCCGACCGTTTAATCGGTTCGCTGGCGTGCGCGGCCATTGCCGTGTATAACGGCGCGCATATCATCCGCGCCCACGACGTCAAAGAGACGGTTGAGACCGTCCGCATGGCGGAGCGGTTGCGGCCAGTCATCAATGCCGCGCCATAAGGCCCATGCGACAAACCCCTTGGACAAATCTCGATGCGGCTGTCATTGCGAGGAACCGCAGGCGACGAAGCAATCCCTGGTGTTGGATAAAGCTTGCTTCGCGGAGTTTCTCCTGAGCCTGGCGAAGGACTCGCAATGACAGTGAGCTCATCCGCCAACCAAGAGCGTTTTATCCCATAGCCCTGATGTCGTTACTGGATTCCTCTCACTCTCTCCCCTCCCCTGAGGGGAGAGGGCAGCAGACGCGGAGCGGCTGCGGGTGAGGGGAATGAACTGAGGCAGTTCTGGTAATGAGAATCGCTTTAGATTCAAGACAGCAGCAATTCGTCCAGCTCTTCCACTGTATGCACTAGAAATAGAGGCGACAACGTCGCAAAATCATCTGCGCCAAAACCCCATGTGACTCCGCACATCATGACCTTAGCGGCGGCGCTCGTTTCATAGTCCACGTGCGAGTCGCCAATGAGTAAGGTGTCCTGTAAGGCCACGCCGGTCTGGCGCTGAAGACAGAACACCCCTTGCGGATCAGGTTTCTTCGTAGGTAAAGTGTCTCCACCAATCACAGCGCTGAAGAGCGGAGCGACGCCAAGACCGGCGAGGATCGCGCGACTCGGCGCTTCCGGTTTATTGGTCAAAATAGACAGAACGATCCCGCGCGCCTGCGCTTCGGTCAGGAGAACGTCGAGCCCAGGGTAAAGCCGCGTCTGATCAAGTAGATGCGCCGCATAATACTGCATGAACAACGCCAACCCCTGATCGACGAAATCCGCGTGGGAGGGACCCAGGGCTTTGGCCACCAGCACTCGCGCACCATGGCCTACAAAACTGGCAATACGATGAGGCGAGAGTTGCGGCAGCCCTAACTCCACAAGCATGAAATTCGCCGCCGCCGCCAAGTCAGCTTTTGTATCCGCTAATGTGCCGTCTAAATCAAAGATGAGATGAGAAAAATGCGGCATGAAAAAAACGGAGGGGCGCGGCATGCCGCGCCCCTACCCACTCCTGTCACCAAAGGTAGGCTGCGCAGAATTTACACTGCGAAGGAGGAGCCGCACCCGCAGGTGCGGTTGGCGTTCGGATTGACGAATTTAAAACCGGCTCCGTGCAACCCATTGACATAATCGATAACCGTGCCATAGACATACTGCTGACTGATGGGATCGAGGAAGAGACGCACCCCGTCTTGTTCAATGACTGTGTCATCCTCACGTGGGCTCTCATCGAGGCCAAGATTATACTGAAAACCGGAACATCCACCGCCAACGACAGACACGCGCAGGCCGCCGTCTTTGAGGCCTTCACGCGCCAGGACTTCTTTCACTTTCTCGACCGCGACGTCGGTCAGATATAAGGCGACGCCCTCTGGAGCGCGTATCGCCTGCTCTTCATCCCTATGCATTTCGTGATCCATTATGCCCTCCTGGGGGGAATCGCTTTGCCTGTACCTTTCAAGAGATAAGGAGGAACCCCCATGGAGTCAACCCCTTGCTGAAGACGCTACCGGCCATTCTGGAAAAATGCTTAATTGTTTATATATGCCGTCCTTAGAAGCAGACATCCGCACCCGCGCGCAGGCATTGGGATTTTCCCTGTGCGGATTCACCCGTCTGGCGCGTCTACCGCGCGAGCCATTTTTTACCGCCTGGCTGGCGCAGGGATATGCTGGAGACATGCGCTATTTGGCGCGCGAGCCTCAACGCCGTCTGGACCCGTCGATGCCTTTTCCCCAGGCGAAGAGCGTTATTTGCCTGGGCTATCCTTATGCTCCACCTCGCATGCCAGATATCGACTGGCGGCGGGAACTGCGTGGCCGTATCGCCGCCTATGCGGCAGGCGTCGATTACCACGACCTCATTACCGAAAAGCTCCAACAGCTCATCCATTTCCTGATGGACCGGCGGCCTGGAGTCTGGGCGCGAGCGTACGTCGATACCGGTCCGTTGCTCGAGCGGGAGTGGGCGTATCATAGCGGGTTGGGGTGGTTCGGCAAAAACACCATGCTCCTGCATAAGCAGGCGGGATCGTGGTTTTTCCTGGCGGAGATACTCGTGAATCTGGAACTGGAAGGAGAAGGCATTCCGCGGGCGCATTGTGGTAAATGCACCCGCTGCCTGACGGACTGCCCGACTGGCGCCCTGGCGGAAGGCTATATGCTCAAAGCGCCGTTATGTATTTCGTATTTGACCATCGAGCACAGGGGACCTATTCCACACGAGCTGCGTTCCAGGTTAGACAATTGGATCTTCGGGTGCGATATCTGTCAAGAAGTATGTCCGTGGAATCAGAAATTTGCTCAGCCCCGCGAAGATCTTGTTGACGAACTGTTCCCGTCGCTCCCTGAACTGCTGACATTAGATGAGGCGGGGTTTCGCGCACGCTTTCGCCGCAGCGCCATCCGCCGCACGAAACGACGCGGGTTGTTGCGCAATGCCGCCATTGCCCTGGGAAACAGCGGCAATCCAGCGGCGGTCCCCCTACTCCTCGCTGCGCTCCACGACCCGGAACCATTAGTGCGCGGTCACGCGGCCTGGGCGCTGGGGCGATTTGTCGAAGAGAGAGAAGCGCGGCGAGCATTACGGCAGCATCTGGAACGCGAAAGTCACGAGCAGGTCCGTGCTGAAACGTTGCTAGCATTGGGTGAGTCTTCGCAGGAGTGCACAGCCGCGCGCCCCTTCCACATTGCCGCCGCCCGCCTACAAATCCTTGCTTGCCAACCTCGTCAACTCATCGACGGGAGGCGCTGTTCTCAAAAAGAGCCTTGTGCCATAGTGCACGCAGAGCCAAAGACGCCCAAATGAGTAGGAGGAATACACTTATGAAAGCCGCAGTCTTCTACGAACACAATGCGCCGCTCACCGTTGAGGAGATCGACATTGACAAACCCAAACGCGGAGAAGTATTAGTCAAGATCGCTGCGAGCGGCGTGTGTCATAGTGACCTGTCAGTCATCAACGGTACGCTGCCCTTCCCGTCTCCGCCCGCCGTGCTGGGGCATGAAGGCGCGGGAGTGGTGCAAGAGATCGGTGCGGATGTCGCTTCCGTCAGTCCAGGCGACCATGTGATTCTCTCCTGGCGTCCCTCCTGTGGAAAATGCAGCTATTGCGTAACCGGCCGCCCCCAACTCTGCCAGACCTCCAGCATGCAAATCTTGCAAGGCTACCTTCCTGACGGCACCACACGGCTGCACAAGGGCGAACGGGAGATTCGCCACTTTACCGGCGTCGCCTCTTTCGCGGAATACGCGGTTGTTCCAGAAGCCGGCGTCGTCAAGATTCGCCCGGACGTTCCGCTTGACGCAGCGGCATTGGTAGGCTGCGGCGTCATGACTGGCGTGGGTGCGGTCATCAACACGGCAAAGGTTCCACCCGGGGCCAGCGTCGTCGTGCTTGGCTGCGGCGGGGTTGGGCTCAATGTGGTGCAGGGCGCTGTCTTGGCGGGCGCGGAAAAAATTATCGCTGTGGATCTCAACCCCCAAAAGCTGGCATGGGCCAAACAATTCGGCGCAACACATGTAGTGAATCCTGCGGACGGCGACCCGGTCACCCAGGTGCTTGGGTTAACCGACGGTCTCGGGGCGGAGTATGCGTTCGAAGTCATCGGGCGTGCGGACACCATCGTGCAGGCGTATCACGCTATCCGCCCCGGCGGCATGGCCGTGGTCGTTGGCGTCGCCAAACCCGACGATATGGTCATGATTCCCGCCCTGTCCCTGCTGCAAGAGAAAACGTTGACCGGCTCAATCTACGGCTCGGCGCGCCCTAGCGTGGATATGCCCAAACTGATCGATCTGTACATGAGTAAACGACTCAAGCTTGATGAGTTGGTGACGCGCCGCATCAAACTCGAACAGATTAATGATGCATTTGCATGGATGGAAAAAGGCGAAGTGGCCAGGAGCGTCATTGTTTATTGAGTCATTGAGCTATTGAGCCATGGCAGGCTTGAGTGAGCGGGCGATTGAATCATTGAGTCATTGAAGCAATGGAGTGCTTCGGAGTTCAGGCTATTGTCTTTCTCAATGGCTCAATGACCCGAGGAAGCAATGACGCAATTGTCCTCCATGACCCGCCGAACCGATGATTCAACGCCCCAAGACGGTTTTGCTCTCCGAGCAATTCATCCCAGCCCTCGTCAGCCTCGCACAGCGCAGAACCTCACAGAAAGACACTTTTTTCTTCACGTTCAAAACGGAGCGACCATACGAACGATGTCGCCACGCAATGATTTGACCGATCCTTACGGCGAAAGCGGCACACTGTTTGCTGACGTTTTTGTCTTGCCCCGCCCTTGACTAAGAAAACTGAGCCGTGTACCACATGACAGCCTTCACGATATCGGGCGGTCATGAGAGGTGGCGGCATGATCACAAAAAGTGTGGTGGAATTCGGCGGGAAAGGGGTGCTGCTTGGCGTGCTTCTCCCCAGCATGCTCTTCGCGTCTTCAGCAGACGCACACCAACGGGCGGCGAAAAAGCAGACCACCGCGTCAATTGTTCGTCCCGCTTCCCCCGCAAAACAGGGAGCAGCGTCTCATACAGCGTTCTTGCGCAAGGCTCGACGGTCTTCACGCGCGAGCAGCTTTCGACCTCAAGCCCTCGCGACGACAACGCGACCAAAACATCGGCGTTCTCGCATCTGGCCTTCTGTTGCACTGGCGATACAAAAGCATACAGATCGCCGGCAGACGCCCAAGCAGAAGCCGGCAACTGTCTCGCTTGGCGCTTTCACATTGCGGGCGTACACCCAGTATGGCCCGCTGAAAAAGAAGCCGGTGAAAACAGCGACCGGCACGATTCCGGAAGCGGGACGAACCGTAGCGGTGGATCCGCGCATTATCCCGTTTGGCACCAGACTATACATTGAAGGGCTTGGCGAACGGATCGCCGAAGACACTGGCGCAAAGATAAAAGGAAAACAAATCGACGTATTCTTGCCGTCCGTGACGCACTGTGTGCGCTTTGGCGTCCAAACACAGAACGTCCAGGCTCTG